>JAQUEZ010000096.1 GCA_028684915.1 Desulfobulbus sp.
AAACCATGGGCAAAAAAAAGGTTTTTTCGGTTGGTTCAACCGCAGTTTTGAACGAAGTGCCGATGGGTATCGCAATAGTGTCAGCTATGTGCTGAAACGAACCGGTCGATTTGGCCTGATCTACCTGCTGCTTATTGGCGGCATGGCCTTCTTGTTTACAAAACTGCCGACCTCTTTTCTCCCGGAAGAAGATCAGGGCGTATTCCTGACCATGGTCCAGTTGCCCACCGGTGCGACGCTTAACCGCACCCAGGATGTGTTGGATCGGGTCCGTGACCATTATTTGGTTGAAGACAAAGAAAACGTTAAATCGGCGTTTACTGTAGCAGGTTTCAGTTTTGCCGGTACTGGCCAGAACATGGGGATGGTTTTTGCCCAGCTGCGCGATTGGAGCGAGCGGAAACGAGAAGATCAATCGGTTTTCGCGGTCATCCACCGTGCCATGGGTGCATTTGCTGGGATTAAAGATGCCATGGTTTTTCCATTTAACCTGCCCTCCATTCCTTCGCTTGGTTCATCTTCCGGGTTTGATTTTTACCTTCAGGACCGAGCAGGACTTGGCCATGAGAAACTGATTGAGGCGCGAAATATGTTCCTCGGTCTGGCTGCAAAAAACCCCAATTTGGTCCGCGTTCGTCCCAATGGTATGGAAGATACGCCACAGTACAATGTGGATATCGACTTCGAAAAGGCCATGGCTTTAGGAATAACGGTCGGAAATATCAATACCACTTTGTCTACTGCGTGGGGTTCGAATTATGTTAATGATTTCGTCCACCAGGGAAGGGTGAAGAAAGTGTATGTGCAGGCTGATGCCCCGTACCGCATGCAGCCGGAGGATTTGAATCTCTGGTATGCGCGTAACAGCGGTGGTGAAATGGTTCCCTTTACCACCTTCAGCTCAGGACACTGGAGTTATGGATCCCCCCGTTTGGAACGGTTTAATGGGAATTCTTCGGTGGAAATTGTGGGCGAGGCCGCCTCGGGAAAATCCAGTGGTGATGCGATGAAAATCGTAGGGGATTTGGTATCGCAGTTGCCTGCAGGTATCGGTTACGAGTGGACCGGCGCCTCCTTTCAGGAACAGCAGGCAGGTGCCCAGGCTCCGGCCTTGTACGCCATTTCAATCCTGGTTGTTTTTCTCTGTCTGGCCGCACTTTATGAAAGCTGGTCGGTTCCGTTTTCAGTTATTCTCGCCATCCCGCTCGGTATTCTAGGGGCACTGGCCGCTGCATACTTTCGTGGAATGGAAAATGATGTCTATTTCCAGGTCGGTTTATTGACCACCATCGGTTTGTCAGCCAAAAATGCCATCCTCATCGTTGAGTTTGCCAAGCGGCGTTATGATAAGGGGAAAGACTTGATTGAGGCTACGGTCAGTGCCTGTCGTCTCAGGTTGCGGCCAATTCTCATGACCTCCATGGCCTTTATGCTCGGTGTTTTACCGTTGGCAATCAGTAGCGGTGCCGGGGCCAATAGTCGCCATGCCATCGGTACTGGTGTCCTTGGTGGTATGCTCTCCGCCACTATTCTGGCTATTGTTTTTATTCCGCTCTTTTTCGTGACGGTCTTACGGATTTTTAAAACCAAAAGGGCGCTGGTGGAAAACACCGCCCCTGAATCGGAGGTATGAGATGTTTACCTCAGCATCTAAACATATTGTTGCTTCGGCCCTCATTGCCCTGTTAGGCGGTTGTGCCATAGCCCCCGAGTATACCCGGCCGGATATGCCGGTTGCGGGGCAACTCCCCTCGGTCCCTGGTCTTGCCGTACAATCAGGTGCCACCCCAGCCACTCCGGTGGTTGGGGCTGAGCTTGGCTGGCGTGATTTTTTTACTGATGCGCAGCTGCAGACTATTATCGAAACGGCGCTCTCCAATAACCGTGACCTTCGTGTTTCCGCACTTAACATTGCCAGCTATCAGGCACAGTATCGGATTCAGCGCTCCGCTCTGTTTCCAAGCATTAGCGGATCGGGATCCGGGACCAAGCAGCGAACTTACAGCGGCAGCAATCACGTTACCCTTGAAAGCTATTCGGCTTCCGTGGGAATCTCTTCCTACGAGCTGGATTTCTTTGGCCGTGTGCGCAGTTTGAAAGATCAGGCGCTTGAGCAGTATCTGGCCATGGAAGAAACTCATCGGAGCGCCCGTATCAGTTTGGTGGCCGAAGTCGCCGGTGCTTACCTGACCTGGTTGACGGATAAAGAATTGCTGGCTATTACCGAAGATACCAAACAAACCGAAGAGGAATCCTACCAACTGGTTGAGCAACGGGCCAACGAAGGTATGTCAACCCAGCTGGATCTGGCCCAGGCACGGACCAGCCTTGAGACCGCCAGGGCCAATTTAGCCCTGTATCAGCGGCAAGTTGCCCAGGATGTCAACAACCTTGGCCTGCTCACCGGCGCCTCCTTGCCCCATCTGAAAAGTGGCGACCGAGGTGTCAATGACCAGGTTGCACTGGCCATGCCGCCAGCGCGACTCTCCTCTGCTCTTTTGTTGCAGCGACCGGATATCCAGGCTGCTGAACATACGCTTAAAGGCGCCAATGCCCAAGTCGGTGCTGCCCGTGCCGCTTTTTTCCCCAGTATCAGTCTTACTGCCAGTGCAGGAAAGATTAGCGGTGATCTCTCCAACCTTTTTGATAGCAACTCAGGGGCCTGGCTTTTTACCCCGAGTATCAATCTGCCGATTTTTACTGCCGGTCGTCTTCAGGCCGAACTGGATGTGGCCAAGATCAGCAAGGATATATCGGTTGCCAATTATGAGTTAGCCATACAGACCGCCTTTCGCGAGGTGGCCGATGCACTGGTGGCCGGAGAGACATATGATCGCCAACTGGTGGCGCAAAAGGCCAATCTGGCGGCTAATCAGGAGTATTACACCCTCGCCAAAGAACGGTACCAACAAGGCTTGGATAGCTTTTTAACCTTGCTCGATGCCCAGCGCTCACTCTATACTGCCCGTCAAAGCTGTCTCACCTTACAACTGACCCAACGACTTAATCGGATCAATCTGTATAAGGTCTTGGGCGGAGGTTGGAAGGAGCGAACCCTTGCAGTCGATGCGAGTAGCCAAGCATTGTAAGGGGGGACGATGGCACGCAGAACAAAAGAAGAAGCTCTGGAAACGCGCAGAAATATCATTGATGCTGCGGTTCGCGTCATTGCTCAACATGGAGTGGCCAATGCTTCTCTAACCGATATAGCCCAAGAGGCTGGGGTGACCCGTGGGGCTATCTACTGGCACTTTAACAACAAGGCTGATCTGCTCAATTCCCTGTGGGAACATGTGCTGGAATTTTACGCGCCATTGACCGAGGCCAGTGAACGCATGGATGAGCCCGATCCTCTGGGAAAACTTGAGGAACTTTATATCTCTTTTTTTGCCGGGATGGTGGATGATCCCCTGCAACAGCAGCTTTTTCGCATTCTTTTTGACGAAGGCGATCGCAGCAAAGACACCGAAGCCATCCGGCAACGTCATGACCAACTGCGGCGGGAACGGTACCAAGGGTTGCAACTCGTCTTTCGCAACGCTATCCGCCGAGGTCAGGTTCCCTGCGAGTTTGATGTGCAAATGGGAACGGTAACCCTTTTTTCCCTGATTCACGGCCTAATTGCCAACTGGGTGATGAATCCGGAGCTGGTCGATATCAAACGGCACGGCCCGATTGTGGTGAAAACAATTTTTCATATGTTTCGTTCTCCAGTCCCTGAAGGCCTTTCGGTTTAAGTTGCATACCAGATTTCCCCGTACTCCAGGCAGCAAATGGCTGCCTGGATGTATTTGCGCAATTCTTTCGCAAATCACATTCACTTTCCCCTTATGATGGGCTACTCTGTTTATTAATCACCTGATCCCGTACTTTTTTGCTTTAAGATCCATCACGTTTAAGGGATTCGTGAAAAAGTTTTGAGCAAAAAAATGCGCAGAGCAATAACCGTATGTTACGAAGCGCGTAACGTCATTTTCGTTGCTGCCGACCGAGGTGACCACTGTTATTTTCACCGTCATGTGAAATCGCCCATATTCATCCAGCGAAGTAAAACTGCACGTCTTTTTTAATATTGTGTTGGTTGCGCTTTTCTTCCGTCTTTGCCCCTTTGGGTTATTCATCGGAGGTTATGGAAATTATGCCCGGTACAGAGTCCCAACTCACACGTATAACCGTTTGCCAAGGATCGTCCGCTGCACCGGATGCCGAAACTGCGACCAGGGAGCTTTTCAACCAATGTCCCCAAGCGGATGCAAGCCTGACTCTGGTCTATTTTTCCGAAGCGTATGACCGCGAGCAACTCTGCCACGCTCTGCAGCAATATTCCGGCCCGGTCGTCGGCTGTTCCTCGGCTGGTCAATTGACATCTCTTGGATTTCAGTTAGGCGGTATCAGTGGTTTGTGTCTTACCAGTGCTCATTTGCAAGCAGTTCCTTATTTGATTCATCCCCTGGATAACCTGACGGAACAAATTGAGGTGATCGCTGCCGATGTCCAGGATCGAATGCACTTCTCTAAAATGCAGGCTTTTGGATTACTATTGGTCGACGGCCTCGCTGCCCGGGAAGAGACGTTGAGCGCTTCGCTTTATCGGGCACTGGGAGATGTACCCATCGTCGGAGGTTCTGCCGGAGACATGCTCCGTTTTCAACAAACCTTTGTGTACCATGATGGCCGGCTGCTGCAAAATGCCGCGGTCTTTACCTTGTGTATGACCTCTTTGCCCTTTACCGTGTTTAAGCACCAGCATTTCGAACCCACTGAAAAAAGGCTCGTGATCACAGAAGCCGAGCCGGAGAAGCGATTGGTGCGTGAGATTAATGGCGAACCGGCCGTCAAGGCCTATGCCGACCTGATAGGGGTAGCGGAAGATGCGTTAAATGCCTCTGTCTTTTCACGATATCCCCTCATGTTACGTATCGGTAACGAGTTCTTTGTTCGATCGATTGCCGGGGTGGAAGCAGATGGGAGTCTTAGATTCTACTGTGCCATCGATAAGGGGTTGGTGCTCACTATTGGTCAGGGGCAATCTGCGGCGGCATCACTGCAATACAGCTTTGATCAGGTCCGCGAGGAGATCGGTGAACCGGTAGTTATCTTGGGTTGTGACTGCATTTTAAGGCGATTGGAAATGGAGGAACGAGGCATAGATGCTGAGATTGGTCAGCTGATGGCCCGAAATCGGGTTTTTGGTTTCAGTACCTATGGCGAGCAATTTAATTCACTCCATGTAAACCAGACCTTTACCGGCGTAGCCCTGGGAAAATGACCATGAATAGGCAGGAAGACTACCTGGCTACCTTGCACGCCAAACTCATGGCTCAAGCAAAGACCATTCAGATTTTGATGGATACAGTGGAGCAGCAATACGCCAGTGGCGGTTCCTCAATGGAATTGCTCACACAAAACCTTGCCCTTGAACGGGTGGTCCATCGAAAGACCGAACATTTGCGTCAGCAGGGGGAAGCCCTGCAAAAGGCGCTTAAGGAATTGCAGGTCACCCAGTCTCAACTGATTCAAGCCAATAAACTGGAATCGGTCGGGCAATTGGCCGCCGGTATTGCCCACGAGATCAACACCCCTACCCAATTTATCGGGTCCAATGTCGAATTTCTTGGTGAGTCATTTGAAGGGATACAGCGGTTGATCCACCTGCTGACCCGCCAGGTGGCACATGCACAAGGCGACACCATATCTTTTACTAAATCTATTGTGATGGGATTACTTGCTGAGATCGACTGGGAATATCTTGAGGCGGAGATTCCCGCGGCAATTAAACAGACCAAAGAGGGGGTCAAGCGGATAGCATCTATCGTCCAGGCGATGAAAGAATTCTCGCATCCGAGCAGCAAAGAGAAAATTAAGAATGATATCAATAAACTCATTGAGACCACAGTCATTGTTACCAGCAATGAGTGGAAATACGTCGCCGACGTACACACCGATCTTGTCCCTGATTTACCGATGGTTTCCAGCCTAGCCGATGAACTGGGACAGGTCTTTCTCAATATTCTCGTCAACGCGGTCCATGCCATTGAAGCAAAAATAAATGCAAGCGGCGAAAAGGAGAAGGGGGTGATCAGCATTGCCACCCGGCAGATTGGGGAGATGGTTGAAATCCGCATCAGCGATAGCGGCACTGGCATCCCCAAAAAAATCATCAGCCGGATTTTTGATCCCTTCTTTACGACCAAAACTGTAGGCAAGGGAACCGGTCAGGGGCTGGCTATAGCCCACGACGTGGTCAGCAAAAAACACGCTGGCACCCTGACTGTAGAGAGCGTGCTGGGTGAGGGGACCACCTTTGTCATTCAAATGCCTATTGAGGCGGCAGCCGGAGTTGATGGGGAATGCGGTTCCATGCCGAGCTGATAACCAGCTGTTTCCTCGTTTTTGTTGCGAGAAGGCCGGACCTAAGTTGTCCGGCCTTTTTTGTTGCGCAGTCGCTGTTGCAATTTTTCCATATACAGATAGAACACCGGGGTCACATAGAGGGTGAGGCTTTGGGAGAAAAACAGGCCGCCGACCACGGCCAACCCGAGCGGTTGCCGCGATTCCGCTCCTGCGCCATAGCCAAGGGCTATCGGGATACCGGCCATCAGCGCCGACATGGTAGTCATCATGATCGGACGAAACCGAATGACACAGGCCTGATGGATGGCCGTTACCGGGTCCATGCCTTCTGCTTGAGCCGTGATGGCAAAGTCGATCATCATGATGCCGTTTTTCTTCACCAGGCCGATGAGCATGATAATACCGACAAAGGCATAAACTGAGAGCTCAATCTTAAAGATCAGAAGGGTGATCAGAGCGCCGAATCCGGCAAAGGGTAGGGCGGTAAGGATGGTCAGGGGATGGATGAAACTCTCATAGAGGATACCCAGGACAATATAGATGACCACAATCGCCAAGGCCAGGAGCCAGCCCATACTGGCCTGGGAATCCTGGAATTGCTGGGCGTTTCCCTGAAAAGCAGCAGAGATGCCTGTGGGGACCATATCACTGGCCTGCTCTTGAACCTCACCAAGTACCTGGCTCAGGGCAAAGCCTGGTTTGATGTTGAACGAAATGGTCACCGAGGGCAACTGGCCGGAATGGTTGATGGAAAGCGGACCTAATCGTTCCCGGAGGCTGGCCACGGTGGAGAGAGGAACCAACGGGCCCTGGCTTGAGCGGATGTGGAGCAGGTCCAGGGAACTGGCATCGATCTGAAATCGTTTTTCAAACTCGACGATAACACTGTATTGATCATTGGCGGCAAAAATGGTGGAAATATCACGGTTGCCGTAGGCGCCGTATAGGGTGTTTTCGATCTTTTCCGGAGTGATCCCAAGCATCAGGGCCCGGTCGCGGTCAATATCCACATAGAGTTCCGGATTATCCATCTGCAGATCACTGGAAACATCCACCAGGCCCGGGATGTCAAGCATGACCTGTTCGATCCTCCGGGAAACCGCATAGAGTTGGTCGGGATTGGCCCCACCCAGGGTAAGTTGGTAGAGGCTGCGTGAGCGACGCCCGCCGATGGTGACCGGCAAGGGGTTGACCAGCATGGCGCGGACACCGGGCACCGCATTGAGCTTGGGGCGTAATTCAGCAATGACCTCATCGGCGCTCAGTTGCCGCTCGGCACGCGGCTTGAGAATGATGATCAGCCGGCCGCCGGAGTTGGTGCTGACCATGAACCGATCGATATTGACATCCTTGCGGGCTATTTCCGCCAGTTCCTGCATATGCTCGACCAGGTTAGCCCAAGAGATGCCCTGATCGGTCTTGACCGAGGCGATGATGAAGGCGCGGTCCTCTGCCGGGATAAACCCCTTGGGGATGATCACGAAGAGGTAGGCGGTGAGGGCAAGGATGCCAAGGGAAAAAAACATGGTGATGCGGCGATGGCGCAGGACCACCTGCAGGCTGCGGTCATAGAGATTGACCATCCAGGTATACCCTGCCTCGGTGAGTTGGAACAGCCGTCCATGGCCGTGCCCATTTGCCTTGGCTTCGCGGAGAAAGCGGCTGCTGAGCATAGGGGCCAGGGTAAGGCTGATCACGCCGCTGATCAGGACCGCCACGCCGATGGTCACGGAAAATTCGCGGAAGAGCCGGCCCATAACGCCGGTGAGAAAGAGCAGGGGAATGAAAATCGCCACCAGCGACAGGGTCATGGAAATGATGGTAAATCCCACTTCGCGAGCGCCATCCAAGGCGGCTTGCATCCTGGACTTGCCCATTTCCATGTGGCGGACAATATTTTCCAGCACCACGATCGAATCATCGACCACAAACCCCACCGACAGCGTCAGCGCCATCAGCGACATGTTGTTGAGGCTGTAATTAAGGAGATACATCACCGCAAAGGTGCCGATGAGCGACATTGGCAGGGACAGACTGGGGATGATGGTGGCGCTGAGGTTACGGATAAACAAAAAAATCACCAACACCACGAGAACCAGAGTCAGCAGGAGGGTGAATTGGATATCCTTCACCGAATCCTTGATTGCGGTGCTGCCGTCGCGGAGTACATCGAGCCGGATCGAAGCCGGCAGTCCTTCGGTTAGTTTTGGGATCAGCCCTTTTACCGCTTCAGCAACCTCAATGGTGTTCATGCCCGGTTGCTTTTCAATGGCGAGAAAGATGGCCTGAGCGGTGGTGGTGGAGGTGTAAAACCAGGCACCGGACTGATCGTCTTCGACACTGTCAATGACCGTGGCGATCTCAGAGAGTTTGATCGGATGGTTGTCGCGCACAGCCACCACCACATCCCGGTACTGCTCGGCAACCTTGAGTTCACCGTTCGCCTGCAGGGTAAGATTGCGGTGCGAGCCCACCAGTTGACCCATGGGCAGGTTGGCGTTTTGGCCACTGATCGCCTTGGACACTTCCTCTGGATCAAGGTCAAAGCCTTTGAGTTTCCGCGGATCAAGCTGTACCCGTACTGCGTACTTACGCGATCCGCGCAGCGTTACCTGGGCCACGCCGTTGATCATTGAGATCCGTTGGCTCATGATCTCGCCGTACTGATCAAGCAGAGAGAGCGGCAGGATCGGACTGCTGAGGGAAAGATAGAGTATCGGATCGACCGCCGGGTTGGTTTTACGAAAAGAGGGCGGCGAAGGCATGTCATCGGGAAGCCGGCGCGCTGCCAGGGAAATGGCGGTCTGTACATCCTGAGCTGCGGCATCGATGTTGCGCTCAAGCGAAAACTGGAGCGTGATCTGGGTTGCGCCGGTACTGCTTACCGAACTCATCGAATCGATACCGCTAATGGTGGCAAACTGCTTTTCCAGCACCGTGGCCACGGTTGAGGCCATGGTATCCGGGCTGGCGCCGGGCAGATTGGCATAGACCACGATGGTGGGGAAGTCGACGTTGGGCAGGTCGGAAACCGCCAACTGCCTGTACCCGATGAGACCCGCAATCAGGATGCTCAACATGATGAGCACGGTCATCACCGGCCGGCGGATAAAGAGGTCGGAAATGCCGGTCATGGTTGTTTCGACTCCTGATTCCCCGTGATCGGGGCGCGTTCCGTAACCTTGCTCCCGTTTTCAAGCAGCATCTGGCCGTCGGTGACCACCTTTTCGCCCACCTTAAGTCCACGCTCAATAACCGTGTATTGCCTGTATTGCATCCCCAGGGTTACTCCGCGGTATTCCGCACTCTGATCCGGCCTGATGACAAAGAGATAGGAGCCCTGTTGGCCTACCTGAACCGCCTGGGAAGGAACGACCAGCGCATCGTTTTTGTCGGTAAGATGAAGACGAACACCGATCAATTGGCCCGGCCAAAGGGATTGTTCTTCGTTGGCAAACTTTGCCTTGAGCCGGATCACCCCGGTGGAGGGATCAATCGTATTATTGATAAAGACCAGTTGACCGCTCACTGATTGCTGCGGTGCATTTTGTTCGGCAAAGACGCGAATTGGCTGCTGCTTTTGATAGGTCCTGATTGACTGAAGATATCGACCCGGCAGGGTAAAGCTAACCAGAATAGGATCGGTACTGTTGATGGTGACCATGGGGTTATCGGCATTGGCCTTGATCAGATTGCCTTGATCGCTGAGCAATTCGCCGGTGCGACCGGTAAAAGGCGCTCTAATCGAACAGAACCCTAGGGAAAGCTTGGCGCTTTCAACTGCCGCCTGATCCGCCTTGATCGCAGCACTTAGGGTGGCAACCTTGGTTAGGGCCTGGTCGGCCTGCTCCTCGGACACCAATCCCTTGGCTGCGGCAGGTTTATAGCGTGCCAAATCACGCCGGGCATTTTCAAGGTCTGCTCTGTCCTTGGCCAAGAGAGCTTCGGTTTTGGCAACATCGGCGGCAAATGGCCGGGGATCAATGGAAAAGAGCAGATCTCCAGACTTGATTTGCCGACCTTCCACAAAATGGACGGTTTGGAGAACCCCGGTCACCTGGGAACGAATTTCTACTGTATTCAAGGCTTCCACATGGCCGGTTGCAGTAATTTCAACTGGGATCGTCTGGGTTGTACTGAGCACCGTGCTTACCGGAATGGCCGCTCGATTTTTTCCCCCCTTTTTTTCTTCTTTCTTCTCCTGAGAGCAACCAGCCAAAAGGAGCAGGAAAAGGAGGATGATCGGCGCAGCTTTGGCGGTATTTATCCAGGCGAGGCGCCGATTTTGTGTAAAAAAAAGAGGCAATGATTGGATCGCAGAAATTTTATTCATGGGTGCGTGTAGAAAGCCTCGATGGACTTGGGGGGGAGGTGTGCTTAAAAGGACGTGGGGTTGTCGCATTGTGCCAACCGCCTCCCATGGCCTTGTAGAGAGCAATCATGGCCAAAGACAGGCTCTGATTGCTTTGCACAAGTTTATCTTCTGTCTGGGCTAGGGTTGCCTGGGCCAACAGGACGTTGAGGAAGGTGTTCAGCCCTGCCTTGTACTGGTACTGGGAAAGCTCGGTAGCATGGCGGGATGAGCGCACCGCCTCGTCGAGCCGAGACTTGGTGTTTTGTTCCCGATCCAAGTTGACCAACGCGTCTTCAACCTCTTTGAGTGCATTGAGCACTGTTTTTTCATAACTCAGTCTTGCCCGGTCTAAACGGGCTTGACCGGCTTCCAGGCTGGCCCGTCTACGGCCACCGTCAAAGAGTGTCCATTGGATGGTCGGGCCCAGGGTCCAATAGCGGCTTCCTGAGGTGACCAGTTGTTGGAGATCGGTACTCTGCACGCCAATAAGGGCTGCAAGAGAAAAGCGGGGAAAGAGATCTGCTGTGGCCACGCCGACTTCGGCACTGGCAAAAGCCAGTTGACGCTCGCTACTACGGATATCCGGCCGTTGACGCAGCAGTTCGGAGGGGAGTATTGCGGGCAGGCGCGGTGGTGGTTGCGGGAGTGCGGCCATTGAAAGCCAGGAAGGGCTTTGGGGTTGTTTTGCCAATAAGAACGCCAACTGATGTGCCGATTTTGCAGCTAAAGTCAGCAGAGGGGAAAGTTGTGCCTGGAGCAGCGCCAGTTGGGTTTGTGCCTGGGCCACCTCCAGAGCATTACCTAGACCAGTTGTATATCGTTCCTGGGTGAGATGCAGGGTCTGTTCTTGGAGTTGGATATTTTGCCGGGCGATGCGTTCTCGTTCTTGGGCTGCTCGCAGATCGATATAATTTTTAGCCACCTCGGCGCTCAGGCTCACCAAAACATCGCGATAGTCCTCCACCGTGGCAGCCAAGGTAGCTGTTGCTGCTTCACTGCGGCGTTGATTACCGCCAAAAAAATCAAGTTCCCAGGCGGCATCAAAGTTGAGCGCAAACAGATCCTGTCGGGTGCCGCCGGAGGAAATATGGTCGCTTTTGCGGGTATTGGTGTACGCGGAATCCAGATCAACGGTCGGCAAGAGATCGGCGTCGACAACCCGGCTCAGGGCTCTGGCCTCGCGAATTCGGGTTTCGGCAATGGCCAGATCAGCGTTGGCGCTGATGGCCTCATGGATCAGAATATTGAGTTGGGGATCCTCAAAGAGCTGCCACCACTGTTCCAAATCCTGCACCCCAGCATGGGGCAAAACCCCTTGACCGTTTTGCCATCGACCAGGCAACGGGGATTGAGGTGCCTGATAATCAGGTCCCACCGGCGTGCAGGCAGCCAGCAGGAGGAGGACAACTCCCCATTGAATAAGGAACCATTTGGGGCCTTGGAAAGGGCTGGTGCTCATGAAGAGGAGATCCCGGAAGCGGAGAAGGTTGGTGGTGTTGGGTGACGGGATGTCGGTGGTACCAAGATGTGGTCAGAAGCAAGTTCCGGTTCCTGCTAGAGATCAATTTCTAAGACACTTAGAATACATAAAAATTCGCCAATGTTCAAAGCAAATTGCTTGCAGGA
Source organism: Desulfobulbus sp. (assembly GCA_028684915.1). The sequence continues at coordinate 12,335 of JAQUEZ010000096.1, forward strand.
CAATGCGTTGCTCGGTGGCCTTGAGCTTGTTTTTTGAAAACTGCTGGACTCGTAAAAAGTCCAGCACACTTTAAGAGATAGCTAAGAAAAAATACAGATATACAAGGAGTAGTGTTTTTTATCGGCGCGAAGGAATACATCGGGTATGTCGAGTGCCCGGAAAAACGCTGCGACACAGGAGATCGAAGTTTTTACGACGCCATCAAAACTGCTCAGGCTCGACGACCATAACGGATGCCGAGTTTATTCATCCGCGCACGCAAGGTGTTGGGATGAATGCCTAAAATATCTGCCGCTCCGTCGGTGCCGTTGATCTTGCCCTGACAGTGCTGCAGTACCTCAACGATATGACCGGTCACCACCTGGTCGAGTTGGAGCAGTCGGGTAACGGACGCTTTGCCTCGCGCAACTGGTCGTGCGCTCTGTTCAAAGGGGAGGTTATCAAAATAGAGGTTGCCGTCGCGGTGCAGGATGAGCTCCCGTTCGACCAAATTTTCCAATTCCCGGACATTTCCGGGCCAGCCGTAATGTTGCATCCGTTCCAGGGCCCCGGGCATAATGGTCGGCAGATTTTTGAGACCGATCTCACGGGCCTTGCGCGCGAGAAAATGCATGGTCAGGGCCGCAATATCTTCCCGTCGTTGTCGCAGTGGTGGGATGATGATAGGGAAGACGTTGAGACGAAACCAGAGATCCTCGCGGAAGGTGTTTTCTCGAACCATGCTTTCCAAGTTGCGGTGGGTAGCGGCAATAACCCGTATATCCAACGGAATAGGTTTGTGTCCGCCAACCCGATCGATTACCCGGTTTTGCAGTACCCTCAACAGGCGAATTTGTGCCTGCGGGGGCAATTCCCCAATCTCATCAAGGAAAATGGTGCCGCGGTTGGCTCGTTCAAACCTGCCCCGTTTGTCGCTAATCGCCCCGGTAAAAGACCCCTTCTCATGACCAAAGAGTTCGCTGTCGATCAGGTGTTCCGGAATGGCGCCACAGTTGACCTTGATAAAGGGGCCGTCCTTGAACGGGGAAGAGAAGTGAATCGCATTGGCGATCAGTTCTTTGCCGGTCCCAGTTTCACCAAGCAGAAGTACGGTGTTGTTGAGGGGTGCCACCTGGCGCACCATCTGGATCACGTTGGACAATCCCCCTTCCTTGCCGATGATTTCATCACTGCTGCGTTGGCTGAGCTCTCGACTGAGGAACTGGTTATCTTCGATCAACAGGTCCCGATAGCGGCGGATTTTTTCGTGGGCAATGGCATTGGCCAGGGCAATGGTAAAGGGTTGGCTGATTTCGCTGACCAGTTCGAGATGGTGCGAGGTAAAACATCCCTCCCGGTTACCGCGAAAGTTAAGCGCACCCTGCAGGGAGCCATCCATCCAAAGCGGAAGAATAAGGTTGGATTTGTTTTTCAGTTTAAACAGCGGCGAGAGTTTGCGAATCAGTTCGTTGTGATCCGGGGAAATGATCAGCGGCTCGTGCATGGTCGCTGCCATCTCCTGGACCTCTGTCCACAGTTCACTAGAGATGGGGAGGATTTCCTCGGGGTATTCATCCTGGTTGTCGGTCGCTAGGGCAATACGGCGCAGGGCGCCGAGATCCTGATCGCGAATGGTGAGACTGAGGCCGATGAGGGGAAAATGCTGTTTGAAATAATCAAATACATCAGCGATGGCAGTGGTGATATTGAGACTGCCGCAGATGCGCAGAGTGGTCTCGCGGAAAAATTGATCGTGAGGAACCATGGGTGTCCTTGGCTGGTATTTTACCAAATAGAGTAAGTGGAAAACATATTACCATATTTGGTTGTGACTTTTCCAGTATTTGGTAATTAAAGATGGGATGTGTCCCTATCTTCCTGGAATACTGTCTAGAAAAATATTGGTATGCTTCTCGCTAATAAAAATGTTTACAGAGGGTGGTGCTCACTGGTGTGGCTGCTCCCGTTTTCATGGCAATAGACAGGGATATAAGGGGTGTATGGAACAGCAGCAGCAAACTGGGACTCAGCAGAGTAGGGGACGGAATTCAAAAAAGATTATCCTGGTTATCGGTAGTCTCTGCCTTTTAAGCGGCACTTTTGTTTTCTGGATGCGGGCCAAAACCCATATTGCAACTGACAACGCCTTTATCGAATCACCGATTCACTCGGTTGCGGCTCGCATCAATGGCTCGGTCACCCAGGTTTTGGTGGCGGATAATCAAATGGTCCATCAGGGCGACTTGCTGGTCGTTTTTGATGATCGTGACGCCCGGGCCGAGGTCGACAAGGCCATGGCCGAACTTGCGCTTGCCCGCAATGAAGTAGGGAGCGACAGAGCCCAGGTGGAGCAAAGCCGGGCCGAGTTGGCCCGTAGCCGTGCCCAGGCAGTGCAAGCACATCTCGATTTACAACGTGGAGAGCTTTTGTTTCGGCAAAAGGTCATCCCCAAAGAACAGCTGGACCGGGTACGAACCAATCAGCAGGTGGCCGTGGCACAGGTGCGGGCTTCGGAAGAAAAACTGGAAAAGGATATTGCCACGGTTGGGACATCGGTAGGCTCGGCCTCCGGGGCGCTGGTGGCCAAACGACAGGCGGAGCTGGCCGCGGCCGAGTTGAAGCTTTCCTATACCAAGCTTTGTGCGCCAGTGGATGGCTATGTGACCCGCAAGGCCGTGGAGATCGGCAACTGGATCCAGCCCGGCCAGGCGTTAATGGCGGTGGTGGCTACCGGGGAAACCTGGATAACCGCCAACTATAAAGAGCGTCAACTCACCGATGTCAAAGTCGGAATGCGGGTGCGGTTTACGGTCGATACCTACCCAGGTCAGGAATTTTTTGGCCACGTTGACAGCATCATGGCCGGCACCGGTGCCGCCTTTTCCCTCCTGCCACCAGAAAACGCAACCGGTAACTATGTCAAGGTAACCCAGCGCATTCCGGTGAAGATTGCCATTGATAGGGTAAATCAAAACCTCTATCCCCTGCGTGTAGGGATGAGTGTGGTTCCGACCATTCTGGTTCCGAAGACCATAAAAGACTTGCTTGGTTTCACACCCGGCCCACTGAGCCTGACTGCACAGCTGATCCAGGGAGACGATGTCCTCAGTGACCGCTAATAAGTGGCTGGTGGCGGGTGCAGTGATGCTGCCTGCCCTGCTGGAAGTGATTGACACCTCGGTGGCCAATGTGGCGCTGCCCAATATGCAGGGCAGCCTCAATGCCGGAAGCGACGAGGTTAGTTGGGTGTTGACCTCCTATCTGGTGTCCAATGCGGTGGTCTTGCCTATGACCGGTTGGCTGGCACGCTCTTTTGGCCGCAAACGGTTTCTCATGGCTTGTGTGGTCGTCTTTACCCTGGCTTCCCTCATGTGCGGTGCCGCAGTCAACCTGGAGATGCTGATTATGTGCCGCATCATCCAGGGTGCGGCGGGTGGGGCGCTCATCCCCATGAGTCAGGCCATTTTGCTGGAGAGCTTTCCCGCAAATCAGCAGGGATTGGCTAACGCCATCTTCGGGGTGGGCGTTATGTTCGGTCCGGTCATCGGCCCCATATTAGGGGGTTGGCTGACCGATACCTTCAGTTGGCGCTGGATTTTTTACATCAATTTTCCCCTCGGGGCAGTGGCTTTGGTAATGGTTGGCACCTTTGTTGAAGATCCTTCCTATCTCAAACGGACAAAGGAATCGGTTGATTACGGGGGGCTGTTGCTTCTCACCTTGGGGATCGGTGCCCTACAGGTGGTCCTGGACAAAGGACAGCAGGACGATTGGTTCAACTCTTCGTTTATCCTTTTATGTTCCATTGTTTCCGTGGTGTCCTTGGCCTTACTGGTGGTGGTAGAGCTGAGGCAGCGGCATCCGGTGGTCAATTTGCGCCTCTTTAAGGATCTATCCTTTTCTGCCGGTAATCTGGTGATGTTTATGGTCGGGTTCGGGCTTTACGGTGCTATCAGTATCATCCCCCTGCACCTGCAGAGCATGATGGGATATTCTGCCACCCAGTCCGGCATGGTGCTGGCTCCCGGCGGGTTGGCCACCTTGATCGCTATGCCCATTGCGGCAGTGCTGATGCGCAAGGTCGATGGTCGCAAGGTTGTGTTTTTCGGGCTCTGCTGCGGAGCCTACTCAATGTTTCTCCTGCACACCTATTCGCTGCAGGCATCCTTTGGTGATTTTATTTGGCCTCGGATTGCCAACGGTATCGGCCTGGCCTGTATCTTTGTGCCTCTGACCACCATAACCTTGGGCAATATCGATAAAGAAAAAATGGGTGATGCCTCTGGTCTGTTCAACCTGTTGCGTAATATCGGCGGCAGTGTCGGCATCGCCGCCGCCACGACCCTGTTGGCTCGCTATTCCCAAGCTAATCAGAACATTCTCATCACCCACGCCACTCCCTATGACAGTGCCTATCAGGAAAAAGTTTCAACCCTGCTCCATGGACTGTTAAACAGAGGGTATGACCTGGTCAGCGCACAGAAAATCTCTATGCTCGGCATCTATACTACCATTCGTGAGCAGGCGGGAATCCTCGCGTACAATCAGACTTACTGGATTTTAGGCCTGGCCTTTTTGGCAGTCGCGCCAATGCTTTTTCTGCTGAGAAGGCCAAAAGAAGGGCAGGGGCCGGTGGCAGCCCACTGATACTGTCTGTGCGCATGGGGCCGGAAAAGGACAGCGTCATGGGCACGTATATTTATAGAAGTTGGGTAACCGATCACGGGGGACCCCCAAAGGCACCGTTTATCAACGGACCTGTAAGCGATTGCAGGGTGCCGGAGGTGCCAAGGCATTGGCCTGTGCAGCGTACACCTGTACGTAAACAGGCCGATAACACCGCAGATTCGGTGCCCCGTGATCGCTTACGAAGTTGGTGCATGGGATGAACCCAGCTGTGCCGAAGATTGACAATCAGGTTATCCCTCCTCCTCCCGTCAATCTTGCTGATGTTCATCCTGTGCACCACACCTCTTCCAGGAATATGGTTTGTATCAGTCCCGTTGTTTAGTGATTGCACCTGGGCATACTACAAATCGATACTCTCTCCAGTAAACCCTTGATGGCGTCGTCAATACTTCGATCTACAGGGTCGCCGCGTTTTTCCCCGTTTTTCAACACTCGTTGTTCAAAGATGCCTTGTTAAAGGCTCTTTCCCGATTACCCCGCGTGGAACATTGCTTTTTCAGAAAAGTTCGACGGCTAAATAGCTGTATTTAAGGTTTTATTTTAAATTGCGAACAGTTTTGTTAGAAAACGGTTAGGCTACTGTTTTTTTAGTGTCATAATCCAGTTAGAAAGGTAAAGTCGGTCCGATTTTAAGCCCCCATGCTGCTTTCCCGGTGTAGAGAAACCGTGGTTTAGGTTGCCAGTAAATGAGTTGTAGAGCGATGCGGATAACAAGAGAACGCCACAGTAAAGTGACCGCATCATAGCGAGAATTTAATAGAGGATAAAAGAACGAGTATGAGCCAAGGGTTGCTTGCTAAATTGCTGCCGCCGCCGGAAAATAAATTCTTCACCTATTTTGAGGAAGGCGCCGAGGTAAGCGAACTTTCCTCACAGCTGTTCTATCAGATCGTGCATTCCGATCTCCAGCAGCGGGAGGAATATTTGATTCACGCCAAAACCTATAAACGGCGTGCGGTCGAGGCCATGCAGGGCAGTCTGACCCTCTTGAATGCCTCCTTTATTACTCCGATCGATCGCGAGGATATTCAGCTGATCTCCACCTACCTCTATAAGAGTACCAAGGTGATCCTCAAAGCTTGCGTCAACCTTCGCATTTATAAGATCGATTCGTACAATGAAATCGTTAAGAACCAAGCGGAAATTTTACTTAAATCCGCCGACGAGTTACGTGCGATTATTAGGCTGTTAAAGAAAAATGCACCGCTTAAAGAAGTGACCGACTGCAGCTATCGAATCAGGGATATCGAAAATCGCGGTGATGAGATTTTGTTCACAGCCACTGAAGAGATCTTTTCCGGCAAGTACGATGCGCTCACCGTGTTGAAGCTGCGCGATATTTACAAGGGCATCGAAAATGCGCTCGATATCTGCTCGGTGATTTCCGACCTTGTCCTCAATATTGCCCTCAAGCACAGTTAACCAATTGCATTGGTGTTACCGTGGTTCCCATGTCGGAGCCACCTATCTCTGTAAAGGACAAGAGGATAAGCTTTCATGGTTTTAACCCTACTTCTTTGTGTTGTCGCCACCGCACTTATCTTTGAATACATCAACGGTTTTCACGATTCGGCAAACGCCATTGCCACCGTGGTTTCAACCAAGGTGCTCACTGCACGGGCCGCAGTCATCTATGCCGGGATCCTCAACATTGCCGGTGCATTCATGGGCACCCATGTGGCCAGTACCATCGGTAAAGGAATTGTTTCCACCGATAGTGTGACCCAGGGGGTGATTCTCTGCGCCTTGCTTTCGGCAATTATCTGGAACCTGATTACCTGGTATTATGGAATTCCATCCAGTTCCTCCCATGCGCTTATTGGGGGGCTGATGGGGGCGAGTATCGCCAAGGCCGGGTATCATGTGGTGCAATTTGAAGGTGTTACCAAGAAGGTGTTGTTGCCGATGGTCACCTCACCGTTGATCGGCTTTGTGATTGGATTTATATGCATGGTTACCATTCTGTGGGTATGCGCCCGGGCCAATCCCAATACGGTGAATAAATATTTCAAGAAATTACAGTTGGTTTCTTCCGGCGTTATGGCATTAAGCCATGGAAGCAACGATGCCCAGAAAACTATGGGTATCATTACCCTGGCCCTGGTTAGCTATCATACCTTGCCCTCGTTTAATGTTCCGTATTGGGTTATTCTTGGTTGTGCGGTTACCATGGGGCTTGGCACCTTGGCCGGCGGCTGGCGCATCATCCGTACCATGGGCAGTAAGATGATTAAACTCAAACCGGTCCATGGTTTTGCTGCAGAAACCTCTGCCGCAGCGGTTATTCTTTATGCCTCTCACTTTGGTATTCCGGTCAGTACCACCCATATTATTTCCACATCGATCATGGGTGTCGGCAGTACCAGAGGCATACATGCCCTCAAGTGGGGTATTGTCGGCAATATTGTCATGGCTTGGATTCTGACCATTCCTGTCTGTATGGTCATTGCCGCGTTTCTCTATTGGGTTTTACCGGTCTGATTTTTCCCCGTTACGACCTCTACCCGGTCTGCCCGGCCAGGATCGATACAGCCCTTTTTTATCAGTCGTGCTGATTGATAAAAAGGGCTGTACGTTTTGTATCCTTCCGTTTGTGTTGTTCTTTTTTAGCCCACATTCCCCTAAAAGGCATATGCCTGGGAATTAAACGGGGCGTATCCGTTTAACTGCTCAAGATTCCGTTCATTGGCCATGGCTTCCAATTGTTGGTGGTGATCACCATACAGATTGAGGAAGATATCGCAGAGATCCGGGTGAAACTGGGTTCCACGATTTCGCTCTATTTCTTCCCAGGCCTGTTGCATGGAGAGCGCAGGCTTATAAGGGCGAAAGGTGGTCATGGCGTCAAAGGCGTCGGCAATGGCGATGATGGCCGATTCCAGGGGGATTTCATCGTGACGGAGGTTGTCCGGGTACCCCTTGCCGTCAAATCGTTCGTGGTGATGACGAATAATTGTCCCCATTTTTTCCAGCCCCGGCAGGTTCTCAAAAATTGAAGCGCCGATCACGGCATGCTGTTGCATCAGGTAGTATTCCGCCTTGGTCAGTTTACCTGATTTCATAAGAATGCCCTCGGCAATGCCTATCTTGCCAATGTCGTGTAAGTGGCCGATCACGTGAACAGAGTCACAATGATCATCGGACATGTGCAGACTGCGGCAAATGAGTTCAGCGACCTCGGATACCCTCCGCGAATGACCCGTAGTGTACAGGTCCTTGATCTCGATGGTACGGATGAGACTTTCTATGAAAAGGTGAAAATCGATATCTTTAAAGCAGGTCATGAAAGGGAACTCATTGGCGCTGAGAAATTGGAGGTGTTGTCTCCAGGGGCATGTCCGCGTCGCTTGCTTCAGGGCCCTCTTGGGCCAATTGCTGTTGAAAGATCTTGGATAAATGGTGGCTCCAGGAACAAATGTTTGCCATCCTCTTGCGAGGGTCTCCATCTATACAAAGGGGGGTGTGGATAAGTTTCCCCCCCAGGTCGCCGATTTTCTCCTGAAGTAATTCCACAGCACCGCAGAAATAGGGCTTACTGGAATCACCACAACCAAAAACCGCCATTTTTTTATCCCGGAGTTGCGCCGATTTCAGTTGCTCGTATACCGGTGCAAAACTGGGCGGAAAGTCGATGGTGTCAATATCTCCGCGGCTGGATGAACCCAGCAGGGTCAGATCGTAGCCGTGTCCGAGTGTGGCCACGTTCACCTCTTTTGCATCGGAGAGGTACACGTCCATCCCTTCTTTTTGCAGGATATCTTTGATTGTTTGCGCTGCAGTTCTGGTGTTTCCGGTTTCTGAACCATAAACAATGATGGTCTCGTGAAAAGTCGAAAACTGAACGCCTATACACTACATGTAGATGTTGATCGTGCACGAGGATCATATATATTGAGTATAAATCTTCGCGCCGAGACTTTTTACGACTTCATCAAACAATAAGGTCAGACCTCCTGATCTCGACAATTTCACCTGGTACCTCCGCTGAGCTTTAACCCTCAGAAATTAAATCAAATATCCAGAACGGCCCACAAAGGCGATTTACGACGGCAGCGGATTTCGATATGATA
>JAQUEZ010000010.1 GCA_028684915.1 Desulfobulbus sp.
CATTTCACGTGGTACCCTGCCTGTAGAGTCAAATCATAACCAGGCGGTTTTCCTATGAAGAGTGCAGGCAAGGTTTCTCTCAAATTGAAGATTATGGGCGCGGTGCTCGTTCCCATCCTCCTTCTTGTGCCGGTGATGCTTATCCTCTACCTCCAGGGGACCGGGCAACTCAAAGGTGAACGCAACCGGGCTATCACCACGGCCAACACCATTGCCTTTGACAGCGTGCTCACCAGCCAAGCCAAGCATCTGGAAAAAATGCTCACCAATGTGCTGATGACCAGCGAGCTGCTCGAGTACACCCTCAAACCCGACAACAACAGCGCACGAATGGTTCTGGACGGTCAGTTCCTCTCCTTGGTCGAAGAGGGGATCATCCGCTTTTCCATCTACAACGCAGAAAAACGATTGATCTTCCAGCAGGTGAAAGATGCACCCAACCGGCCGGAAACTCTGCCAAACATTTATTTTGACATCTTTGCCCTTGCGGCAAGAGATGCGACTTTTCATTTCTATTTTCGGGGCAGCGATGGTTCCATGCCCGCCACCGCCGCAGAATACTGCATTCTCTCCAGCATCCTCGACGACAATGATACCGCTGTCGGCTACGTGGAACTTGCCGTTCTTCCCACCCGCTGGGTCAAACGCATCGCCGAACTGACCGAAGGCCGCGTCTTTCTCTATGACCCTGCCCATCACACTATCCCCGTCACCGAACTTCGCGAGCAGGCGGATAAACTTTTAAGCCAGCTTCCCGAGAGCTTGCAGGGGCACAACTTCATCCAGACCGGACTCGGTGGCCAGCACTGTTTGGTTAACATTCTTCCTATCAAAGATCCGCAGAAGCAGGCCTGTAACTACCTGCTGATCGCCCAGGATGCATCCCAGTTGGTCAATGCGGAACAGAAACGGCAGATTTACGGTTTGATTGTCAGTGTGGTCATTCTTGCATTTTCACAAATTCTTGTCTTCCTGATGGTCAGCAAAGGAATCACCGATCCGATCAGCCGTATCATTGCCTTTGCCACCAATCTGTCCACCGGCGATGTTTCCAGTTCCCTCATCATGCACGCCAAAGGCGAAATTCAGACCATGTCCAACGCCCTGAACCTCATGGCTGACCACATCCGCACCCAGGCTAATCTTGCTCAGCGGATTGCCAACGGTGATCTCACCGAGAATATCGTTCCCACCTCGGAGAAGGATGTACTCGGCAAGGCCCTGATAGCCATCACCGGCAATTTAGGCGAGATGATCGAACACATTAGCCAAAACGCCGAACGACTTCTTGCAGTGGCCAGCAGTGTCACCGGCCTTTCTGGAGAGTTGCAGGTTTCCCTTAATGTAATCGAGTCGCAAACCAAAAACTTGGCACAAGCCTTTGAACAAATTTCCAGCAATCTTGAAGTGGTGGCCAGTTCCACCGAAGAGATGTCCGCCTCCATTCAAGAAATCAGTCGAACCAGCAGCGAAAACAGCGAGACCACCCGCCAGACCCAGCAATTCTCCGATGAAACCAGTCGGGCAATGGAACAGCTCAGTACAGTGGTGGCGAGCATCAGCGAAGCCAATCAGGCCATCTCCGATTTTGCCGACCAAACCAATCTCCTCGCCTTGAATGCCACCATTGAGGCTGCCCGGGCCGGAGAGGCGGGCAGAGGATTTGCTGTGGTGGCCGCCGAGGTCAAAGACCTGGCACAAAAGAGCATGGGCACAGCCAAGGCCATTCATGAAGATGTGAACAATATCGAACAGTGCACCAACCGCGCCGTGGCCAGCACCAAGACCATCGGCGAAGTCGTTGCCCGTTCAAAAGATGCCACCTTTGGTATTGCTAGCGCTGTGGAGGAGCAGGCAGCAGTGGCCAATGACATCTCGCACAACATTGCCAATGCCCACATGATCACAAGTGGGTTTTCACACAATATCGACAATCTGCAAGAAGTTGCCTCGGTAACCGGCAGAACAATTCACGCCCTGAACACCTCGGCGGATCAACTTTCCCAACTCGCCGAAACGCTAAAAAAGAGTGTCGATATGTTCAAGCTGCGACGACCAGCGTGAATATTGATGACCTAGTAAACAGTCGAAATCCGAGAATTCACGTACTGGAAATACAGTATGTGACGAAGCTCGAAACGTCGTTCTCGAAAATTTTTACGAGAACGACAATACTCCATTGATGAACTGTGTATCGGTGCTTGCCAGGACCGTATGATATGGACTTCCTGAATCCAATAACCAAGGAGAAATGCATGAGGAAACAGAATCGCTGTTCTGCTTTGACGTTGACCCTGAGCTTTTTACTGTGCGTTGGCTTTATGAGTCTGCAGACCGCCACTGCCCAGGAGGTGGAAAAAGGCAAAATTCCCCAGAATCAGCTCGCCGCCTCGTATAAAAAATTGGCATGGGGCGTCGCCATTTGGGATGTTCCTGAGGCGGTTGAGAAGTTGGCCCCGGGCAACACCGTGCTGTGGGTGGATACCCGGCCGGAAAGTTTCTTCAAACAGGGGACGGTCCAAGGTGCGGTCCTCCTGGTTTACGATAAAAAAGGTGCCGCAGCCAACACCCTGAGCGCTGAATCACTGGACAAAGCACTGACCGCTGCCGGCCTGTCAAAAGAGACTGCCACCATCGCCTTTTTCTGCCAGGGACCGGCCTGCCACCGCAGTTACAATGCCACCTTTGCCGCAGTGAGCGAATGGGGCTACAGTCCGGACAAGGTGGTCTGGTTCCGTGCCGGTTACCCGCATCTGCTCCAGGAAATAAAAACAAACGCCAAACTCAAACGCAAAGCCAAACAGTATCTCAGTGACGCCGGAGTACGCCAGCTGTAAATCGCTCTCCGCCTGATTCAGACGGCACAAAAAATGTTCTAAAAACGAGCAAGATGGACTCGTAAAAAAAACAGCACACTCTAAAAGATAGCTAAGGAAAATCAGAGATATACAAGGAGCAGTGTTTTTTTCTGCGCGAAGGCATACATTAGGTATGTCGAGTGTCGAAAAAAACGCTGCGACGCAGGAGATCGAAGTTTTTACGACGTCATCAAATAAGGGGGGTTTCTGGGATGATCGTTCTCCAGGAGCCCCTTTGCCCGTTCGGCCTTCCGCTTACTCGCAGTCTTTCTTCATAATTACAACACCTGAAACTTACCAAAATCTTACTGTATTCCCGACGAACATCTCGGTATTCTCCAACATCTACAAAGCTGATCAAACTCTTTAGGAGAAAAACAGTATGAAAAAGTATGTGGCGGAAACCTTTGGAACCTTTTGGTTGGTCCTTGGCGGTTGCGGCAGTGCCGTAATCTCAGCAGCGTTCCCCGAACTTGGGATCGGCCTGCTCGGTGTGGCATTGGCTTTCGGCCTTACCGTCTTGACCATGGCCTATGCGATCGGACACATCTCCGGCTGCCATCTTAACCCTGCGGTCTCCATAGGTTTATGGGCCGGGGGCCGTTTTCCGGCCAATCAACTGCTCCCGTATATTCTTGCCCAGGTCGTGGGCGGCGTGTTGGCTGGCGGTGTGCTTTTTCTCATTGCCAGCGGCAAGGCAGGTTTCGACGTGACGGCAGGATTTGCCGCAAACGGTTATGGGGCGCACTCACCGGGTGGGTATTCCCTGTTCGCGGCTTTGGTGACGGAGATTGTCCTCACGATGATGTTTCTCCTGGTGATCCTCGGCTCGACTGATCAGCGGGCACCACAGGGCATGGCCCCCATTGCCATCGGTCTTTGCCTGACTCTGATTCACCTGATCAGCATCCCGGTCACGAACACCTCGGTCAACCCCGCACGAAGTCTTGGCGTGGCCCTGTATGTCGGCGACTGGGCCATGGCCCAACTGTGGCTATTTTGGGTTGCACCGATCGGCGGTGCGCTGCTTGGCGCGGGAATTTATCGGTATCTGGGCAGCAAGGACTGAGCGCTCATCTCCATTCAAAAATCATCGGCGGAGGGCTCTTCTTTCTCTCTTTGTGTCCGCCGCCGATGAAGATCTGACGTCCTCTTTCAGGAGAGAACCGATGCCAGCGAGGTACAGGGGAGATCAAAAACCTTGGCCACGCTGGGATGAAGAATCTTTCCTCCGGCCAGATTCACCCCGGCAGCAATTCCCGGATCGCTCCGAGACGCTTCTTCCCAGCCCTTGTCAGCAAGGGTGAGAATATAGGGCAATGTGGCATTGGTCAGGGCAAGGGTTGAAGTCAAAGGAACAGCCCCGGGCATGTTGGCCACACAGTAGTGCAGCACCCCGTCAACCTCAAAAATCGGGTTTCCATGGGTGGTCGGACGGGAGGTTTCAAAACAACCGCCCTGGTCGATTGCCACGTCCACCAACACTGCCCCACGTTTCATAGAGCTTAACATCTCACGAGTGATCAATCGCGGTGCCTTGGCCCCCGGAATAAGCACTGCCCCGATCACCGCATCGGCCTTGGGAAGCAGTTCACGGATGGTGGCCGGCGAGGACATCAGTGGTAGACAGTTTTTGGGCATGGTCTCCGCGAGATAACGCAGTCGACTGAGGCTGGTATCAAGCAGGTAGACCGTGGCACCAAGCCCGCTGGCAATACGGGCAGCCTCGGTACCAACCGTACCGCCGCCGAGCACCACCACTGTTGCCGGGCCCACCCCGGGCACGCCGCCCATAAGGATGCCCCTGCCGCCCTGACTCCGTTCCAAATATTTGGCCGCCTCCTGGGCTGCCATCCTTCCGGCCACCTCACTCATCGGCGTCAACAGCGGCAGACGACCACTCGAATCGGTGATGGTCTCGTAGGCGATACACACCGCCCGGCTTGCCATCATTGCACGAGTCAACTCTTCCGAGGCGGCAAAATGAAAATAGGTAAACAGAACCTGATTTTCTCGAATAAGACCGTACTCCTGGGGAAGCGGTTCCTTCACGTGCATCACCAGATCGGCCCGGCTATACAGCGAGACCGCATCCTTGACCAGTTCAGCGCCTGCCTCAAGGTAGAGGGTATCACTCAATTCACTGCCAGCCCCGGCATTATTCTCGACCAGAACCCGATGCCCCCGCGCCACCAGTTGCTCCACCCCGGCAGGTGTCACGCTCACGCGATTTTCCTCGGCTTTGATTTCTTTGAGAACACCGACAATCATCGCTCCACCTCCAAGCTAAAGGGATCATGGTTACCCAACAGGCAACGGTTGCCTGTTACATTAGTGTAAGCAGCCTAAAACCATTTAGCAAAACGAACAGGGCGTAAATTCGTAAAAAGTTAAACCTGTTAAACCTTTTCGTCCCTAGAGCGATAACCACTCACCAAGTTGCACTTTCCCGCCCACCGCAACATTGTCGTTCTCATAAAAAATCTTAAAAATGACGCTCAAAACATCGCAAAATGCTGTATTTACGATATTAAATTTCTCAAAGTTTATTATTTTTGCGAGTCGATCAATATTCAGTCACCAATTACAGAACACCCGGAATCACCCAAACAGGCCGGCATCCGGCCCCTGACGCTGTTGATCAGGGTGATTGCATCGGCCTGGGCAAGGCAATCAATGTCCAGGCAACGCTCCTCGATTTCGCCGATGTCCAGCAGATGCTGGCGATAGGTTCCGGGCAAAAGACCGCAGCAAACCGGCGGCGTATACTGCCGACCGTCCAAGGTAACCACAATGTTGGCAATGGTCGTCTCGGTCAGCGCACCATCCTGGTTGAACAACAGGACGTCATCTATATTCTGAGGTGCGGCAGCCCGTGCCTGTTCATAGACTTCCCGCTGGGTGGTTTTATGATACAGTGCTGGATTCCTCCGATCTACCGGTCTCTGAGCCAAAACAAGCCGCATCAGATGATTGCCCCCCGAGGCAGGAAGAGGCGCACTTTCAATTCGCACCGTACCCCGACGATCAAGCAGCATCCTCAGCTTATAGCCGGGGCCAGAAAGTTTGTCTACCGCCTCTACCAAAAGACGTTCAATCGCTTTCACGTCGCACGGATAGGCAAAATACTCCGCTGACGCCCGCAGCCGCCGCATGTGTTCCTCCAGGAGATAAAGCCCCCCATCCCCGGTCCAACGCAGGGTTTCGATGAGGCAAAACTCAGGTAAGGGCGCCCTGCAGACCAGGCTCTTAACCCGGGTCTCCTCCCATTCACCAGGAATCGACGAATCAGCGGTAATGCCGCCACCAACCCCATACTCGATCATCTTTTGATGATGGTCATAAAGTAGGGTGCGGATGGCAACGTTGAATTGCGCTCGTCCATCGGGCATGAGGAAACCGATGGCCCCTGTATAGATCCGCCGTGGGGTGGTTTCCAGCTCCCTGATCAGGGCCATGGTTCTGGCCTTAGGTGCGCCGGTAATGGAGGCGGCAGGAAACAGGGCGGCAAAACTATCGGTTAAGGAGGCGCGGGACCGGGCGGTCACGGTTGAGGTCATCTGCCACAGGGTTGAATAGCGGCGAACCGCAAACATATCCTTCACCCGTATAGATCCCGGATCGGCGATCCGGGCAAGGTCGTTGCGCACCATGTCGACGATCATCACGTTTTCCGCCCGGTCTTTGGCACTGTTGTGGAGCTTCACTCCTTGAAGGCGATCGTCCTCAGCACTCAGGCCACGTCCAATGGTTCCTTTCATGGGCAGCGAGGAAAGCAGATTACCCTGGCGGCGAAAAAACAACTCCGGTGAAAGCGAGAGTATTTCCCAACGGCCGATATTGAGATAGGCACCGAACTCCGGGTCATGACTGGATGCCAGTTGGCGAAACAGGGGCCAAGCTGTACCAGAATAGGGTGCCAGCAGCCGATAACTGAAGTTGACCTGATAGGTGTCACCGGCGGCGATGTAATGATGAATCCGCTCAAGGGCTGCACGGTAGTCCTCCCGGGTCATGATTGTTTGCCAGGCCAGCAAGGGGAAATCATCCTGGACCAAGGGCAAGGGCATACTACGCTCCCGCGGATAGAGCGCAAACCAGAGCAGAGGGAAGCCAGTGTGGTCCTGGCTAACCGGCAGAGCACTGTCAAAGGCACTGGCTGCCTCATAACCGACAAACCCGGCGGCGATCAACCCATGGCTGGTCACCGCGTTTTCGACCTCTCGCAGACAGGCAACAACCTCCTCAACCCGCCAGGCACAAATAATTTGGCACGGATCAGTCAAGACCAGCCATTGTCTACTTTGGGCATCGCGAAGGATAACCGAATTCTCAGGAAAGGACTCTACCACGGTACCGGGCGAGGAAACGGGTGTTCGGGGCATGGCAAGTCGTTCACTAAAAAGGAGTCACACGCGGCAAAGGCCCCAGAGGGCAGGAGGGGACAGGCGAGAGGCGCTTCCCGGATCAGGTCGCTATTGAAGCAGGGCGAAGATGGCCTGTTGGATATTTTCGGTGGTATCGAGTTTATCCACGATTCCCACCGGTTTGACCGCATCGGCCTGGGAAAGAAGATGCGGGTCCTGGTAGCCGGTAAAGAATAGGATGGGAATATCCTGGGTAGATTTAATTCGCCGCGCGGTTTCAATACCACTCATCACCCCGTCAAGACTGATATCCATCAGAATTGCATCCGGCGGATTTGTCTGAACGGCACGTAAGGCGGCCTGGCCGCTGGAAACCACCATGGTCACCTCACAGCCCAATTCCTTGACGTTTTCCGCCAGCATCAAACCGATCAGTTTTTCATCCTCAACGATCAAAATTTTTTTAGTCATACGCCTAGCTTTTCGGTTGCAAGGATTGAACAGTGTCGAACTCAACCATCATTGTGTCCCCACATTGGCAAAATTAACCGCCAAGGTCAAGCAGTTTCACCCTTCTTTTTTTTCTTTTGTTGCAGACATTTACATACATTAAAACCTGATTTTTCCGCCAAAGGAAGCACCACACCTTCGTGACCATTGCCCTGCAGGCTTTTTCGGGCACCGAGTGACGTGAATCTTTTCATCAACCAGATACCTGCCCATAGCCTCTCTATCTCAACAAAAAGGTACCTCCCGTTCATTATTGTAACACAATCGACAATCTATTTTCCAATCATGTCATTCACAATTCAGCAGACAAAGCATGTAATCGACTGATTTAAAGGCAATTAAATTGAAAAATTCTGTTTGGCACATGGATTGCTATACAGGGGCATAACAGAGATGTTCACAATGAGGGGGATACTCATGGAAGCAACAGCACTTAAAGAGAGAGAAAATCAGATTTTCGTCAAAGGCGACAAGCCCTTTGATATTGTATGCAATAAGGACAGTTTAGCAGGAGCAGTGAGCCAGCGAGCTTGCGTATTTTGTGGTTCGCGGGTTGTTCTTTACCCTATCGCCGATGCAGTACATCTTGTCCACGGCCCAATCGGTTGCGCCGTTTATACCTGGGACATTCGTGGCGCCTTATCGTCGGGTCCGGAGCTACATCGCCTTTCCTTTTCCACTGATCTCCAGGAAAGGGACGTCATTTTCGGCGGCGAGAAAAAACTGGCCGCGGCCCTGCGCGAACTGATCGCCCGCCACGACCCCAAAGCCGCTTTTGTCTACTCGACCTGCATCGTCGGCATTATTGGAGACGATCTGGAAGCGGTCTGCAAGGCCGCCGAGGCCGAATGCGGCATTCCGGTTATCCCGGTAAAATCTGAAGGTTTCAAGGGCAACAAGCGCGCTGGGTATCAGGCCGCTTGCGACGCCCTGTTCCGCCTCATCGGCACCGGGGACACCAGCACGATCTCTAAATACTCGCTCAACATCCTGGGCGACTTCAACCTCGCTGGCGAAATCTGGATGATCCGTGAATATTACGAGCGCATGGGCATTCAAGTGGTGGCCAACATCACCGGTGACGGCCGCGTAGCCGATATCCAGAAAGCCCATGGCGCTGCCCTCAATGTGGTCCAGTGTTCCGGATCGACCATGCAGCTAGCCAACATGATGGAAGAAAAATACGGCATTCCTTCCCTTCGCGTTTCCTACTTCGGCATCGAGGACATGGCCGAGGCCCTTTACGATATTGCCCGCTTCTTTAAAGATCCTGAGATGATGGAGCGAACCAAGAAGATCGTTGAAGAAGAGGTAAAAAAACTGGCCGTATCCCTGGAACCGTATCGTCAGGCTCTCGCTGGTAAAAAAGCGGCCATCTATGTTGGAGGTTCGTTTAAAGCCTTCTCACTGGTCAAAGCTTTTCGCCTGATCGATATGCAGGTGGTCATGGTCGGATCCCAGACCGGTACCAAGGAAGACTATATCGAGTTGGCCGCAATTGTCGATCCCGGAACGGTTATCGTTGATGACACCAACCCGCTGGAGTTGACCACCTTCCTTACGGAAAAGGAAGTTGATGTTTTCGTCGGCGGCGTCAAGGAGCGGCCCATTGCCTACAAGCTCGGCATCGGCTTCTGCGACCACAACCACGAACGAAAAGAGGCCCTGGCTGGATTCGAAGGCATGCTCAACTTTGCCAAGGAAGTCTACGCCTCGGTTACGAGCCCAGTCTGGCAGTTTGTCCCGCGCAAGAAGAGCGCCAAACCCACCTGTTGACAACAGCTTTGAACGCGCAAGGAGACGACCATGAGTAAGAATCCACCTACCTTCAGCAAACCGAAGAAACCTAATTACCTCTCCACCACCAACGCCTGCAAGCTATGCAAACCGCTCGGAGCCTGTCTGGCCTTCAAAGGCATTGAAGGCGCTGTACCCTACCTGCACGGTTCCCAGGGCTGCGCCACCTATATGCGGCGCTACATCATCAGCCACTATAACGAACCGATCGATATCGCCTCCTCCTCACTTTCCGAGAAGCATGCGGTCTACGGCGGCGGCCCTAACCTCAAGCTTGGTTTAACCAATGTGGCAGAAAAGTATCACCCCGAAATTATCGGTATCGCCACCACCTGCCTGACTGAAACCATCGGCGATGATGTTGAGATGTATCTACGCCAGTATGCGCAAGATACCAAGGGCTCGGTGGGACTGCCAACTTTTGTCCATGTCTCCACCCCTAGTTATTCCGGCACCCACATGGAAGGTTTCCATGCTGCAATACGCGAGGTTGTGGCCCAAATGAGCGAAGGCGGCCCACGCATGGAGGCGGTCAATATCCTCCCGGGCTTTGTCAGTTCCTCCGATTACCGCCTGCTCCATGAAGTCCTCAGCGACTTCGGCCTCAGCTACACGCTGTTGCCTGATCTCTCCGAAACCATGGACGGACCAGCCCTGCTTGAATACGAAAAAATCCAGGGCGGAGGCACTCCCATTGCCAAGATTAAATGTATGGGGCGCGCCAAGGCTACGCTTGAATTCGGGCCGACTTTGGGCGCGATGAAATCCGGTGGTGATGTGCTCAGCGAAAAGTTCAGCGTGCCGAAACATCGGATCGGTATGCCGATTGGCATCCGCGAGACCGACATCTTCTTCAACCTGCTGGAGGAACTGAGCGGTCGACCAATGCCGGAAAAATACGCCAAACAGCGTGGTCGCTTAGTCGATGCCTATGTCGACGGCCACAAATATGTCTCCGGCAAGCGCGCCGTGATTTACGGCGAAGAGGACATGGTGGTCGGCATGTGTTCCTTCCTCACCGAAATCGGCATCCAGCCGGTGCTCTGCGGCTCCGGCGGGACCTCGGGAAAATTGAAAGATGCCATTGGAGCCGTCACCAGCGACACCCTGGCCGAACAGCCCCAGGTCTTCGAGGATGTGGACTTCTACCAAATTAACGAGATGGTCGAACAGCTGGATGTCGATCTGGTCGTCGGCCACTCCAAAGGGTTTAACCTGGCTAAAAAACTCAATATCCCGCTGATCCGTGTGGGCTTCCCCATTCATGATCGGGTCGGCGGCCAACGTATCCTTCACCTCGGTTATGCCGGTGCCCAGCAGTTATTCGACACCGTGGCCAACGCTCTGATCGAGAAAAAACAAAACGATTCCCCGGTCGGCTATTTCTACATGTGATGCACGGCAAAGGAGCCCTGATATGATAAGCGAAAAAGATTTCAACCGTCATCCCTGCTTCAACGTTAAAGCAAAAGGTCAGTACGGCCGAGTGCATCTGCCCGTTGCCCCTAAATGCAACATCCAGTGCAACTACTGCAACCGCAAGTACGATTGCGTGAATGAATCGCGGCCTGGTGTTACCTCGACCCTGCTCAGCCCCGAACAGGCCCTGGTCTACATGGACAAGGTCCTGGAGAAGGAGCCACGCATCTCTGTGGCTGGTATTGCCGGTCCCGGTGACCCCTTTGCCAATCCGGAAGAGACCCTGGAGACCATGCGCCTGATCCGTAAGCAGCATCCGGACACCCTCCTCTGCCTCTCCACCAACGGTATGAACCTGGCCCCGCATGTGCCGGAGCTGGCCGAGATCGGTGTCTCGCATGTGACCATCACCGTCAATGCAGTTGACCCGGAAATCACCCAGCACATCTATGCCTGGGTCCGCGACGGCAAAGTGCTCTATCGCGGCAAACAGGGTGCAGAGCTGCTGCTTGCCCGCCAGCTGCATGCCATTGCACTGTTGAAGCAATACGGGATCACCGTCAAGATCAACACCATTATTATCCCCGGGATCAACGACCACCATGTTCCGGTCCTCGCGGCCAAGATGAAGGAATTGGGAGTTGATCTGCTCAACTGCATGGCCATGTTCCCCAACGCGGACACCGCCTTTGAGAACATCGAAGAGCCGAGCAAGGATATGATGGATCGCCTCCGCAACGAGGCCGAACAGTTTCTGCCACAGATGCGCCACTGCACCCGGTGCCGTGCCGATGCGGTCGGCTTGCTTGATAACGATAAAACCGAAGAGTTCCGCGGCTGCCTCAGTGCCTGCTCGCAGCTGCCCAAGCCTGAAGAAACGGTTCGTCCCTATGTCGCGGTTGCGACCCTGGAGGGAGTGTTGGTCAACCAGCATCTGGGCGAGGCGAGCCGTTTTCAAATCTGGGCTGAGGATAGCGAGGGCGGCTACAAATTAGTTGAAGAACGGACTGCCCCGCCCGCCGGTGGTGGCAGCCAGCGCTGGCACAACATCAGTCGTCTGCTCTCCGATTGCCGGGCCATCCTGGTCAACGATCTGGGCGACTCCCCTAAGGAGATTCTCAAGAAAAAAGGTGTCCAGCCTGTCACCATGGCCGGCTTCATCGAACGCGGCCTTGAAGCCGTGTACACCGGACGCGGCTTGAGCCAGCTTCAAGGTCGAATGCGGAAATGCTCTTCCAAGGGAGCCTGTGCAGGTGGCGGGAATGGTTGCGGCTGATTGATCCCCCTCATCAGTCGCACCACCCGCCGCTGGGGCACGGGGTCTGGGCCGGTTTATCGCCGGCCGAGTGGGCCAGTGCCCCATTTTTTTCTTGCACGGGAGCTGACGGGCTGTTTTTTTATCCGGATAGCGACAAACAAAACTGAAAAACACTCCCATCGATTCAGTACCACCGTTATCGACAACCTGGAAACAAACCTATGCCGCCCTTCCCCCTCCACCTTGATCTTTCGGTGAAAGAATGCCTAGACAGCCACCCGCAAACGCTACCGGTTTTCCAGAGCTTTGGCTTTCACGATTTCGATACCACCCAGGTCCGGGAGAAACTCGGCCCCTTTCTTAAGCTACGCACCCTGCTCAAATTTAAAAATATCGATAGCGAGACCTTTCTCAACCGCTGCCGTGAAATCCTGGTTTCACCAACCGAATCAGCGGCAACCTCTGCAGCCGATATCCGCGGTGCCCAGCCCACTTTGCTGGCGCTCCTGCCTTGCGGGCTCAAGGTTTCACTCAACAATGCCCTGCAGAGCTTTGCCGAGGAACTGGCGGCAAACGATACGCCGCTTGCCTACCTGGCCGAGGGCAACGTCAACCATGAACTTTCCTACTACCCCTACATCGATTCGGTGGACTCGGTGGATGAGTTGCCCGACCTGATTTTGAGCTCGGATATCAACGCCTTTTATCATCACCGCTTTGTCAAACGGTTCATCGAGCCCGGCCATTTTGTCAGCGTTAACGGACCGATGGCACCGCAGCTTGCAGAAATCGGTTTTGCCGACCCACACGGCCATTTCACCCTCTTTTGCGCCAACGCCCTGGTGGTGGTCCACGTCAAGGATGTGCGCCCGGATCTAGCCCCGCCAGTTGTCTGGGCTGATCTCCTCCTGGATCGTTATCAAAAATCGATCATCATGCGCGGCCAGGACAGCTTTTTCTGCTCTGGAGTACTCGTGCCCTTTTTCCGCCTCTTCGGTAGCGAGGCCATTCCCCAACTGGCCGCCAATGTCGGAGGCGGTATGCATCCTTCACAGATGGTGAAGATGATAGACACCCACGCCGAGAATTGCCCACCCCTCTTCATCATGCCCTGGTTCTTTGCGCACAAGATAAAGTCTACGGATCGGATCGAGATCATCTTCCCCGAGGAAGGTGCCTTTATCAGCCCGGTGCAGTTGCTGGTAAAGAAGAGCAAACGTGAAGAGCTGGCACCGGTGGTCGATTTTCTCATGAGTCGCAATCTGCACCAACACTGCAGCGACAACTTCTTCCCCTCGCCCCATCCCGAAGTGGTCCCTCCTCTGCCCGAGGGGAAAAAACTATTCTGGATCGGCTGGGATTTCATCTACCAACATGATCTGGAAAAGGTGAAACGAGAAATCGGCGCAGCCTTTACCGCCGAATACCTGCGCACCGGAGGCGGTACATGCAGCTGATCACGGTGGCCGGACCGCCATCAAGCGGCAAGACCTCGGTGCTGATCAAAACCTTTGAGGCGGTGATGGCCGAAGGCGTCAAAGCGGGTGTGGTCAAATTCGACTGCCTGGTCACCGACGACGACGCCATCTACCAACAGGCCGGAATCCCGGTACAAAAAGGGCTTTCCGGCGTACTCTGCCCGGACCATTATTTTGTGAGTAATATTGATCGGGTATTGGAATGGTCCGACAAGCGGCAACTGAGCATGACCGTAATCGAGAGTGCAGGGCTGTGTAACCGCTGCTCACCCCATATCAAAGGATCGCTTGCGGTCTGTATCCTCGACAATGTCAGCGGTCTGCACACCCCCAAAAAAATTGGTCCCATGCTCAAGCTCGCGGATGTGGTGGTGATTACCAAGGGAGATATCGTCTCCCAGGCTGAACGGGAGGTTTTTGCCTACCGGGTGCAGAGTGTGGCCCCACGGGCACGGATCATCCAGGTCAATGGTCGATCCGGACAAGGTTCCCATGCCCTGGCGCAGATTTTCCTTGATGCGCCGACCATGACCGGGACCTTGGAAAACCTGCGATTGCGCTTCCCCATGCCGGCTGCGCTCTGCTCCTATTGCCTGGGTGAAACTCGGGTCGGCACCGATTACCAGATCGGCCAGTTCCGTAAACTCAGCATCGATTAGAGACGACCGTGCAGCAACTCAATCCAGAAATATTGGCCCAAACCAGCCTCGCCACCCTGCTGATCGATTATCCCCTGCTGGAATCGGCCCTGCTGGAAGTGGGCATCGAATTTGATCCCGATGAAGCATCGACCCTCGGCTGCAAACTCGAACAGTGGGCCAGCCTGCGCGGGCAGTCGGCTGAAGTCTTTCTTGCAGGTCTTCTTGAGCGCATCCATGAGCTGCAGTCACTGCTCGGCACAACCAACAGCTTAAACCAGATAGAGATCATCGCCGGACGGGACAAATCCAGCCAACCTGAAGCGGTGGAACAAATTTTCCTCAAGCGGGGCGACCTGCTGGCCATCGTCGGCCCCACCGGTTCCGGCAAAAGCCGTCTGCTCGCTGATATCGAATGGTTGGCCACGGGAGACACGCCCAGTGGTCGTCAGATCCTGGTGGATGGCAAGAGCGCGGCCGACAAACGATTTTCCACCGGCGGCGATCAGTTAATTGCCCAACTCTCCCAGACTATGTCTTTTGTGCTTGATGCCTCAGTGGAGGAACTGCTCAGTCTCCATGTGGAAAGCCGTGGTATGAGCAGCGATTTGGTGGAGGAGACCATCGACGCGGCCAACAAACTCTCCGGCGAATCTTTTCTCGGTTCGACCCCGCTCACCAGCCTCAGTGGCGGTCAGACCCGAGCCCTTATGGTGGCAGATACGGCTTTGGTCTGTCGCTCACCGATCGTTCTTATCGACGAGATAGAAAATGCCGGCATCGACCGGCGGGCGGCCTTTAACCTACTCATCTCCCAGGAAAAAATAGTCCTCTCGGCCACCCATGATCCGCTGTTGGCCCTGCTCGCTCCACGCCGTCTCTGTATGCGCCACGGAGGCATGCATTCGCTCCATCAGCGCACTCCGGAAGAGGCGGCTATCCTCACTGATCTTGAAGTACTTGACGATATCCATGCTGCCATCCGCCACCAGTTGCGTCACGGTGAAAGGATAGCGCCCATCCACTTTGAAGCAGTACGGAGGAAGACGCCATGAAAGCCACTATTCGTTTTTTTGAAAAACCGCAGTGCACCGGTAATGCCCGCCAAAAAGCTATTCTCCTCTCGGCGGGACACCGGTTGATCACTGAGAACCTGCTCGAATTCCCTTTTAGCAAAGAGGAATTGCGCTCATTTTTTGGAGCCCTGCCGGTGGCGCAGTGGTTTAACGCCCTGGCGCCCAAAGTAAAATCCGGCGAGGTCGATATTTACGGCATGGATGAAGAACAGGCCTTGGAGGCAATGCTCGCCGAACCGCTGTTGATTCGACGGCCGCTGATGGAGGTGGGGAGCGTTCGTTTGGCAGGATTCAATATCGATGAGTTGGAGCGCATCGGGGTGAGTTGCAAGACCAGCCCGCGGCTGAATCTCTTGAATGGGGTTGATTTGGAAGGGTGCCCCGGCGACGCCATCGGCATTCACTGCGACGAGCCCCGAACCTTGCCGATTATGGGCTAAGCTCAAAGCTCAGCCATAGACATTCGGCCTACACGCAGGCACGCACGGGAAAAGATGTCCCGGAAAAACCCATTTGAGGGTCATTTTGCGCCTGGCATTTTTCCACTAACAGGCTTATGTTACGAACTATTCCTATTTTAGGGACTTTCGCCTCCAACGCAGCAGGTAACAATCGATGGCTGTCATTTCAAGCAACAGGAAAAACTCCTTTTTCCCTGATCGAAATTTTTCGCAACCGTTTGCGATGACACCCTGATCAGATTTTCCATTTGAGCTCAGAACAAATGCTGTCCTTGTACCCTGGTGCCGGAGGTTTACGCAACAATCCAATGCCAATCAACTTTGATTTTGGAGTAACCCCCCATGCACATTAAGCAAGTGATGGACGATATCTATCGTCTATCGGTCAACATTGAAGACAAAAATTATCTATTTGAGGGTATCTGGCCGATTCCCCATGGCATTTCCATTAACGGCTACCTGATCAAGGCAGAAAAAAACATTCTGATCGACCTTACCCAGGATATCTTCAACTTTCCCCAAGAGATCACCCAGCAGATGGGTGGCGTGACCTTGGATATCGAAGATATCGACATCCTCATCGTTAACCACATGGAGCCTGACCACTCCGGCTGGTTGCGCGAATTCTGCAAGAAAAACACTAAGGCGGTTATCTACTGCACCAAGAAGGCTATTCCGCTTTTGGCTGCCTTTGCCGAGGTTCCGGCGGAGCGCGCCATTGCCATCACCGACGGCATGACGCTTGAGGTGGGGGATTACGAGCTGCAGTTCTTCGATACTCCCAATATCCACTGGCCCGAAACTATGATGACCTATGAGCGCAAGCGGGGCATCCTCTTCTCCTGCGACGCCTTCGGCTCCTATGGCAGCATCGATGAGAACGCGATTTTCGACGATCAGATCTCCTCGGAAAAGCACAAATTCTTTGAGGAAGAGGCCCTGCGCTACTACGCCAATATCGTGGCCACCTTCTCTGCCTTTGTTCTCAAGGGACTCGATAAACTTGGTGGATTGGATGTGAAGGTGATCTGCCCCTCGCACGGGATCATCTGGCGCGACAATCCCGCTGTTATCATCGATCTCTATAAACGCTACGCCGAATACAGCAAGGGACCGGCCGAACGTGAAGTTACCGTGGTTTGGAGCTCCATGTACGGCAACACCAAGCAGGTGCTGAACCAGGTTATCGAGACCCTGCGTAGACGAGAAATTCCGGTACACGTGTTCCAGGTGCCCGGCGATGAGATTGGCTACATCCTGGCCAGTGCCTGGAAATCGGCCGGTCTCATCTTCGGCATGCCCACCTACGAGTACAAGATGTTCCCGCCCATGGCGCATGTCATCGAAGAGTTGCAGGTAAAGAAGGTCACCAATAAAAAAGTGTTCCGCTTCGGCTCCTACGGCTGGGTTGGCGGGGCACAGAAGGATTTTGAAGCCAAGACCGAAAAGTCCGGCTGGGATAAACTCGGCTCGTACGAGTGGCAGGGTGCACCCACCGATGAGGACAAGGCCAATATCCAGAAAGCCGTGGAAGCCTACTGCGATACATTGATCGAGTTCACCAAGTAAGACGGACGATAAAACCATCATCCCCATAAAAAAGGGGTGTACGGGAAGACGGCTTCCACGTACACCCCTTTCTTTTTTCAAACAACATGGAGAGGGAGAACAGTGCTCCCCAAAAGAGTTGAAAACGGGAGATCGTTTGCCTCCCTTTTTTTATGCGTTTTGCTTTTGCCCCTGAAACAGGTGCTGACTGACCAGAGTAAGGAGAATGGCAAAAATCATGGCGGCAGCACCAAGGAGCACGTTGTAATAGACCGGTGCCACCAGGGCGAGACGGATCATCAGGGTGGAGAGGGCATAGCCCGAGTTACGGAACATCATCTTGGCCGAGGGATGAAAACACTGCGACACCAAAACGATGAGGATATCGGTCAGAATCAGCTGGGTGTAAAAGCTATGAATAAAATCTGACTGCTCAATGCCCATCAGGCTCTGATAAATCGAATAACTGCCCAAACTGACAAAGGAGATCAGCAGAGCCAGCGAGATCGCTTTTTTCGAGGCGACAAAACTGTACAAATCGATGTGGCGCCCGTCTTCCTCGCTTCGCCGTTGGATCTTGTAATAAACCCCGAGTAGGGTGAAGATCAGCAAAGCACCGAAGCCGCTGGCGAGAATGTGCAGGATCTTTTCACTGTTGCCCGCGTAACCCAATGGTTCCGCAAAGTAGGAAAGTTCCTTGAATGCATTTCGGATCAGAATCAGGGAGAGAATCTCGAACTGCTTGCCCAATGAACGGGAAAAGGAACAAGGCAGAACAAAAATCAGGCTGATCACCTCCAGCACCAGAATCACGGTAAAGGCGGCATGGACGGCAAAAAAGTGGTTTCCCGGCACCATAGTAGCCAGATTCGGTGGTAACAAGCCCTGGCGCTTGAGTTCGATCGCGGCCAGGCTGGAGAGAAAAAGAAAAACCAGAAGAACGGAAATTTTCCGGTGGACCTTCTCGTGTTCGTAGATTGTTTGTAATGGATCAAAAATGTAGGTGATACGGGCAAAAAGATTGTTCATAACAGGACTGCTTGTTTAGAATTGATGTAAAGCGAAAAGCCGTGTGCGGAAGGCACGCCTTCTACTGCGCGCAAGACCGTTCTGCAAGTAAAAATTGGATGCACTTGAGAATATTTATCACATTCGCCATCATTATACATCTGTTAAATGACAGGTTTTTCATGATCGGATTAAAATTTCTTTAACTCTTCAACAAGCACTCCATGAATCTGCTGCTCACCGATGCCATCGGTCCCTTCTTTCGCGACCTCCCCACAGGACGCCTGAACTGGTCCAAAATCCCCTTTTCCCATCTCCCCCTGGAACCAGCAAAAAAGCGCCAACGATTTGACCGGATCGCCGAAGATATGCACACCTTTGCCACAAGGGTTGCAGAAATCGGGTACAACGCGGTCAGCCTCGATGATGTGGCCCATCTGGCCAACCACCCCTGGTACGAACCAGAGGTTCTCGATTCGATTGCGGCCTTCCGCGAGGAATTTCGCCGCTTGTTTGCTCTGCTCAAGCAACAGGGATTGGGCATCTACCTGACCATGGATGTGCTCACCTTGACCCCGCGTCTTAAGCGCAAGCTCTTCGGTGACGAACGGCGTATCATTGCATTTCTCTGTGAACTGCTCGAAGGCCTGCTCCAGGATTTTCCCGAAATTTCCGGGGTAATCCTGCGTATCGGCGAGAGTGACGGACGCGATGTAAAGGACCGGTTCCGCAGCGAGCTCCACATTCGCACCCCGGAACAACTCAACCGGCTCCTGGAAACGCTCGTACCACTTTTTGAACGCGAAAGCCGCCACCTGATCCTGCGCACCTGGACAGTGGGCGCCTACCCGGTGGGCGATTGCATCTGGCACAGCAACACCCTGGCTCGTAGCCTGGAGGGAATCAACAGCCCGGCTTTTATCCTATCGATGAAGTATGGGGAATCGGATTTTTTCCGCTACCTGCCGCTCAATCCTCAGTTTTTTGCCACCAAGGTCCAGAAAATCATCGAATTGCAGGCACGGCGGGAATACGAGGGATGCGGAGAGTACCCCTCATTTATCGGTGGGGACTACGAGAAGTATGCCCGGGAGTTACAACAGGCGGAAAATGTGGTCGGGATTTCGGTCTGGTGCCAAACCGGTGGTTGGGTGCCCTTCAGACGCCTGGCCTTTCTCGACGACCAGGCCCTGTGGACGGAAATCAACGCCTTTGTCAGCCTGCATATTTTTGCTCAGGGTTGCAGTGCCCGGGAGGCGGTGGAACGTTTCTGCGCCAGCCGGGGATTCCAACAAAGCGAGGCGGTCTGGGAGTTACTCCAACTCTCCGAAAGAGCCGTCAAGGAACTGCTCTACATACCGGAATATGCCCAGAAGCAATTCTTTTTCCGCCGGGTACGCATACCGCCACTGCTCTCGGTGTACTGGAATACGATCTTTATCAACCACTCGATGCGCAAGCTGATGCGCCATTTTGTCAGCGACAGCGAAGCCTGTCTCAACCAGGCGCAGGATGCGCTGGCAAAAATCGGGCGCATGCAGCAACTGGCGAAAGAAGCGGGGTTACCGGTTGACGACATCGACTTCATGCAAGCGACCTTCGCCCTGCTGGCCCTGGCCCGGGAGTACGCTCTCCTCCCCTTCTCCGAAGAACTGAAAGACCGGCTGAAACAGGCCAAAAAGAGATACAAACAGCGCTTCCCCTCCGGTAGTCGCAGCCGCTACAAAATCAAACTCAGTTTCAAGCCCTTTCGCCTGCGCAGGCGTTACCTTGGTTGGCTTTTGGGCCTCTTGCTGCGTCGGCAACGGGGCTACAGGCTCATCGATCATCTCCTGGTGCTGCACCTGCTAGCCTTGACCTATCGCCTACTGCACGCCTCCCGTCCCGGTCTGATTCCCAAATTCGCCCGGAAACGGGCCATGGGCCTCGAGACCATCTTCAAATAAGGTTTCCTCTGGGGTTTCTTCTGCCACCATGTTGATCGTGCCGGTATAAAGCCGCATCACCTCGACCTTGGCCATGGCTTCGCGTAGAGCCTCGTTAATCGGCAGACGCCGAGTGCCCAGGCCCGGATCCATGGCACTCAGACGAATACCGGCCTCGCTAAAAATGGGCAAGAGACTAGGCTCGAGGGCAATCAGGGCCTCGGCCCGGGAGACCATTTCCGGGCTCACCAGCCGCATCACCTTGCAGGCTGCCAGTTGCGGCACCCGATCGCGATCAAGATTACCGGCAAAGGCGAACAGACGGCAGACAACCCCGCGATGGGCGTAAGCGCTACAGTGACCATCCAGCCCTGCAGGATCATAAAGCACACAGTGGGCGGCCAGGCCGGGTTGGGAGAGCCGCTCGATCAGGCGATCACCGGCCTCGCTCCCCATTAGGCTGATCGCCAGGGGTAAAAGCTCAAGCACCGTTGCCTCGACCTTGTCGGAGAGACAGCAGGCACCGCAACCGGTGGGACATTGCAGGCCGGAAACAGTACGGAACTGGGCCGTGCGGGCGTCCAACTCCTGAAGAAGGGCCATAACCCGAATACGCAATTGATGGAGAAACATGATGGATTTATAAAGGAATCAGGGACGGAAGAAACGCAACCGGTTGGCGTTGGTGACGACCGTCACCGAGGAAAGCGCCATGGCGGCACTGGCAAACATAGGCTCCAGCTGCCATCCGGTCAAGGGGTACAACAATCCCGCTGCCAACGGGATACCAATCACGTTGTAGATAAAGGCGCCAAAGAGATTCTGGCGGATGTTACGAATGGTTGCGGCGGAAATGGCGATGGCATCGGAGACCAGCATCAACGAATCGCCGGTGAGGGTGATGTCCGCGTTCTCAATCGCCACATCGGTACCGCTGCCCAAGGCAAAACCGGTATCGGCCTGGGCCAGTGCCGGGGCATCGTTGACCCCGTCGCCGACCATGCCCACGCGCAGTCCCTGCTGCTGCAGCTGCTGAATCACCGCAAGCTTCTGCTCTGGCAGGATCTCGCTATGCACCTCGACAATGCCGACCTCGCGGGCAACAGCGTTGGCCGTGGCCGCATTATCGCCACTGCACATCACCACTGCAATACCCTGCCGCTGCAAGGCCTGGATAGCCTTCACCGAGTCTGGCCGTAAGGGATCCTGGAGAATGAGCAAGCCAAGCACCTCACCCGCACGTCCCAGCCAAACCGGCGTACCGCCCAGGTTTGCGGCCCGGGCGGCCTCGACGAGTAGAGATTCGGGGAGCGTACAACCCTGCTCTTTGAGGAAATGGTGGTTGCCGAGGAAATAGCGTTGCCCCGCAAATTCCCCCTGCACGCCCCGCCCGGGAACGGCGGTGAAGTTATCCGGTTTGAGCATTTCTCCCCCGCGCTCGAGCTGGGCGGTCAGCACCGCCTCGGCCAGGGGATGTTCGGAGCCGCTTTCCAAACTGGCCGCCCATTGCAACAACTGCTCCTCCCTCATGCCCGCAACCGGGAACAGCCCGGTCACGGCCGGGCGGCCCTCGGTAAGGGTTCCGGTTTTGTCGACCACCACATGAGTCAAGGTGGAGGCGGTCTGCAGGGCATCGCTGTTGCGGATGAGCACATTGCACTGAGCCGCACGGCTGGTGCCGACCATGATGGCGATCGGGGTAGCCAATCCCAAGGCGCAAGGACAGGCAATAACCAAGACGGCAATGGCCGCGGTCAGTCCATGGGCCAGGGGTAGGGTTACGGCCAGACCCCACCAGCACAAAAAAGTGAGCAGGCTGATCGAGATCACCACCGGCACAAAGACACCGGCAATACGATCCACCAGCCGACCAATGGGCGGTTTACTCATCTGCGCGGTCTTGACCATGCGGATGATCCGCGCCAGGGTAGTGTCCTCACCCAGTCGCATGACTTTGAGAACAAAAGCACCGGAACGGTTCATG
This sequence comes from Desulfobulbus sp., assembly GCA_028684915.1. The sequence continues at coordinate 22,328 of JAQUEZ010000010.1, forward strand.
GTACCGCCGGTGACCGAATCGCCAACGGTGCGGGCCACGGCCAATGGCTCGCCGGTAAGCATGGATTCGTCGATGCTGGTCTGACCTTCGACAATCTCCCCATCAATGGGCACCTTTTCCCCAGGTTTGACCCGGACACGATCTCCGAGACGCAGCAGGGAAACCGGGATCTCCACCTGGGCAGCGGAACGAATCACCCAGGCGGTCCGGGCGCGCAGCCCCACCAAGGTACCGATGGCCTCGCTGGTGGTCCGTTTGGCCCGAGTTTCCAGGGCATGCCCCAGTTGGAGAAAAGCGAGGATCATCACCGAGGCATCCAAATATAAATGATCCGCGGCGCCGGGAATGAAGTCGGGTTTGGCGATCACCAGCACCGAGGAGAGCCAGGCGGCGCCGGTGCCCATGGCCACCAGGGTATCCATATTGGCCGCCGCATGCCGGGCCTGCTTCCAGGCACCGATAAAGTAGTTACGACCACTGAAAATCATCGTCCCCAGGCAAAGAAGAGCCATGATCGCCCAGAACAGCCGTCCCTCCTGAAGATGGGGAAAGAATCCGCCCATGTGCCCGCCCATAATGCCAAAACCGACCACTGCCGCCACCACGGCCCGCTGCCAGGAGCGACGAATCTCCTGCCTGGTTTCCTCGGCCTGACTCAAGCCAGGATCAATGTAGGTTTCCTCCAGAGTGACCATATAGCCGATGTCGGTCAACCGCAGCAGAACATCTGCGGGGTGTTGGGCAGTGACGATCTGCAACCGGCCCGGCTCCACCTTGATCTTAGCAGCCGCATCCTGAGCAAGAAGAATCTCCCGCACCTGTTCCAGGTCCGTTTCTTCCGGCCAGGGCTGCAGACGAAGGTAAAAGGCTTCTCCGGTTTGCGACTGCCGCAGTGAAGCACCGTATCCCTGATCAACAATCGTCTGCACCACCCGGTCCGGGTCGCCGCCCTCCACTTGGGCCATTTTCTCGATCAGATTGACCGAAGCGCTGGTCACCCCAGCCACACCCAGGATTGCCTGCTCCACCCGGCCAACGCAACTGGCGCAATGCATGCCGAGCACATCGATTTCATAACCGTTCCCGGTCGGTTTTCGTTCATCGCGAATCAGGGATGCCCCATAGCCGGCATCAACCACCGCAGCCACCACCGCCTCGGGATCACCGCCACTCACCCCGGCACTCTTCTCCACCAGGTTAACGGCCACCGACTCAACCCCAGAAACCCCAAGGATCGCCTTTTCCACCCGGCCGACACAACTGGCGCAGTGCATATCCTCGACCTTCAACTGATAGTTCCCGACGGAGACGGCTTTGACCGGACCGGCATCGGGAGTGTCAGCACCCGGCAAGGGGCAGGTTTCGGCTACTTTTTCCTGTAGCCGGGCCGGGTAGCCCGCAGCAATCACGGCCTGGAGAATAGCCTTCGGGTCACCGCCGTTCACAGTCAAGTTGGCGGCGTTCAAATCAACCCGAGCCAGGCGCACGCCGGCAACAGCCCGCGCCGCAGCCTCAACCCGGTCCTGGCAATGTTCGCAGCTCATATCATCAACGCTGAAAACATGGGTTTCCTGATCGACACAGCTGGGAAAGGGGGCAAGAGAGGTCATGATTACCTGAAAAAAAGGAGAATAATGTGCATCAAAGCGTTCACCAGGCCAACTGATACGCTTGTTTAAAGAGACAGTAAGACGCTTTGAATTATTTAGGAAGCCGGATAATAAACCCCCCCCTGCACGCCGGAAGAATTCCGCGGCGTGGAAGGATACTCTCGCAATTTTGCGGGCGCCTTCATTGCTCTTTCTGATGAGTATTCCTAAATCTTCCCGGAGGCACACCAACGGCTTTCCTGAAGACCCGAGAGAAATGGCTTTGATCAAAAAAACCGACACGAAAAGCTACATCAGCGACATCAGCTGATGCCATCAACATTTTTATAGCTTGGTGCACCCTGAAGTCATGCAGATACTCATGGGGAGTTATTCCCATCTGCCTCTTGAATTCCCGTTGAAAATGAAACAGGCTTAAACAGGCGGCATCAGCTACTTGGATGTGCGGAACGTTTTCTGCATAATTCTCTCGGATAAATGCACAGGCTTGCTCGATATCCATCCTCCGATCCTGCTCCTCGAAGCTTGGCCATATTTTTGTAACCGTTCGCGCCAACAACAATTGAACAAACCCTGTAAGGAGCTTTTCCATTTCATCAAAGGGGAGCTGTCGCTCAATCTTGGAAAAAAGTTGCACGAATGCTGCGAACAGCAGATCATCCTCCAAAGAGACCGTTAAAAAACAGGGAGGAAGTGTAGTGTCCCCATCAACGTATAAGCGCAATCTTTGCATAAAGCACGGAGGTATACTCAGTATTTTATAGGATTGCCCCACATTCCCGTTGGATTTACAGGCATGGACCTGGCCAGGATTGATCAGAAACAGGCTCCCCTGACCAACACGAACGGTCCCTGCGGCACTCTCGATGATCCGCTCCCCCTCCTCAACAATACCTACGATATAGGTTGCATGAATATGCCGCCGGAATTCGTTGACGATATGCTGCCCCATTATCGCCTCAACCCCAAAACAGCTTGGAAGATTGAATTTCCGAACCAGCTCATGTTGGTGTTTCATTCAATCCCCCTGAATGCGGCAAGACCAATCAGACCAAGGCCGGAAAAAACTTTGCTAACAAAACAAGGCCATTGCCGCCTGCCTGAATCATATGACGCTCCCCTTTGGGAATAACAGCCATTGTACCCAACCGATAGGCAAGGGCTTGTTCGGCAAAGTGACAAACACCCTCTCCCTGGATAACCTCATGCAATTCCAACTGGTCATCATGGCAATGTGCTTCAAGGCAGCAGTCAGTATCGATAGTCACCAGATGAGAGCTGAAAACTCCAGCCGTATCCGCTCCAGTGATCATGTGTTTCAAACGAACCCCTCTGAAGGTCGGATGAGCAATCCAACTGGATTGAGATATATTGTCTGAACGATGAGAAAAATAGACCGTTCCGTTGGCAATATTGAAGGCAATGTCGTGTGATTTCATGGCAAATTCTCCTCTGTTCAACAGTATTGATGAGCTCTATGCATCGAAGAATATATTTTCCCGCCCGAAAAAGATTGTACGATATTGCTCTATTGCGCGACGCAAAGGCGCTTACATATCGGAGGATAATGGCACGGGCCGGAAAACCGCTCACAACGGGAGAATATGTACCTCCTCACGCAATGGGTAGTTACCCTCGATTAACAGACCATGGCGGCCATCCATAGAGATCGGGGTGCCGAAGATGATGCGGGTGCCATTAATATCAGCATATTCTTCGGTCTCAAAAACCTGCATATCACGGCAGCCAACCACACAGGTTTTTTCCAGGCGGGTAGCCACCACCGAGGCATGCGAGGTCTGCCCGCCGCGTGAGGTCACTAGACCGTCGGCCAGGGAGATCTCCCGGATATCCTCGGGAACGGTGTCACGACGAATGAGAATCAGCGGCGTACCCGGCTCCTTCTCGCGCAGATTGTGAATGTTCTCTTCGGTGAACACCGCCTTGCCCGACATGGCCGAACCGGAAACGCCGATGCCTTTGGCAAGAATCGACTTGTGCGCCAGGTCGGAATCGTTGAACACCGTCAGGTGCTCCTTTTTCTTGATCGTGATCATATCCCGGGTCTGGAGGAGGTACAGCTGATCCGCCTCCGGTCCCTCAAAGGTGAACTCGATCTCTTGCGGGTTCCATTCCTTGTCGTAAACCAGCTCGCGGCTGATATTGAGCAAGCGTTTATAGACCTCGGGAAACTGCCGCTCCAAACTCTTGTTCTCGTCGCGTCCATCGATCTCCGCCTGCTCCACCGATATCGGATGACTGGTGACCAGACCGGAGACGATATCCTCACCCTGATCGCCGATGGCATAATCGCCCCACAAGGCCACCCGCCGCACCTTGCGGTAAGGATGGGCGGTAAAGAGCACGCCGCTGCCCGCCTGCAGTCCCAGGTTACCAAAGACCATGGTCTGGACAATGACCGCAGTGCCCCAGTCATCGGAAACCCCCATCAAGTGGCGGTACTCCTGGGCCTTGGGGAAGTGCCAGGAGTCGAACACCATGTCCACCGCCCCGACCAATTGCTCCCAAGGATCCTCGGGAATGCCGAACCCACGGCTTTCCACGGCCTGCTTGTAGTTCAGTGCCAGCTCCCGCATCTGCTCCGGCGAGAAATCGCGCTTATAATGAATATTATGGATCTCCTTTTGGACGTTCATCAGCTCCTGGAAATCCTCCCGTTCCATGCCGTTGGCCATGCCCCAGGATTGCTGGAAGCGGCGGAAGTTATCCCAGGCAAAGTACTTGTACTTGGGATGGTTGACCACAAACTCCTCCACCAGCTCGGCATTGGCACCGACGTTGTGGATGGTGGACATGATCCCCGGCATGGAGATGGCGGCACCGCTGCGCACGGACAGCAGCAGCGGACGCTCCGGTGAGCCGAAAACCCGCCCGGTCAGTTGCTCGATTCCGGTCACCGCCGAACGCACCCGGCGCATGTACTCGTCACGTGCCCGTTCAAACCTGCGGATGGCCCGATAACAACGAAAAACCTCGGTGGTGATGATGAAAGCCGGTGGCACCGGCATTTTATCGCGGGTGAGCACCACCAGATTAAAGCCCTTGTTGCCCAGGTGAATCAGGTTATGGGTGCGCAGGTTCTCCGCATGCAGGCTGCTGATCGCTTTCTCCGGGTTATAGGTCATGAGCAGATCAAGCGTATTCTCATCCAGGATATCCTTCTGCGCCTCCAGGGTGTTGATCACCTTGCCGATGAAGTTATCCAGGTGCTGCAGGCCGAAGGTAGTGGAGATCAGGTCGCGGAAAAAGATCTCGGAGATCCGCAACACCGTTTCCGGCATGTTCTTCACGTTCCATGAGCTGTGAAACTTAATCAACAGGTTATCCTTACTGATCTGGGGCACGATGATCGAAAGGTTGTTCTGGTGAATGTTGGTGTAATAGGCGTAGATGATATCTTTCACGCCCTCGGAAAGTCCGCGCATGATATCGAGGTGCTGGGTGTAGGAAAAGCGACGGATACCGATCGAGGTCGCCAGCAGACTGATGTAGGTATCCAGGCGCCGGCTGGAGATGCCGTCGATCTGCAGAGCGCGGGTAAAAAGGCGCAAGCATTTGAGAATGCGGATAAAGGTCGCCTGGGTGATAAAATTTAGGTTTACCGTGGCAAAGAGTTTTTCCAGGTAAACGTTGGCCAGGCTCTCCAGACGGAAGGTCAGGCCGAGGGCATCAAACTTGCGTTCGGAATAGCGGCCGTAGACCGAGGGGATATCCACTGCGATATGACGCTTGTAATAGATTTCCTCCTTGGGTTCGAACTTCTCGGCGCTGAGAATTACCCCCTGCAGATGCTCCAGTTCATCAAGCAGGACATCCAAACAGTGAATCGGGTCATCCTCGGCCAACACCTCCAGCAGCCGACCCAGTTCGGGGAATCCGTTGCCCAGCGCATGCTGCAGTTGAAGATGGATTTCGGGTAGACTGAGGCTGTATTTCTGGTGCAGGAGTTTGTACATCCGCACCAGAAGAGTAAACCGCCGCCGCTCCACTTCGGAGAGATCGGTCTGGCGGTCGAGGAACTCCTGACGCTCCTCATCCTTCCAGCCCAGGATCTGGGCCATGCGATTGAAACGCAGTTCCTTCTTGATCCGCCCGGCGAGGATATGTTGGTCACCGACAAAGGGGCCGTTTCCCGTCACCTGCTGCAACACCTCTTCGGGGAGGTAGTCGCGCAGATACGATTTATCCAAGGTGATCCAGAAGGCAAAAATAGCCTCAATAAAGCCGACAATCAAATTGCTCGACTCCACATGGGCCTGTTTGCGGAGGAAATGGATCAGCACATCCTTGCGTTTATGAATTTCGTCCAACTCGGTGGAAACATCGCGCAGCTCGCCCTCGGCACCGATCTCGTTGAAAAATACCGGCATCAGCTTGGTGAACTGCTTGGCCAGGTTATAAATCGGCCCGATGGGATGATTGAGCAGGTCGGTGATGTCACGCTGAAAAAGGTCGGTATCACGCACACAGGTGCCGGAGAGCCGCAGGTTGATGATCAGAGCCGAGAACAGGGTCGAGCACCACTTGGGTTCCTGGGCGATCAGGTTAAGCCAGACCCGAATGTTAGTCAGATGGGCCGGATTGGCAATGGGCTGCCAGTCCTCATCCACGCCGCGAACATTGGCATACTGAAATCCAAAGCGAACCGTTTCCCACAAAAAGGCCTCTACCAACCGCGAATTGCCGCGTTTGAAGACCTCGTTGCCGATCACCTGGATGCACTGCAGCGAGGTGTGCGGGTAGCGGCGGACATTGGCCTTGAGCAGATGAAAAGTGGTGACGAAGAACTGTTCGATCTCCTCGAAGCTCTGCTTGCGGATCAACTGCACCAGCGAACGATTGATCTCGCGCAGGGTCTCCTCGTGGATCAGGGTCAATCCCTTGGTCTCCATAATGCGGAAGAGAAAGAGCAGTTTGCGGTTCTCGACAAAATTGCCTGTCCCCTCATCGCCATCCTCCTCCACCGCGACCATCTTGGTCGGGATCTCTTTGTAGAGCCGGACCAGATCCATGTGGTTAGGCAGGGTGAGGATCTTTTCCAGGGCGGCCTGATAATCGGCGGCAAAATCGATCGACTCCAGGGTGGAGCGACACTCGAGGATGCGCGCATGGGAGATGCCGGCCAAGAGGGACTGCCCATGCCACTTCTTACAGTATTCACCGCACTCCTGTTCGAACCAGGGGAGAGGGTCGTCCTCGGAAAGCCAATATTGGTAATTACGCTGGAGGATGGCGCGCATCAACAGGGACAGGGCTTCCATATCAAAGGGATCCGAAGCCTTCTGTCGCCGCAGGGCTATCACCTTTTGCGCCATCTTCCGCACCGGATGGTGCCCCTGGACCATGGAGAGCATCACCTGAGGTTCACTCTCATCCAGACTCCGCAACCGGGTGAAAAACTCGGCCAAGGCACCCTCGAAACGAAACAAGGACGCACTGTCCAGAGAAAGAATCACCTTATCGGCATAGGCAAGCATACCCTCGAGGATACGTTGCAGCAGTTCGTCATTGCGGTTGGAATCTCTGAGCGCATCAAAAAAGATCGACATGAACAGAGAAAAGGCCTCGGCCCCCTGCTCATGGTCGCGGTAGTGGTTGCAGTTTTTGAGCACAAAAGCCCGCAACTCTGGAATTATCAGCTTCCAATTGCGATAGGGGTGGCCGATCTCATAGAGCAGGGAATCAAGTTTACCGAGAATCCCCTGAAATCGACAGACCACATCTCGGAGCAGCTCATAGGCCGGGTTGATGACCGCCGGAGCAGCGGTTTCGCGCAGATTAGCCTTCAGCGCATCGGAGACAAGGGGCAAGGGGCAGGGTTCGACGGACATGGGCAACCTCCTCCACGGATTAAGACTTATCGGACCATATCTTTAGTATTGTAGTGTTGTTAACCGGGAAAGTCAGCAGGAGTTTTTGCAGAGTTGAAAAGGCCGGACCCAATTTCCCCAGGCGATCAGCCGCAAGAGGATTGGAGCAGATGGTAGAGAAGCGGCAGGAAGATGGCGGGAAGCAGATTGCCCACCCGGATTTTTACCACTCCCAGCATGTTCAGCCCGATGGCCACGATCAACAGCCCCCCGACCGAGGTCATCTGGGCAACCGCCACCGGAGACAGAAGCGGCTTGAGCAGTACCGCCGCCAGGGTTAATGTACCCTGGTAGAGGAAAACGGAAAGACTGGAGAAGAGTACCCCGATACCCATGGCCGAGGCAAAGACCACCGAGATCACCCCATCGAGGATCGATTTGGCAAACAGGGTTTGATGCTGGCCGGTCAGCCCACTTTCCAGGGAGCCGACTATGGCCATCGAGCCCACACAATAGACCAGACTGGCAGTGACAAAGCCACGGGCCAGCGACTGGGTATTGCCGGTTTTGGCTCTCACCCGCGCCTCCAGCCATTGTCCCAGACCTTCCAGCCGGCCCTCGATCTGCAGCCATTCGCCAAGCAGGCCACCTACCACGATGGAAATGATGACGCCCAACAGGTTATCCGCCAGCAAGGCACTCTTCCAACCGATGAGCATGACCGAAAGGGCCACGCCCTGGAGGAGAGTTTGCTTGTACTGTTCAGGGATCCCCTTATTGCAGAGCAGCCCCAACAGGCTACCGACCACAATGGCCAGTCCATTGACGATGGTTCCAAGCATCGAATTCTCCAGATTGACACATTTCCTTCGCGGCTCATGCGCATTCCCCCTTGGAAAGGGAACAGACGGTTGCTAATATACCGTTTTGCAGAGAAAGAAAAGAGGCTTGCGCGGTCTTGCATCCTGCGCGCCAGGCTGCCGAGCTCACCTAACCTTCTCCGCAAAGGGGCCGCACCTCTTCATTTCCTCCCACTCGCCCGTCCGGGCAGAAACAACTATGAACCGCTACACTCTGACAATTGGCCTCTTATGCTGCAGCAACGTCTTCATGACCTTCGCCTGGTACGGCCATCTCAAAAGCCTTTCGCACAAACCCTGGCTGATCGCCGCCCTGATTAGTTGGGGAATAGCCCTCTTGGAATATCTCCTCCAGGTCCCGGCGAATCGCATCGGCCATAACGTGATGTCCGTGGGCCAACTGAAGATCCTTCAAGAGGTGATCACTCTCTCGATCTTTGTTCCCTTCTCAGTGCTCTATCTCAAGGAAAAACTAACGCTGGACTACCTCTGGGCCGGGCTCTGCCTGCTTGGAGCCGTCTTTTTCCTCTTTCGCAACAAAATCATGGGGAGCTAAATTCAATCTCAGCGCTCCCCTAATCCGGAGAATCGACCATGCCAACCACCCCCCCACGCTTCACCCTCGACCTGCCCGATTGGGCGCAGAACGAACTGCAGCAATTACCGCAGAATATAGCCAACCTCGAAGAGCGGATGGCAGCCGTTATCCGCTTTGCCCGGCTCAATACCGAACACCAAAGTGGTGGCCCCTTTGCCGCAGGCGTCTTTGAACGCGACTCAGGCAAACTAATCGTCATCGGGGTCAATCGGGTGGTACCGCTCAACTGTTCCTCGGCTCATGCCGAAGTCACCGCGTTGACCCTTGCCCAGCAAATGCTCGGCACGTACGACCTGGGCGGACCGGGAATGGTTGCGCATCAGTTGGTGGTCAACTGGAGTCCCTGTGCGATGTGCTTCGGGGCCGTGCTCTGGTCCGGGATTCGTTCACTGGTGATTGCCGGAGCCGATGCGGAGATGATGGCCATCACCGGCTTTGATGAAGGACCGATGCCATGGAACTGGCGGGAGGAGTTGGCCGATCGGGGGATTGAGTTGGTCGAGGGGGTAATGCGGGAGGAGGCGCTGGCAGGGTTTCGCGATTTTGCAGCGACCAATCCGGTAGTTTATAATGGCCGGCAGGCAGGGGGCGACCAAACAGATATTCCGATTCTCCCCATAAATCATTGACTTCAGCAGCTTCACACTTTAATAGAATGTTGAGCAACTTCACGAGAAGTCCAACAGTGCAACTTACAAAAGGGGAGGATGGAAAAAATGATTAGAAAAATGAGCGTTATCCTGTTTTCTGTTTTTTGTTTATCCGTATCAAGCATATCCCTTAGCTTAGCCGCGATCAAAAGCGAAGGTAACTACTGCTGGAACATTAAAATCACCGAGGATACATCAGGCTCAATAACCCCAGTATCATACGTCATGAAACTCCACATTGTTCCGATAGGAAACAAAACAACTGCAATTATTCGAGGTTCCGTTATTGTCCCTGACGATTACAGCCCTGTCATCACCGGCATTGCTTCGATTTCACCCACTTCTATCAAAGGAAATTTCGATGCATCGCAAATTCATAAAAATAATAACTGGAACGACACAAGTCGCACACAATTTACGATTAATCAATCAACTTTGAAGGGCACCTTTTTTGAAATTGGGCATGACTTTGACAGAAATGGCCGAACTTTTGACGATCGTTATTCCAAAGGCCAGCTCATCCCAATCAAATGCCCCTGAATAAGTGACGAATTTGAAAATTTGGTCAGTACGCCTAAGAGCTCGAGCATGTAGACTCTTAAGTTTAGTGAAATATGATGGCTTGGTGGTGAGGAGGAGGAGATAAAAAAATATTTTTCCCTGAGCAGCCTGCAACTCCTGCATTATTCCCAACCCTTGTATACAGTTGCCCCTTCTGCTTCCCCGCTGAAGGGGTACCCCTTCTCCCTAATTGTCCAATCAATTGAATCCGCAGCAATTCTAGCCTGCAGAGCTAAAGAAGCTGTGGCGCTTGGTCGTTGATCATTCCGACGTTCCAGCATCCAGGTGCATTGAAAATTCCGCGCCGTTAAACCAAGTACTTTGTCAATGGCAATTGGGTTACCGCCCCATTATTTTTGAGCCAATCAAAATTTTGCATGGCAATCTGAGCGTCCTTCCTCGGTGTTTTTCGCGTTTTTTTCATGAAGCCATGCAAAAGCACAATATCGTTGTCCTCTGTTTTCACAAACAGCACTCGGGCTGACTCTTTACCGGCATCTACACGCAGTTTATAGATGGTTCCCTTGTACCCCCATATCCTGGGGTTGAGGACCTTCAGGCTGTCGCTAGAATAGATTTTATCAAGCGCAGCATAGGCCTGTAACTTCTTGCATATAGCGCCTGCAAGCTTGCCAGAGACCTGATGCAAAAAAGCCTCGAACAGAGAGACGCCGTCATGTTCCTGAATACTCAATATGTTCATAGGGATCGAGGGCTCCTACTGAAGGCGGAAATCAATTTTGTTGGCCTTGTAAATACACACAACGAAAGACTGGCCGGCACTCTCCAAGGGATGGCGCAGAAAATACACAGAGAAACAAGGAGGGGCGTCTTTCATAGTGCGAAGGCAGGCATAAGGCATGTCAAGTATCGGGAAAAAAGCGGCGATGCAGGAGGTTGAAGTTTTTCCGACGTCAGCAAATTTGAACCAATCTTTCGGTTTTGTATTTGCGTCCCCAGGATGGAACTGATTGACTATAGGTATCGACATTCAACAGGAGGCGACAGTGAGCACCGATACCATTCGCATCGCACATTCATGCGCAAAGGAGGCGCGCCGGGCGGTAACTGAATTTCACCGGGCAGTGATACAGAGCCGCACCGAGCTGGTGGTCTTCTTCTGTTCAAGCCATTATGACCTTGAAGCCTTGGCCGCAGAAATACGCCGCCTCTTCGCGGGCGTCCAGGTGGTCGGCTGTACCACGGCGGGGGAAATCGGGCCGGCGGGTTATCGCACCCACAGCCTCTCGGGAGCAAGTTTTGCTGCGGGCAGTTGCGTGGCTGTCAGCGGAGTGCTGGATTGCTTGAGCCAATTCAACATCGCCAAGGCACACGATTTTGCGCAATCCTTGCTGCAACAGCTGGAATGCAAGGTTCCAGGGGCCAACCCAAGCCACAATTTCGCCTGCATGCTCATCGATGGACTGTCTATTCGCGAGGAGCAGGTCACCCATGCCTTGCAGCACTCGATCGGCCGGATTCCCCTGTTCGGTGGATCGGCTGGGGACGACCAAAAATTCGTTCGCACGCAGGTCTTTAGCAACGGCAAATTCCATTCCGACAGCGTCGCCCTGATCCTAATCAACACCGACTTACCTTTTAAAATTTTCAAGACCCAGCACTTCAACGTCACCGACGAACGACTGGTGGTTACTGCCGCCGACACGGCCAAACGTATCGTGAGGGAGATCAACGGAAGGCCGGCAGCCACAGAATATGCCCGACTTCTCGGTGTAGAGGTACAGCAACTCGAGCCTCCTCACTTTGCCGCCTCACCTCTTGTAGTGCTGATCAACGGCCGCCAATACGTGCGTTCTATTCAACGAGCCAACCAGGACCACAGCCTGGCCTTCTATTGCGCCATTGAAGAAGGGCTCGTCCTCAGGTTGGCGCACGGCATTGACTTGGTGGACAACCTTGCGCAGAGCTTGGCCGCAATTCGCGCTGAAATAGGGCCGCCACAGCTGATCCTCGGTTGAGACTGTATCCTGCGCAACTTGGAAATAGCCCAAAGCGGTACCAGAGAGAGGGTCAGTGAGATTTTCAACCGTAACCACACCGTTGGCTTTAGTTGCTACGGTGAACAATTCCATGGCGTACACGTCAACCAAACCTTCACCGGCGTCGCCCTTGGCTTTGGCCAACAAGACGGAAGAGGTTGTGATGCCTGAGTCGAATGAACAGATTTTACAGGCTGAGATTGTCCGCCTCAATAAAATTATCCAGGCCTTGATGAATCGTGCAGAACGCAATGCAAGCGTCCACGGCTCTGATTTCAGCCTTTTTTATACGTCACTCACCCTGGAAGATCTGGTTCGCTGCCGGACCCAGGAACTCGAGACGGCGGTGCTTGAAAATGAACGGATAACCCGCGCATTACGCGAAAGTGAAAACCGTCACCGTTTGATCGTCGAAAATGCGCCGATTAGCATCCATGAAATCGACATGGATGGCAACATACTCTCCATGAACCGGACCGGGCTGCTCATGCGGGGTGCCCTTGAGGAGTCCGAAAATCAAGGCACGCCCTACCTGAATATTGCCAGCGACTCTGACCGGAAGCGTTTGGAACTGCTGCTGGTTGCGGCCCAAGCAGGGACCCCCAGCCACTTTGAGTTCAAGGCCAAAGAGGTGTGCGGACGGATTTTCAAATCTTGCTTTGTCCCCATTAAAAATGAGTCCGGCAAGGTTGAAAGAATATTGGGTCTGACCGAAGATATTACGGAACAGAAAAAAGCCGAAGAACGCATTTGCCGTCTCGCTTTCTATGACCATCTAACCCAACTGCCCAATCGCCGTCGTCTGCACGAACGCCTGGAGTATGCGATAACCCTCGGTAACCAGACGGGTTGTTACGGCGCGGTCATGTTTCTGGATTTGGACAATTTTAAATCGCTTAACGATGCCTACGGCCACGGAGTCGGTGACCAACTCCTTATCGAAGCGGCACACCGCCTCACCCTTTGCGTTCGCGAAATAGACGCGGTGGCGCGTTTGGGCGGCGACGAATTCGTGGTTCTGCTTGACGATCTGGGGAAAAATTTTGCGGACGCCGTCACCCGTGCGGGTGTCGTTGCTCAAAGAATTCGTGCGGCTCTGGCGGAACCGTATACCTTACCCCATAAACAGGTGGGAGAGGAGATCTGTCACGTTACGCATCACTGCACCTCCAGCATTGGCATCGCCCTGTTTCACGGCAACGACGTCAGACTGGAGGAGATCCTCAAAGGGGCCGACACGGCAATGTATCAAGCCAAGGAGGACGGACGAAACACTTACCGTTTTTTTGACCCGAACTCCGCCTCCCCAACACCGGTTGAGGGTTCGGCAAAAAATCAAAAACGCCGCCGAAACTCTCGCTCCCCCTGAACCGATTCTGCCTCGTCCTGACCAAGGTCGCTCTCTATTTTACAATATTTATACTACGCACCCCCTTTATTTCTAACCAATCAGCGCTATCGTTCTTTGCAGAACAATGATTGTCTGTATATCCGCAAACGGGTTTGCGGCGTTTTGATATTGCACCAATAAGGAGCACATCATGGGCGATAAAGCTGGTAAGAAGACAAAAGATAAGCAGAAAAAGCAACACGATGACAAAGTGAAGCACAAGGAAGAAGAACGACTGCAACGGCAGCCCAAGACAAAAGAATAGCTCCACTCCTAGGGCGCCATTTTGTTGCCCCGGGCCATGCAACAAAAAATCCCCCGCCGGTGATCACCGACGGGGGATTTGTTTCCTCGGTAAGAGGTTAGTGTACAAGTGATTCCCCCTACCTGCAGCTCCAAGGGAGGTAAGCGATCACGGGGCACCGAATCTGCGGTGTTATCGGCCGGTTTACGTACAGGTGTACGCTGCACAGGCCGATGCCTTGCACCTCCGGCACCCTACAATCGCCTACAAAAGACAATCGATGCAACAGGGTATCAGGCAGCCTGAGCACTGAGCAGAAGCGTGATCACGACCTCCTTGCCAAGCTTTTCAAACAGTATCCCAAGCACATCGTTGATCCTGCCGGCGAGCAGCGGAGTAAGTTCCATGCCGGTCTCCAAACACTCCGGGACCACAGTAATAAACTGCACCTGCTGCGGTACTTTTCCCCGAAGACGACAGATATCGAGAATATCCAACATCCCGATCTGGTGGGGTGACATTCGGGTTTGAATATCGCCGGAACGTACATCTGCATCGCTGAAGCAGTGCACCGAACCCGGGGTATCTTCAACATCGACCACATCGATCACATAGAGCTCATCGAACTTTTCGATGAACGGGGCCAAAAGGATGCCGCCTGTGCCGCCGTCGACCACCTCTACATTATCGGGTAAATGATAGTGCTCTTCGAGGTATTGGATGCAGTGGATGCCAAAGCCTTCATCGCCGAGGAGCAGGTTACCAAGCCCCATGATGCCGATTGTTTTTTCTTGCTGACCCATTGTTATTTCCTCTTCTTATAAAGCGGCCCTCCTCTTTCCCTGCTGACAGGGACGAGGAGGACCTTGACCTAAGTGTCTATTACAGCACTTTAACCGTGGAGAGTTTCTGCCCCTTGGGGTTGAGCATGTGTACCGCACAGGCCATACAAGGATCGAACGAGTGAATCGTCCGCAGGACTTCCAGCGGTTTTTCCGGATCAGCAATCGGATTGCCCACCAGACATCGCTCGTAGAAGCCAGGCTCATCGTTGGTGCCACGCGGAGAGGCCAACCAGGTTGAAGGCACGACCGCCTGATAGTTGCGGATTTTACCGTTTTCGATCACGATCCAGTGCGACAATGTGCCACGGGGTGCCTCGTGGATCCCAACACCGCGCTGTTCGCCTTCCGGAAAGTGAGGCTCGTTAAAGGTGGTGCAGTCACCAGATTCGATGTTGGTGATCAGAGCCTGCCATTGCTCGGCCATACACTCCTGAACAACCGCAGCGCGGATGCTACGGGAGATGTGCCGTCCCATGGTGGAGGGCAGGATATCCATCTCGTACTTGGTCTTGCCAATGGCCGCCATCTTCTCCAGCATCATATCGGTGTATTTCACCGCAGGTCCATATTTTGCCGCGTTCATGGCCAGAACCGAGGCAACCGGACCAACCTCTGCGGGCTCATTGATGAAGGACGGCGATTTAACCCAGGAGTATTTCCCATCGAGCTTGGCTTCGGAAAATTTGGGTTCGGTCGTCTCCACATAGGGATGCATGGTCCAGTCGCCGGCATAGAAGGAGTGCTTGACGCTCTCTTTGACGTTATCCTCGAAGTACGGATCCCTGGAGGTGGAGATGCGACGGAAGGAACTCAGGTCGCCGGCCTTGATGTAGCCGCCGGGCATGGCGAACTGCATCCCCTTCTCATCCATGGGCATCTCGGGAACGGAGAGATAGTTCCCATTGCCCTTGCCGTAGGTGCACCATTCGGGATACATGGCGCCGATGGTGGCCACGTCGACCATGTACACCTGCTCGACAAAATCACGCACCTCATCCATCTGGGTTTTGATGTAATACAGCCGCTCCATGGTCAGAGTGGCGGGGCTGTCGAGGTTGATCGGATTGGCCACACCGCCGACAGCCAGGTTCTGAATGTGCGGGGTCTTAGAACCGAGGATGGTGACCACCTTGTTGATCTTGCGTTGGTACTCCAGGGCCTGGAAGTAGTGAACCGCTGCGATCAGGTTGACATCCGGATCCAACTGCATGGCCGGATGGCCCCAGTAGCCGCTGGAGAAGGGACCGAGTTGCCCGGATTCGATGAATTTTTTCAGTTTATCCTGAACTTGCTTAAACTCCTGATAACTGTTGTTCTTCCAGGGAGAAAGCTTCTGGGCAAGCGCTGACGCATTGCGGGCATCGGCCTTAAGTGCGGCAGAGGCGATATCCACCCAGTCAACTGCAGAAAGGATGTAAAAATGGATAATGTTGTCGGCGAGGCAGTGGGCGCCGACGATCATGTTACGGATATATTGGGCGTTGACCGGAATATCCATTTTCAACGCATGTTCAACCGCACGCACCGAGGCCATCGCATGAACCGTGGTGCACACACCGCAGATACGCTGGGCAATCAGCCAGGCCTCACGCGGATCCTTGCCTTTCAATATGGTCTCAATTCCACGCCACATCGTTCCCGTGGACCAGGCATCAACGACCTGGCCGTTATCTACCGCACATTCAATGCGCAGATGCCCCTCAATTCGGGTGATGGGATCAATGACAATTTGCTTCGACATGATTCTAACTCCTTAATTATTCGATTCAGCGGGGCTATGCACACTGAAGACAGGAAAGATTTTGACAAAAAGGGTGTACATCGCGACCTCAAAGGCGATCAATCCATAGGTGATCATCTGCTCGCCCACAGAGGGAAAGTATTTCCAGCCGTTACCGGGATCAAAACCGATGATGTAGGTATTGAACCGGTAGAGCGATCCGCCGATAAGCACACTCACGGCCGCGATGAACAGGAGGCGCGGGTTAGCCCGGAAGCTGGGGTAGGCCAGGATAACAAGCCCGATGACCATCATCAGGTTTTCCAACAGGAACATATTCCCCAGAAAGGTGCCGGAAAAGGCGTTGGCCATCTGCCCACGGATGAAAATATTCTGAAAACGGATAATCAGGAAAAAGCCGAGTACATACACCATAATACGCGCAATTTTCGAGAGCATGGAGGTTTCATCGCCAAGCTCATAGACGCGTGAAGAAATAGTGGCCTCGAAAACCACCATGGAAAAGCCCATGATCACTGCGGTCAACAGAAACAGCAACGGCAGGGTCGAGGTATGCCAAAGCGGGGAAAGCTTGTACCCGGCCATCAACATCATGGTGCCCAAGGAGGACTGATGCATGGTCGGCAGCAATACGCCGAGGGCGATAACGGCAAAGATGACCCTATTGAGCCGTTTGCCGAAATTCTTCAAACCCCATTTCTCGACAAAGGCGGGAGTGAATTCCATCCAGAGCACAAAGATATAGGTGCCGATACACATGGCCACCTCGAACATGACCGAATGGAAGTTCATCTGCCAGGGCAGGTAGAGATTATAGACATTGAGGTAACGGCCGATATCAAGAAAAACCGACACACCAGCCAGGGTATACCCAAACATCGAAGCCACCAGGGCCGGACGGACCAGCGGATGATACTCGCCCTTGTTGATGATATAGACCATCAGGGCCATGACATACCCACCACAGGCAAAGGCTGTGCCGACAACAACGTCGTAGGCAATCCAGATCCCCCAAGGGAAGCCGTCGTTCATGTTGGAGATGGAACCGATCCCAAAAATAAAACGCTTGACTGCAAAGTAGCCGGCTATTGCGACCACGAGCAGGCATAGACAAAACGTAGGCGTAAAAATTCTTCCGCCCAACGGCTTAGCTTCATGACTCATGCGTCTCTCCTTGCTCAGGCGTGGAAGCAGATTTCTCGGTCTCTTCACTGTTTTTATTCTTTTTGGCCATGAAAATGAGACCGGCAAGAACAACCAGGGGGTAAACCATACCTTTGTAGATGGCGTACTGGATACCACTGGCCATGGAAACAAATGATTCCTTGGGAAAGCTCGGCAAACCAAATTTTTCAAACGGGACCGAAGACATATACATCACCTGAGTACCGCCCAACTCCTCCTGCCCGTAGACGTGACGCTCATACTTCGGCGCCTCAAATTCATGCGATTTACCAGAATCAATCGACGAAACCGGAAATTGGTAACGCTTGCCCGGTTTCATCTGCAGCCTTCTCCGCGATTCCTCCTGTAGCTTGGCGACCGGTCCAAACAGCGACGCCCCGGTGGGGCAGACTGAACAGCATGCTGAGATCCCCCCCTTGGCGATGAGGTGCGAGCAAAGCTGGCACTTCACAATCTCTGGGTAGGGGTCATTCCACTGGAATTTTGGAATATTATAGGGGCAGGCTACCTGGCAATAGCGGCAGCCAATACAGGCATTTTTGTTGTAATTGACGATACCGGTGTGCTTATCCTTGGTCAGTGCGGAGACCGGACAGGCAGTCACACAGGAGGGATCGACACAGTGCAGACATTGCCGCTTGATAAAGGCATAGCCGTCTTCCACCTGATCCTTATGCTCACCGGTTCCGCTGGAAAAACGTTTGATGATATTAAGGGTGGATGCGGATAAATCCTGAGGATTATCGTAAATCGGCAGTTCCCCCCGCGATTCCGGCTCCATGGAGTTGGCTTTTTTACAGGCGGCCATACAGGCGTTGCAACCCACGCACAGGGTTGAATCGTAGAGAATACCCAAGGCACCGGGAGGCAGGGCCTCCATCGTGCGGGCATCGACGACTTTGCCATCAAGGGTCAGGAGCGCCAAGCCACCGGCAGCCCCTTTGAGAAAATCACGCCTTTTCATCTTCATGCTTGGCCCCCTTGTTGCCAAGTTTTGCCGCAAATACTACCCCTGCGCCTAGTGCGGCGCCGCCCAATCCAGCCATCAACGCGACAGAACCAGCCGATGCACCTTGGCCTCGCTCTGCGGTAATGGGGGCATGCTCTGCAGCAGGCGCTACATGCAATACCGGACTGGTGGAGAACTGGGGCATGTTGAAACCAACACCTTTCTGGGCACAGCCAAAGCAGGGATGGCCGATTGCAACGGGCCAACATCCGGATCCGGCATCACCGAATTGAGAGGTGGAGCAGTTGGCATAGGTGACGGGGCCTTTGCATCCAAGATAGTAAAGGCAGTATCCCTGCCGATGGCCCTCATCACCGAAGGCGCGGGCAAAACGGCCGTTATCGAAATGGGGACGGCGCTCGCAATGCTCATGGATAAGACGACCATAGGCAAATGTGGGACGATTTTCCTGATCCAGGGCCGGGAGCTTATTGAACGTCAGTAAATGGACGATGGTGGAGAGCAGGTTATACGGGTTCGGCGGGCAGCCCGGAACACTGACCACCAGTTTATCCTTGAGCACTTCCTGGACACCGACACACTCGGTGGGATTGGGATCCATGGCAGCGACACCGCCCCAAGAGGCACAGGAACCAACGGCAATAACCGCACCGGCCTTGGGACCGATCTCGCGAACCACATCAACAAAATTTTTACCGCCGACGCGGCAATAGATACCGCCGTCCTTCAGGGGCACTGCACCCTCGATCACGAGGATGAACTTGCCGTAGTTGGACTCGACCGCATGCTCCAAGGCTGCTTCGGCCTGATGACCGGCACCGGCGGAGAGGGTCTCGTGAAAATCAAGGGACACGAGGTCGAGGATGAGCTTTTCCAGGGACGGATGCTCAGAGCGCAGCAAGGACATGGAGCAGCCGGTACATTCCGAACCGTGCAGCCAGATGACCGGCGGTCTGTTCGCACTGGTGAGGGCATGGGCGATTTTCGGCGCCGCAACCTCCGGAAGGGCCAGACCAGCGGCCACTGCCGAGCAAAATTTCATGAAATCCCGGCGAGAGATTCCACCCAAGCGTTGTTGAATTTGATCAAACTCTTTCTGTTGCATACACTTTCTCCTGATTAGCGGCACGGTGGACACCGCGATTCACCGGATGCCTACTGCAAATATTGCTTCCGAATTACTTACAAAATTCCTCCACATCAGTACCCGACGGGTTGCTGAGGCACCTTGCAAGCGTCTTGCGCTCCTTCTTCGAGATGTCCGCACCGAGCTTAACCATGGCATCGATCATCTTGAGCCATTGCTGTTCGCTCTCGCCAACTTTTGCACAACTTGTTGAATGCGAATGACACTTCATGCACCTTGATTTGAGTATTTCCTGGCACGACTCACCAGACTGACACCCAGCAAGCACCACCAGGAGGATGCCACTTATCAGGATTTTTTCCCCGATACGCCCCCTCAACTGGTAAGTTCTCCATGGAATAATCATACTTTTCTTCATCAATGCACTCACTTTCAAGTTACACGTCCCCTCCGATCGCAGAGCAAAGCATAGGTCTGCCTGAATTTGTGCTCATAACACATTTTGCACATTTTACACATTATTTTTCAGCCTTATAAATCATTTGCATTGAACAAACACATCTATTCTGCTGCTAAACAAAGCCCCCAACAAACAGTTTCCGACACCAAAAGCCCCTTTTCACCCTTTGTTTTTATATAAAAAAAAGCAGAACATCGGCAAAATCGCTAACTGCTCTTAAAAGCCACAGGGGAGACGGACCCAAAAATAGCCTTGGAAAATGATTTTTTGAGCAAACAAGCGAAACTGCACAATGGGGGTACAAGGACAAAGCCAAGATCTCGGAGACGGAACGCAACCGAACACGCAGAGGTGTCACAGGCAACAAACTTGCCACGCAAGCACCGGATACGGCAAAAAGCAGAGAACTAATTGCGAGAAAAATTTAGACAGGAGACCGAGCTTGGCAGAAAAAACTACTATTCAAGGCAGCCCATAAGATTGCACAACGTCTGAAGCACCTTATCAGCCCACACGCTCCACAAATAGAAGCCCCCTGCCTGGAAGTATCCAGACAGGGGGAAACAGAGAAAATTTTATCGTATGACAGACCTTGACGGAACAAAAGTCCATCACATTCCGAGAGAGGGCTCAAGAAAAACGCTGCAACGCAGCAGATCAAAGTTTTTACGACGCCATAAAACCTTGGAGCAAACAAGCCCCACGCTATAACATCGCCCCCAAGCAATTGGAAAGATCGCCTGGGAGGCCAACAACGTTATCGTTGCTATCGCTCTTTAAAAAATTTCAACAATGCATGGAGTGTTGTCAGCGGATGAGGAGGACATCCCGGTATATACAGATCAACCGGGATCAGACTGTTCAAATCGCCAACAACCTCCTCACTGCCGTAAAAGGGCCCCCCGGAAATAGAACAACAACCACTTGCAATAACGATCTTAGGCGAAGGCACGGCATGGTAGGTATCGAACAAGGCTTGTTTCATATTTTTAGTAATAGGCCCGGTAACATGAATACCATCGGCATGCCTGGGAGAGGCTACAAAATCGATCCCAAATCGGGAAAGGTCAAAAAAAGGCGTATTCAATACATTGGTATCTGCCTCACAACTGTTACACCCACCCGCCGAGACCTGGCGCAACTGAAGCGAACGACCAAAGAGCTTTTTAAACTCCTGCTTGGCGTGGGCAGCCAGATCCGGTAGCGCCCCCTGGGTTACAAGATCCATCCTGTTTGCCGCACCAAGACCAAAATCCTGGCTAAAACGAACAAACGCCCCCTCGCCTTCCACTTCGCAGTGCCCGCAAAAGGTGCACTTCCCCAGATCGATGGTCTTATCCTCTACATTGATCGCCTCCTGAGGGCAGATATCCGCACACCTCTGCACAATTTCTGGACTGCACGCGGGATCAATAACAGGCACCCCCCTGTAACGATGGTAGAGGTTGATAGGCTCCAGGGGATAGCGGGAGGTTTTACAGCCCTGTTCAATTCTATTTTGTATTACTTTGAGCATGTTGGTATCCTCCGAGGTTACAGGTCAAATCCGCAATAGGACAGGTTAAAGCTTTTATTGCACAGAGGAAAATCTGAAATCCCCTGATTTCTGAGCGACATGGCCAGCCCTGTCCAATTGTGAAACGAAGGATCTTTTATTTTATAGCGCTGTACCTCCCCTTGGTCATTGGTCAGAATGGCATGAGACACCTCCCCCCGCCACCCCTCGTTCACAGTGACAACAAAAGAGTTGGCCGCCAGATGGACAGGTCGACTCTGCACCGCCTTTTCTTCCGACTCAAGGGCCTCATGCTTGGCAAGCAGCAGATTAATCAGTGACAAAGAATGCATGATTTCTTCTCTGCGCACCCACGCACGGCTGTTGACATCACCGTCTGTCACCTGATTATTATTTGCTGGCAAATCCTCATAGCACTCAGTGGGAAAGACAACACGCGCATCATAAGCAAGCCCACAGGCCCTGCCCGCATAACCAACCAGCCCTAAATCCTCTGCCATTTCCCTGGACACCGTCCCCGTGTGTTCAAACCGGGCAGCCACCGTGTGAGCGGTGAAAAGCAGTTCACAGACATGCTCAATTTCCGGCGTAATTTCGGCGAGCTTCCCTCGGAGCAATTGCCGCTGCTCCTCACCCATGATATGGGCCACCCCGCCGGGACGAACAAGCCCCTTGCCAAAACGGTTACCACACAAGATCTGGAGCAGATTCAAAAATTCGCCGCGAATTCTGCCGAAATAGGACGCAGGAGGATTAAAGGCGACATCACCACTCAATGCTCCGAGATCACCTATGTGATTGGCCAACCGCTCCAGTTCCAGAGCAACGCAACGGGTAATGCTCGCCCCGGGAGGGACCTGAATTCCAGCAAGCCCTTCTATAGCTTGACACAGACAGAGATTATGCCCAATAGCCGTATCGCCTGCGATAGCCTCACAGATAATGGGCAGTCGCTTCATAGGCAGAGTGGAAAGCATTTTTTCAACTCCCCTATGCTGGTATCCTAGTTGGATTTCGAGATGCAGCACCTCTTCACCGGCGCATTGGAAACGAAAATGTCCGGGCTCAATGATTCCCGCATGCACAGGCCCGACCCCCACCTCATGGATAGCCTCACCCAGGACCTGAAAATACGTGTAATTTCCTGGTATATCGACGCTGTAATCATTACCGAAAACATCCTCATTTCCGGTGCAGTTCGGATGATAGCGGACCATCTTCAACCAGGGGTGGCCATCGGGCCGAATGCCATACTGCTCGGCAATCTCCCGTTCAAACATGTGAAATTTTTCACTCACCTGGCCCGTGAGCGACTGAAACATGTCCCCGACCGTCGTGCTGATCGCGTACAATTCGTTCTTCCTAAGCACTGCCAGTAGGTAGTTTTTCCCCTCTTCCGCATAGGCAAAAAACTGGACGACATGGCCGTCATTCTTCACAAAAGACGAGAGTGCAGAATAAAATTCCTCAAACGGCACCCGCGGAATTGAGGCCCGCGGTATGGCCTGACCGTTTGTAATCTTGAACAGGTTATCCATGTATGCCACCGATTGCTTGAATTGAGTCAATAATGATCAGATAAAGAGATTCCGGCATCCAGACACAGAGAACAACGGAAGCCAGCAGCAAGGCATAGGCAGGCACAAGCCGGAGAAAGGTCTCGCGACCACTAACGCTTCCCGATGCGTCATTAAACGACATCCCCATGACCACTCGCCCTGCCCCCGCGACCACCAGCATAAGCGCAGCGATAAAAAGCGCGACACTCACATACCAGTGCCCTTTGACAGCCGCGACAATGATCATAAATTCGCTGACAAACAAACCAAAAGGAGGCAAACCAGCGATGCCAACAAATCCACAGATAAAGGAAACAAAAGTCTTTGGCATATGACGGATGAGCCCGTTCACCTTGCGAACTTGCTTGGTGCCAAATGCCATAAGAATATTACCAGCAGACAAAAACAGGGATGATTTAATCAGCGAATGGTGAATCAGGTGAATAAATGCGCCATAGAGCCCCAAACCACCGATCCCGACACCAAAGGCAATGATCCCCATATTCTCGATACTTGAATAAGCAAGCATACGTTTATAATCCGACTGGCCAAAGATAAACACCCCGCCAACAATCATCGAAACCAATCCGAAAACCACGAGCATATTTCCGGAAAAGCTGCCCAAGCCAGCGTTCACCATGAGCACATGGGCTTTATAAATGCCGAGGAAAGCGCAGTTGAGCAGAGCTCCAGAAAGAAGCGCAGAGGCAGGACTTGGCGCTTCACTGTGCGCATCCGGAAGCCACGTATGCATGGGAGCCAACCCCATTTTGGTACCAAAACCGACAACAATAAAGAGAAACCCAATCTTGAGCCAGACCGGATTCAGCTTTGTGGCGAGTGCATTTAACATGACAAAAGAAAGCGGCTGAGAGGTTTCAACCACATCGAGCGCCAAGGTCACGAAAAAGCTGCCAAGCAGAGCCAACGCAATACCCACCGAGCAAATAAGGACATATTTCCAAGTTGCTTCAAGGGCTTTCCTGGATCGATGAATATAGATAAGCGGAGCACTGACAAGCGTCGTTGCTTCAATAGCAATCCAGAGAACAATGGGATGCTCGGCAACAGTCACCATGGACATGGTTCCCAGAAAAAAGAGCATGCAACCGGTAAAGACACGCTCCTTTGCGATGCCCGTCTCTTTCATGTACGAAAAGGAATACAGGGAGATACAGATAAAAATAAAAGAAGTTACCATAAGAATGAGTAACCCTTCAGGCGAGGCGGAAAAAAATTTCTTGTAGAGCGGGCTCAAACGACCGATCCACCCCATCACGGCGAGCACAAAATGTCCGATCGCCGTACAGACCAGCAAAGCTCTGCCTAACTGCGCAGGCAGAAGAAAGGCAACAATACCCGCGGCAAAGGGAAGTAAAAATATTGACTCAAGCATATTCTCAATCCTTTAATTGGCCCAATAAAGTCGTGTCGACATCGTCAAAGGCGTGGTTGATATTGTTGAGGATGATACCCATGACCATGACGCCAACAAGCAGGTCCAGCAGTACCCCAAATTCGACGATATACATATTCTGATGCTGACTCAGAGCATTACCTATCAGATAGATACCGTTTTCAAGCATAAGGTAGCCAATAACCTGGGTAATGGCCTTTTTTCTAGCCAACATGAGAAAGAGGCCGGATGCCATGGTGGTGACGGCGCAAATCAGGATCATCCCACGCCCCTCGCCTAAGGGCGGCTGCAGGGAGTTGGCCATAAATACTGCGGCAAGCAAAATTCCCAACCCTGCAAGAATGGAAGCGTGATAGCCGACAAAGGGTTCGATTTCCCGTTTTATACTGACCAGCCTTACCGCCTTGTACAGCAGCACAGGGATAAGAACGCCCTTAACGACTACCATGACCAGATAAAATGCAACCGACCCCAGGGTCAACACCTCGTGTCCCTTTAAAAACAATGGGGTCAAGGAAACCAACACTCCCTGCAAGACCATAATGCGTACCAGAGCCATGAGCCTTGTCGAGCCAAGGGAGAGTAAAACCGTAAGTAAAATAAGGACGAGAATGACTTCCAAAATATTTATCATTGCAACACCCCCATGGTGAGTATGACGGCAAAAAAGACCAGTGAGAATGAGGTAAGAATAAACTTGGGCACAAGATCCATTTTAAACCGTGCCATGATCGACTCAACGATACCCACCGCCACATAGACAAGCGCCAAAAAGACAAAGAAGAAAAGTATATTGAGCAGACTGAAGGGGGCAGTAAAAGGACAGATCAGCTGAATGACAAATGCAGCGTAAAAGAACATTTTATAGAAGGCGCCAAGTTCTATCAGTGCCAGATCCGGTCCGCTGTGGTCCAAAATCATGACCTCATGAATCATGGTCAACTCCAGATGCGTGGCAGGATCGTCCACCGGGACCCGTGAGTTTTCCGTGAGCAACACCATAAACAAGGCAACAACGACCAGTACGATCAAGGATCCGGAAACACCGGCAAGGGTAATAACGGAATCTCCATGAAAATAATCGTTAAAGCTAAGTGAGCCGCTCAAACGGTAAAAGAGAATCAGGATTGCAAAGAGGGCAAGTTCAGCAAGGGTTGAAAAAAATACTTCCCTGGCTGCCCCCATACCTTCAAACGGCGAGGCCGTATCCAAAGCTGCAATCACAGTAAAAAATCGTCCAATCCCCATAACATACAAGACAAGGACAACATCTCCTGTAAAAGAAAACAAGGAAGCGTTGCCTGCAAAGGGGAAGAAGAACAAGGGAAAAATGGATGCGGCAAAGGAGACAACGGGCCCCAGTTTAAAAACAAGACTAGAACTCGTGCTATAAACCGATCCTTTCTGCACCAGTTTGATCAGGGTATAATATTTAATCAGCAGCGGAGGACCTTTCTTTCCGGCAAAAAAAGCTTTTACCTTCAAAATTATTCCTAAATATAAAGGCGCTGCAATCAACACCAGGATAAGCGATACAAAGGATGCCATGATAAACCTCTTATTGTTTCTCCGGGCTCCTTAAATACACAGGAGACCGACCAATATAGCGATGATGATATAGCCGATGTAAAGCTGAATATGACCATGTTGAATCCAGCGGAGCTTACCCAGCAAAAACTGTAAAGGCCCAACGACACCTTCATTCAATGCCTGCTCAGCGATGTCATCCACATGAGTCTCATATGTGGGAGGGGAGGGAAAAATCCGCTTGATGCCGGTATACTGTGTGTGCAACCGCACCATTGGCCGGAAAAACTCCACAATGGACATGCCATAGGACGTACCCGTGTATTGAATACGAACAGTGGGCTGGGTAAAGCCACAACCCCAGGTCGGCCCACTCTGCACATCCTTGCCACGGTACAAAAATTTTCTCACCACAAGCAGGACAAGAAAAACGGCGAAAAAGATCCGTGCACCTAAAGCCATTTTTCCGGTAACCAAAAGTAACTGTGTACTCTCCGCTCCGGCCAGTAGATGCAAAGATTCAAAACCCACGAAGGCGGTTCGCACAAAGGGTTCCGGACAGAGTCCGATAACAAGACAGGCCGCGGCAAGGAGGAGCAAGGGAAAGGTCATTGTCCATCCGGCTTCCTGCGTCATGGCTACGCTCTTCGTGCGGGGTTCCCCTAAAAAGACGATACCCACAACCCTGGAAAAGCAAGCGGCCGCAAGTCCTCCGATAAGCGCCAGCGCGAGGATCGCCAACATGGCAAACAGATAAAGAGACCCGCTTAAGCGCAAACCGTAGAATGCACCGATATAAATGAGGAACTCACTCACAAAACCATTAAAAGGCGGCAGCCCTGAAATGGAGACCGAGCCAGTTAAAAAACTCTTACCGGTAAGCGGCATCCGTTTTATCAGACCTCCAAGACGATCAATCTGCCGGGTCCCGGCCTGTTTTGCGACAGCACCGGCCCCGAGAAAGAGCAGCGACTTAAACAAAGAGTGATTGAGCACGTGCAGCAAACCGCCAGTGAACCCAAAGATGGCCATAGCTGCATTTTCCTGCGCAGCCCCTATCATGCCCACGCCAAAACCGATGAGAATGATTCCGATATTCTCCACGCTACTATAGGCAAGTATTTTTTTAAGATCACGCTTACCCAGTGCGTAAACAACACCAAACACACCGGAAACGATGCCAATACTCAAGACGATCTGCCCAGCTACGGGAGAAGCGATATCCAAAAAACCATAGAATCGGGCGATACCGTAGATACCCATTTTGATCATCACCCCAGACATGACAGCCGAGGTATTACTGGGAGCAGCAGGATGGGCATAGGGGAGCCAGATATGAATGGGAAAGACACCCGCTTTAGAGCCAAACCCCACCAAGACTAAACAAAACATGAGCAGTTTGGTGGATTCAGGCAGGGAGCTTAAGGATGCAAAGGAAAAAGATTGAGTGTATGCGTAACCGACCCCCATACCGAAAAAAATACAGAGGGCACCCAACTGGGTGAAAAGCAGATAAATATACCCGGCACGTCGCGTGGCTTCCTTTTCGTATTCATGAAGAACAAGAAAAAAGGAAGAAAGAGACATAACCTCCCAGGCAAGGGCAAAACTGATCATATTCCCGGCAACGACCACCAGTGCCATGGAAACAATAAGCAGGTTGAACAAAAACAAATGAACCCCCGTGCGCAGGTGTTCTTCTTTTTTATCCATGTAATGAAACACATAGAGCACAGCGAGAGGGCAAACGCAGAAGATGGGAATTAGAAAAAATGCGGAAAGTGCATCCAGGGAAAACCTGAGTTGAAACATATGCAACCAGTCTATCGTGAACGTAGACTCCGGCGGAAGTTGCGAAAGAGGCCACAGACTATACAACCCGATGGCACAACCTATTATTGTCAGTGCAACATAACAGGATTTCATCGGCACAAAGAAGCGGTGGCCCAACAAAGGGAGTATTCCTGCAGCAAATAAAATAGTTAGCGAAAGAAAAAGCGTTTCCATCGATCCTCTTTATACGGTTTGAGTTACTTCAATATTGCTGCAGCTTTCAGCCCGAGTACATCAAATCGATCAAAAGTTTAAGAACCGGGCAAGCTGCCTGCTAATCAACTGTCTCATGTCATCATATAAAACCATCCCCCCTCATGCTCAGCATCGCTATGCTTTACATACACAAAACATTATACTACTTATAAATATTCTACATTCAACAATATTTTACATTTAATCAACGGATAAAAATCACAATACATACATACTCATACTCAATGACCACTGAGCACAGGGTGTCTATACTCAGAAGACAAATGCTTATCTATCTCGCTCCCAAATTCAAATATCACGCCATACCATGTCCAGTCATCAATACAATACCCAGGCAAGGATATTTCCTCCGCATCATATGATTTTGCGATCATATACTCCAACCATTGGCTTGCCTCTCCCAACGTTTTAAACGGGCCAACAAAGACAAGTTCTTTATGCTGCCCGAAGGTTTTTTCGATGTATTCTTCTGACATTTCGAGATGTTGGGTAATCCCTGCGTAAGATTTCATCACTTCTCTCCTGTAGAAAGGGTCGAACAAAGAGCATGGATCCGTGGCGCTGATGACCTGCCATGCGTCAGTCGCCACGAGATCACTGATTTATCAAGCGGAAATCCTTCGGCCCAACCAACTATCCTGCCGCAGCCTTCCCATGGTTTCAAAAAAATTAAATCATTTAGTTCTTACTACTTATCGACAAACACATAAAAACGGGTTTTGCAGATGGGATGGCCTTTTAAAAGTCTCAATCCGAAAAAATACGCTTCACACAATCAGGATTTCGCTTACAAATCAACACAGTTCTCAATGACCATTTCATAAACAGCAGATGTTCAACAGCAAACTACCAGGCGAACAACAGTATTCTACCCCTTAGTACTGCTTGAATAATTTGCTTGCTCAAGAAAATTCAAGGCATCCCAAGGACCAACGACGGCTCACTCTTGATCATGACGACCGCATACTCTGCGCAAAACCTTGCATCGTCAGATGCATTCGTAACAATCCAACTTAATCAGTCATTTGTTCAAAGGTAAAACCGTACCAGAGCTTATCGTCGTCCTGCCCCTGCCCTGAAGGAATTTCCTTAATGCCACTTATTTTACTTTTTATTAATTTCAGCCAGCTACAAGCATCCCTTTCCGATATAAATGGTCCCAATTCAACAAGCGTATCTTTCCTTCCCTCATATTCTGCTAACAGTGCCTGTATCCTCTTAGGATCTTGTGTGATACCGATGACTATCCTCACATACACCCCTTCATGTTACGATTTGTCGAAGCTGCCCCGATCCTGCAGTAAAGCAAGAAATACTCCAGACCTATCATCCTTGAAATTTTGGACAAAATTGGAGTTTCGCCACCGCGGCTCGACCTCCAGACAAAAAAGTAGAGAATTACCACATCAATACGGCAAGATAACGACACGAATAAACACCATCGCATACAGCACATAAGCATAAGACCATCCCCCCCCTCTTTTCTGATTTCCAAGGAGAAAACATGCCTACAATGAATCGAGCGAATCCTCGTCTTCCGCCAAACCACCCCATATACTTTCCCGTAAAAAATCATTTTATCAGTTAGTTAAGCAAGAAAGGAACGCCTCAGCCCTTGCGGCAAGGATGATGCATCTGAGCCCCTGCCGGACGCCTTGCTGACAAGGATCAAACAAGGTCAACTTTCACCCAAATTATCTGGGGCTTAAAGGCATTGGTTTTATCGTAGGCCAGTAAAGAGCACAGAGGTAGGGGCAGGATGCCCCGGATCGAATCCGGGGCGCAATTGAAACGCGCAAAAAAAATGGAGATGCCCCAATGACACACAGGGGAAACCGATCAATAAGCTGGGTGGGGAGTTTTAGAGAAGGAATGGCGCAAGGATGACAGGACAGGGGGGGGCAGATGAGCTAAGCCATCCTGATTCCAAGGAAGCAAACAGGCTCCAGCAACACGTATGTTCACTGCAAAAAGGTAGTGAAATGGGCCTGGGGCATTATGCCACGCGGAGGCAATACACCCCAACCCCAAAAAAGGGGAAGCTGGCAGCAGCTCATTTTTCCTTATAGCGCTGCAATTTCCTATATAATGTTTTCCTGTCTACCCCCATCACCCTGGCGGCCAGGGTCCTATTTCCTTGCGTGCTTTCTAGTAC
Source organism: Desulfobulbus sp. (assembly GCA_028684915.1). Next base: position 52,583 of record JAQUEZ010000010.1, read on the forward strand.
ATACATAATATAGCGGCGCTCCATTTCCTCCAGAGTGATAAGCTCCATGGGGTCTTGGGATGAAAACAAAAAATGATCCTGAACCGACACCCGAATTTTTTCGGGAAGATCATCCAGGACTATTTTATCGTAAAGCGTGAGTGCCACCGCACGCTCCATGGCATTACGGAGTTCGCGAACATTGCCGGGCCAGGAATAGTTGAGTAATTTTTCAGCAACGGGCTCGGATATGCCGATCACGGCTTTGTTCTGACGCTTGGAAAATTGCTCGATAAATCGATTAGCCAGGACAAGAATATCCCCTCCCCTTGCCCGAAGCGGTGGCATATGCACATGGATCACGTTCAGCCGATAAAAGAGATCCTCACGAAAAAGGCCTTCTTCGATGGCAGACTCCAAATCACGATTGGTGGCAGCAATGATACGCGCATTAAAATGCCGCTCTGTGGAGCCACCTACTGGCCTAACACATCTCTCCTCCAGGGCACGAAGCAGTTTGGGCTGCAGGTCCAAAGGAATCTCACCAACCTCATCCAAAAAAAGGGTGCCACCGTCGGCTTCTAAAAAAAGCCCCTTCGTGCTGTGGCTGGCACTAGTAAACGCCCCTTTTTTATGGCCAAACAACTCACTTTCCAACAGTTGGCCCGGCATAGCGGCACAGTTGATGGTGATGAGGGGCTGTTTGCTGCGCCGACTATGGTGATGCACGGCACGGGCAACCAATTCCTTTCCCGAGCCACTCTCACCAGTGATCAACAGAGAAGCCTCAGAGTCTGCAATGCGCCTCAGTTGAGAAAACAACTCCTCCATTACCGTACTTTGGCCAACTAAGTTATCAAACTGCTGCGGCTGTCGAACCTCTTGACTCAACAGCTGCACCGTTCTCTGCAACTCCCTGTAACGGGAAGCCCTCTCGAGCGACAGGGCCAAAATATCCAAATCAAGCGGTTTGGTGACAAAATCGTAGGCACCAGCTCGAATGGCGGAGATGGCGGTGTCCATGCTACCAAAGGCGGTCATGACAATGACAGGGATATCTCGCATTTTGGTTACAATTTCATTGCAAATATCCAACCCATTCATATCCGGCAGATTAATATCAGCCAGAACCACATCGGTGGTATGCATGTCAACAGCAGCAAGCCCTTCTTTCCCGCTTACATAGGTCGATATTTCAAAATCTCGTCGGGAAAGGCCAGCGGAAAGCATATCGCACATTTCTTGCTCATCTTCAATAATAACGATATTGCCCCTCATTCGCCCCCCTCTTTCACGGGAAGATACACTGAAAAACAGGCACCTCCATTCGGCATACGCTCAACGTCGATCCAACCGCCATGCTCTTCAATAATGCCATGCGCTATTGAAAGCCCAAGTCCGGTGCCAGTGCCCATGGATTTTGTGGTAAAAAACGGGGTAAAAATATGTTCCATGTTTTTTTCTGCTATCCCCTCCCCTTCATCTTCAAAGCGCAACTTTAAAACAGAGGAAAAATGCTTTTCCCGTGCCTGATCATCGGCAATATTGCTTACAACCACCTCAACCTTGCCACCTCGTGGCATTGCCTGGATACTGTTCATCAACAAATTAACAAACACCTGTTGCAGCTGCGAGCCATCTGCATCCAGAACCATACAAGTCTCCGGGATGACATGCAGTGAGAATTCCACATGTTGTTTATTTGCCATCGGATATAAGAACTGAAATACCTGTTTGAGTAAAAACACCACATTTTCCTCTGCAGGATTTTGCTTTGGTCGCCTGGTAAAATCAAGCAACTGGCGGATAATTACGGTCATTCGTTCAGCTTGATTCTGGATGATTCGTGCACATTCCTGCACTTCATCAGGAGAAAGATTTTCTCGAATAATCATTTTGGCTCTCCCATCTACAACGTTAAGTGGGGTGCCAATCTCATGAGCGATACCGGCTGAAATAAGACCAAAAGTGGATAAACGCTCAGTATGACGCAACTGCTCAAGCGTTTTCAACCGTGAATTACATTCAAATTTAATTTTTTCTTTGGCAATAAGCAGTCTGGAGCACATTTCATTTAACGTTTGCGCCAACCTCGCGAATTCATCATCTCCCTTAAATGCAACAATGGTACCGAAATCTCCGGTTCCAATACGTTCAACCTGCTCTATCAACTTCTGCAACGGAACACAAATACTTCTGTTCATAAATAAATAGAGAATCGCACCATAAATACAGGCCAATAAAATTGTAATGACAATAGCTCTTAAAAGCATTTTATGAGCAAATACCTTCAACGAGGCCATGGGCTGTATTATTTGCAAAGCGCCCTTGTCCACATAGACCTTCGGCACAGGAATATACGTATATAAATACAACTCGCCTTGTTCATCCTCGTGGGTAACATGCATCGGGGTGCCATTACGTAACTGTTCTTTTTCCGCTGGAGCCATTGAGGCTAAAGGTGAGGGACCTTTCTCTTTATCAAGCCAGACCCATTGAATATCCAGCTGTCCATCGATCTGTGCATGGTCGATGAGCTCCAAGGCAACGCGCTCGCTGTTTTTTTCCCTGGCACGATTGAGCACACCGGCAAAACTTTTGCCAATTTGCTCTGCGCTTCTCATGAGATCGAGTTCAAACTGCCTGGTTTCAGCCTGATAGTTTAAATATTCGATCAGACAGATAAGGGAAATGGTGCCGACAAGCAAATAACTCAACAATCGATAAAAAAGTTTCATAAGCCTATGAGCTGGTGATTATTGACGGAATTCTGAATTTGCGAGAACAAGATACACCTTGTCGTGTAGGCTAGCATGGCAACAACAGTTTTTTTATCGTTCTCCCTGTGCTGGATCCTTTGTCACCGATCACGGGGCCCCCAAGGGGTCGAAGGAGTTACTGAAGACGTGGCAGCCTGACGGTGAGCTTTGTTATTGCTCCCAATCCGCTTTCAAAGGTAACGTGGCCCTGATGGAGAGCAATAGTTTTTTTCACGATTGCCAACCCCAGTCCAAAGCCGCCGAACTCCGTTGCCCTGGATTTTTCTCCCCGATAAAACTGATCAAACACCTGCGGCAACGCTGCTTCGGCCACCCCCGTGCCGGTATTAGCGATGATGACCTCCACCGTGTCCCCCTGATGGCTGCAGGTTACGCTGATCCGGCCGCCCTCAACATTGAATTTGAGTGCGTTATCAAAAAGGTTCACAAAGGCTCGCTGCAGCTTCTCCGCTGCGCCATGGACCAGGCAATGCGGTTCTATAGTAACCTTGATACCAATGTGAAGGTCCTCTGCTAAAAAACCGTAATCCTCCACCAGCGAGTTCAAGAGTGTCGACAAATCGACGGGATGGCATTCCAACCCGGCCAAAGCCTCCAACGATGAGAGGGTTAGCAGATCCTTAACCAACCGCTCCAAGCGAAAAACCTGATTATTGGCCCTGAGCAGGCTATCCCACACCTGCCCGGTGACAGACTCTTTATCTAAGGTGAATATTTCATCGAGCGCTAACCTAACAGTGGCCAGGGGTGTTTTCAATTCATGGGAGGTATCGAAAAGAAAGCCTCGCTGCCGATCAAAGGAATTCTGCAACCGATCAAGCATAAGGTTGATGGTCTTGGCGAGCTCGTTGAGCTCATCGCCTTCCTCTTGCACCGGAATTCGCTGATCGAGATTTTTTTCGCTGATTGCCTTGGCCAGATCTTTTATTTGCTGTACCGGCTGCAAAATCTTCCCGGCCACATAGCGACTGATTGCACTTAATATAAGCGTCGAAAATATTAGTCCGGCAAGAATGCCAAAAAATAACTCCCAGATTTCTTCGTTCAGCTTTTCCATGGGCCGGCCAATCTGCGCCCGAAAAAAATGCCCGTCCCTGTTGATGGCAAAGGTTTTTACGCGAAAAATTGGCCGCCGACTTTTGTCCCAAGGCGAAATGACGGATGCATCCACGGCCACGGGACGAGCGATTGCACTTGCATCGGCCGGCACCGGCGCAAGCTGTACCTGTCGAGCCAAATCAGAACGGAAAAGGACCTGATTTTTCTTCTGGTCGGTCACCTCAAGCCAATATTGTTCAAGCCCAAGGGTTTGGCTACTCATCTCCTCTTCGCCCGAGCCCTGGGGATGACTTACAAGGAGGCGGACAACCCGGGTCGCCTCCTCTTGCAACACCGTATCCAGCAGGTTGAAGGGCTGTTCAACCATTTCATAAAACACCACCACGGAAAATAAGAGGCTCGCAAAAAAACCTGCGCCGACAATAAAGAGCATGATTCTGGTCTTAACTGTCATAGAGCGCTTTCTCCACTGCGTGCACCGTGCTGCAAATGCCCCCTCATGCTGATCGGGTGATCAGCCAAACGCCCAAACAAATGACCGCAATACCCGACAAACGGGCGATGCTCATATTTTCCTGGAATACAAGCCACCCGGCGCAGGCAGTGACAATATAGCCCACGGAAAGAAGCGGATAGGCATAGCTCACCTCAACCCTGGAGAGCACCAACAACCAGACAACAACACTGATGACATAGCAGGACAACCCAACCCAGACAAAACCGTTGGAGGCCACCGCAAAAAAGACGCGGCTGAAATTGTCCAGTACGAAATCAAAATGTCCGACCTGACGCATTCCCTGCTTCAACGCCAACTGAGCGGCCGCGTTCAACAAAACACCTAAAAGGATAAGGGGGATATAGATGGCCATAACGTTCCTTTTTTCAACAGTTCGAGAAAGACTTTCTTAAGGGCGCAGAAAAAAACTCACCTGTCAAAATCTCAGGAAAACATACCCCTTTTCCCCATTTTGATCCTGGGAGAGGGGGGGGGGCAGTCCATCTCGCCAGCGAGCGTATGCACGCACGCGGGCAAAAAGAACGGTCTTGCCGCGATGCTGCGCGATAAGTTCCCCAGCGGCCTTGAGATCAATCAGCCGACTTGCACCATCCGGGTAGCCAAATCCATAGCCCAATTCACCGGAAGAGCCGAGATTATAGACGTTGTTTCGTTGCAGATACCAACAAACGGCGCGAATCGAATCATCATCGGAGATGACGACATCATCCGGCGCGATGAACGACTTATGCCGTTCTAAAAGCGGACCCGGACACTTCACCTCGACCGTTCGATCCGGCAGGGTGTAATGGGCCAAAAAATAAATAAAAAACAGGGCCAGGCCCGCAAAGGTAATTTTGACCGGTGCACTTTTGCCCTGATACGACCAAAAACAAAACAGGAGAAAGAAGAGCAGACCATTGACGATCATGATCACTTTCCAGGACTGACTGTAGGGCACGAAGCCACGGAAACCAAAGATCTGGAGAGCGACAAAGGCGATAAGCAGCAGGGTAAACAGCACCCCATTGACAACAAGGCCCGCGCGGAACAATCTGCTTTGGCCATTGTTTCGCAGGAGTTGCAACAATCCTAGTCCCATGAGCAGGGCAAAAGGAGGAAAACAGGGGAGAATATAGGTGAGCAGTTTCCCGTTCGACAACGAAAAGAAGAGAAAGGGAACAAACAGCCAACACAAACAGAACTTGAGTAAGTTTGAGCATTCTGGTTGCTCACGCCAGAGCTGTTTGATACCCGAACCTGCGGCAGGAATCAAAAAGGTCCACGGGAAGACCAGTCCAGGTGCGGCAAGGAGAAAAAACCAGATCGATTCCTTATGCTGGGCATTGCTGGAGGCAAAACGACGGATATGCTCGTTCCAGAAAAAATAATTCCAAAAATCTGGCTCTTTAAGGTGAACACGCAACGCCCAGGGCAAGGCCACGATCACGGCGACGAGAATCGGCAGCCAACTCATACGCAGAATATCGATAAAACGGCGCTGCCAGAGAAGATAGGGCACCAGGGCCAAAATCGGCACGGCCAGAGCGAGGAAGCCTTTGGTGAGAAAGGCAAGACCGCAAAGCAGACCGGCAAGGATCAACCACATCTTTTCCCGGGAACTGCCTGGTGTTTGCTCCGTGGCCCAATAAAAGAAGACTATGCAGGCGGTAAGAAAAAAAGAAAACAGATTATCCAGCACCGCAGTATTGCCAACGCCAAAGACCTCAAAGCAGGAAAGAAAAACCAGGGCCGCGGCGATCGGCGCAAACGGCGGTTGCTGTTCCTCTTGGCTCCATCGGATTTTTTTTCCAATGAGGAAAACAAGCAGGGCTGACAAGCCCACCGCAAGCGCCGAGGGAAAGCGTACCGCAAAATTATTTTCGCCAAACAGCATCAGGGAACCCGCATGCACCCAATAGCCCAAGGCCGGTTTTTCAAAATAACGGACCCCATCCAGGTGGGGCACGGCCCAGTTACCGCTGGCAATCATCTCCCGGGGGACTTCCGCATAGCGGGTTTCATCGGGGACAAAAAGATCGCGAGCCCCCAAGGGAACCAAATAGGCAAGAACATAAAAAGACAGCAGCAAGAGAACATACACAACTGTTCGCTGTCGTGTTTGTGGCATGTTTAAATCATTCATGGCATTCAAACTCCTGGCATGGCCTGCAATGGCCCGGCGCTGGTTTCCTGGCAGGCGAGCCATCCGTCTCTACCAACAACGGTTTGTTGCACAATGGCAGCCTCTGGAATGTTGTCGGTTCGGGAAAGTGTTGCCCAAAGGGGCTCAAATACAATGCCACGCTCCTTGGCCCTCTCGAGAAAATCCGCAAACTGGGCCAGGCAGGCGACCCCTTCCACCTCGGCGTGAATGGTCAACACGTTCGAGCGCTCAGGGCTGATCAACCCAAGCAGATGCTCGTTGTAACTCTCCGCTGTACAGGCAAGGCCGATGAGTTCATCGTAGGTGGGCAAGGTGGTCGGCACTTGGACATGCCGGTAACGCCGCCCTTCAATGACGGGCTGGAAAGGCCCGCTCCCGCGACAATCGGATTGATAACGAAAGGCAAATTGTTCGAGCACCGCTAAAGCCTCCGGGGTCACCTGCCAGGCAGGTGCGGCAAAACAATCCGGCCCCTTACCTAAAATCCGGCTCAAGGCTTCATACCCTTGACGAATCGCGCCTAAAAGCTCCTGTTGTCCCTGGCGCTCCAAGCGGGACTGCCAGCGATGGTGATCCCAGGCGTGCAGCCCCACCTCATGTCCGGCTTCTGCGCTCTCGCGAATAATCGACGCACAGCGGAGGCCGATTTCAGGCCCCGGCCAGAGAGTCCCACGCAAGAGGATATCCCAACCGTAGAGACTCGCGGCCCGTGTGCGCAGCATCTTGAGGAGAAAGCGGGGGCGCAACAACCGCCAGAGATGGCGCCCCATATTGTCCGGCCCTACCGAGAAAAAAAAGGTAGCCTGAATGTGATGACGCGCAAAAAGGGCAAGAAGATTCGGCACCCCCAGGCGAGTTCCGCGCAGGGTGTCAACATCCACACGCAGGCCAACATGGCTCATGCGCCCACCGGTAAGGAGGTAACCAGGTCGTTGAGGAAATAATCCAAGGTTGCACTGACCGATTGCTCAAAAGAGACCTTTGGCTCCCAGCCGAGGACAGTCCGGGCCTGGCGGATGGAGGGCCGCCGGTGCTGCACATCCTGATAGCCCGCGCCATAGTATGCTCGGGCTTCGATGTTTTGGATTCCGCCTTCCGGAGGAAAATGCGCCCGAAGCGGATGGTCGGCAAATTTTTGGCGGAGAATCTGGGCAAGCTCCTGCATGGAGTACTCATTGTCTGGATTACCGATGTTGAAAATCTGTCCGTTACAGCGCTCGCCCTTGTTTTCGATGATCCTGAACAAACATTCGACCCCGTCATTCACATCGGTAAAACACCGTTTCTGCCGCCCGCCGTCAACCAGGCGAATAGGGGTTCCCTCGACAAGATTCAAAATAAACTGGGTGATAACCCGGGAACTGCCGATACGCGCAGACTGCAGTGAATCCAGTTTGGGACCGACCCAGTTAAAAGGGCGGAACAAGGTAAAGGGCAGATTTTCACTGGCCCCGTAAGCCCAGATGACCCTATCCAGCATCTGTTTGCTGCAGGAATAGATCCAGCGCTGTTTATGGATGGGCCCGAGGACGAAGTTGGACTGTCGCTCGTCAAACTCGTCATCCTGGCACATGCCGTACACCTCCGAAGTGGAGGGGAAAATCAACCGCTTGCCGTACTTAGCGCAATAACGGACAACCCGCAGGTTTTCCTCGAAATCAAGTTCAAAAACGCGCAGGGGGTTGCGCACATACTCGATCGGGGTGGCAATGGCGACCAGCGGCAGGATGACATCGCATTTACGCACGTGATACTCGATCCATTCCCGCATGATCGAAATATCCCCTTCAGTGAAATGAAAATTCGGCTGACCGATGAGATGCTGGATACTGCTGGTGCCCAGATCCATACCGTGTACCTCGTAACGACCGGACTCCAGGAGCCGTTCGCTCAGATGGTTACCGATAAATCCGTTCACCCCCAGGATGAGCACATGTTTTTTGTACCTGCGTTCGCTGATATCACCGGCCTTGCCATTGAGCCGCATGCCAACCGCCAGGTTCATCTCCTCGGCCAGACGACTGCCGTTGAGATACACCCCGTTTTCCATCTGGCCGAATTCCACGATAAGCGCATCCTCGCCGCAGGCGATGGTCAGGGGACTGGTTGAAATCACCGTGCCCGGAGTCAACTTTTCTGCTTGTGGGGTAACGGTGACCTGCCACAAAATACACTTGCGGTTCACCAGATAGGTAAAGGCTCCGGGATAGGGTCTGGTAACGGCACGGACAAGGTTGCGGATGGTTACCGCACTCTGGCTCCAGTTGATCTCCCCGTCCTGCGGGCCCCGGCCACCGTAATAGCTGGCCTGCTCTTTATCCTGGGGGAGACGCTCGTTCGTTCCGGCTTTGATTTTGGGCAGCTGATCATCAAGCAATACGGTTGCAGCCAGATCCAGTTTGGCAAAGAGCGTCAAGGCGGTATCGGCATCGTCAATGGCAACACTTTTCTGCGCTATGATATCGCCGTCATCGGGTTTCGGGGTCATGTAATGCAGGCTGACACCCGTTTCCCGCTCACCGTGGATCAAGGCCCAGTTCACCGGGCATCGCCCGCGATAACGAGGCAGGAGCGAACCATGCAGATTGATACAGCCCGAAGGCGGGATCGCCAGGATCTCCGCCCCCACCATATTGCGGTAATAAAAGGAAAAGATGATATCCGGCTGCATTTTACGGATTTTATCCACCCACAAGGGATGGTTGATATCCTCTGGTGCATACACCGCAATATCGTTGGCCGCGGCCAGTTCGGCCACCGAATTGAACCAGATGTTTTCCTGCGGATTGTCGCGATGGGTAAAGATGGCCTCTATTTCGTATCCATTGGCCAATAGGGCCCTGATACCGGCGCATCCGATGTTGTGATAGGCCAAGACAACAACTTTCATTATTCACTCCTGAATCAAAATTAAAAAAGACTGAGAGTAGAGCTTTTGCACAAGGATAAGGATGAATAATCTATCCTTTAAGAACGATCCATAACACGAGGAAATTCCTTACATTCGTTCGCAATGACATCGAGGCTGGGTGGCACGATGCGCATAAAAAAATCGCCCGCCGGATGGCATTGCAACCACAGGGAGAAATCTCTTTGTTCATTGAGGCAGGATCTTCAGTCGGCAAAAAGCTCACGAGCAAGGTTTTTTTGACGGATGTGTTCCTTACAGATCAGCGGCGGCATTGCCTGCCCCTCTGATTTCATGGATAAAAAAACGTGGCCTGCTGCGGACATCATGATAGATGCGGCCGATATATTCGCCGAGCAGACCAAGGCCGATAAACTGGGCGCCGATGAAGACAAACAAAAAGGCAAAAAGGGTAAAAACCCCTTCGGCGGCCCAAGTGGCACCGTAGACAACCCGCAGCAGCATCAACAATAAACCAAAGGATATCCCACAAAGGGAGATCACTGCGCCGAGAAAGGAAAGCAAGCGCAGGGGAAAGGTGGACATCGAGGTCAGCAGGTCGTACTGGAGGGAAATCAGTTTCAAAAAACTGTATTTGGATTGCCCGTTTTCGCGCCGAGCATGCCGGACTCTGATTTCGCTGGTGCTGCCAGCAAAGGTATTGGCAAGAATAGGAATAAAGGTAGAGCGTTCTGAGCATTGCAGCATGGCCTGGACAATCGATCTGCGGTAGGCGCGCAGCATGCAACCGTAATCATGCATCATCACCCCGGTTGAGTGTTGCACCATGCGGTTGACCAGATTGGAGGCTACCCGGCGAAAAAGGCTGTCTTGCCGGTTTTCGCGTATCGTGCCCACCACATCGACGCCCTCGTCCATGGCCCGGACAAGATTGGGAATCTCCTCAGGAGGATTTTGCAGGTCGGCATCCAGGGTGATGACGATCTCGCCCCTGGTCTGCTGCAGGCCGGCAAAAACCGCCGCGTGCTGCCCGTAATTACGGTTGAGAATGATCCCTATGATTTCCTGGTGCTGATCTGCAGCATCGAGAATCATGGCCCGGGTACCGTCCCGGCTGCCGTCGTCTACGAGAATCAACTCAAAACTGCGTCCCGTACTCCGGCAAGCGGTCAAACAACGGTCGAACAGTTCGGCAAGATTTTCCTGCTCGTTATAAACCGGTATGACCACGGAAAAGTCAGGCACTCCGCTCATGCGAGCACCTCCTTGATCGCCCCTACGACATCATCCACATCGTCAAGATCCATGGCCGGAAATAGCGGCAGAGAACAGAGGCGCGCCGAATTCCATTCAGTGTTCGCCAAGCTGCCTTCCGCCTGAGGCATGGCTTCGCGGTAGTAACGCTGCAGGTGCGCAGCCTTGAAATGGATCCCGGTGCCGATGTTGCGTTTTTTCAACTCCGCCATGAACCGATCCCGATCCATGCCGGCCTTTTTACTGTCCACCCGGACCACAAAAAGATGCCAGGCATGGCGCATAGGGTACGCCGGCGGGACAAGCGGCAGCACTTCCGGCACATCAGCAAGCAGGGTAAGGTAGCGACTTGCCAACGCGGTGCGTTTTTCGATAAAGGCATCAAGGCTCGCCAACTGGCCCAGGCCGAGCACTGCGGCCATGTCGGTCAGGTTGTATTTGAAGCCCGGCTCCTGCACCTCGGCCTGGGGAGAACGGCCCTGCATGGTGCGGTCAAAGGCGTCCACGCCAAGGCCGTGAAATTTCAAGCGGCGGATATGTTCAAGCAGATCGGCATCGTCGGAACAGAACATGCCGCCTTCACCGCAGGTCAGGTTCTTGATCGGATGGAAGGAAAAAATCGTCGTGCCCCGCTGACCGATCTTTTCCCCCTGGTATTCGGTCCCGGCCGCGTGCGCGGCATCTTCGATCAGGGGAATATTGCGGGCGGCAGCCATCTGCCGCAGAGGTGTCAAATCCACCGCTGCACCGGCAAAATGCACCGGAATGATCAGCCGCGTCCGCGTTGTGATCAGGGGCTCAATGGTTTCCCGGGAAACCATCAGGGTATCGCGTTCGATATCGGCAAAGACCGGCGTTGCTCCGAGCAGGCGAATCAGGTTGATTGTCGATACCCAGGTGAGCGAAGGAGTAATGACCTCATCCCCCGGACCAATACCCATGGCGACCAACAAAAGATGCATACCAGCGGTGGCGGAACTCAAGGCCACCGCTCCCGGCGCCTGGCAATAGTCGGCAAAGGACTGTTCGAATGCGGCGGCCTTAGGCCCGGTGGTTATCCAGCCGGAACGCAGAACCTCGGCAACCGCCTCTATTTCCGCCTCGGAAATAGAAGGTTTTGAAAACGGGAGAAATGTTGAGCGCATCATCTTATTTTTCTTCCTGGATCAGGGGGTTATCTGAACGCGGCATTCCTGGCGCGATCAGTGTGGATTTGGGCGGCACCATAACAAAAGGTATATGAAGAAATGATGAAGCTCGAAAAAATATCTGAGGTATGCCTTCGCACCGTGAAAAACGCGTTTCCAGGAGAGCTGTTTTTCCCCGAACTCTGGGCCTCTTCACAATCCTTCGTCATCATTGCCCATATCGACCAAAGTGATCATCACCCGGAGACCGGTCTCTGTTAGCGGATCGGTTGCAGCCAATGTGACACTGGCACCGATGCGCTGCGCAATGGTCCGCACAATGGATAATCCAAGCCCTGAACCGATCTGTTCATTGCCCAAGACACGGTAGAATGGATCAAATACCCGCTCCCGCTCCTCTTTAGGAATGCCGGGCCCGTTATCCTCAACCACCAAGTTTACCGTTCCCGGTGCGATGGAGACCGATAAGTCAACGCGTCCGCTGGGCGGGGTATAACGAAGAGCATTGTCCACCACATTTTTCACCAAGGTGAGCAAGTCAACGGCGTTGATAGCCAACCAGGCATCGACAGCACTCGTGATCCCAATATCAATACTTTTGGCCTCTGCCAGCGGCAGCAAATCCTCCAGCACTTGTCGATAGACCTGTTGTACGGAAAGTGGTGGAGACGGGCCGGTGCTCATTGCCTGCGACCGGGCAAAAGTTAAAAGTTGGTCCAACAACTTCCTTGCCCGTTCAATGCCTTTACGCAGGTCACCAAGTCTCTGCCGCCCAGAAGAAGACATTTCTGCCTCTGCTAATCGTTCCGCCTGGAGCGAAAGCGCCGTCATCGGGGAACGCAATTCATGGGCTGCATCGGCAATAAAACGTCGCTGCAAAGCCATTGATTGGTCTACACGTTGGAACAGTCGATTAATAGCAATGACAAAAGGCCGAATCTCCTGCGGAAACGCTTCCACAGTAAGGGGATGCAACTCCTGCTCACTTCGGTGGTCAATCTGCTGGGAAAGGCGTGCAATGGGATGAAAAATTGTCCGGATGAGAGAGGAGGCGACAACGATCAAAAAAGGCACCAAGAAAAGAAACGGTAACAGCGTATGCAGAGCACTATCTTGGGCGATTTCATCGCGAAAAGCCGTTGCCTGAGCCACGGCGAGACGATGGTTTTGCGTAAGGGTTCGGACCAGAACTCGGTAGGTTTCGTGACCGACCACGACGGTGTGCAAGCCATCGGCAAGACTCGGCGATAATGCAAGGGGGAAAGTGGCATCGGTGTGCGGTCCACCACTCACCCGCTCACTTGGAAGCATCTGCACCAGAAGGCGGGATTCCGGGTCACTGATCACGCTCGCTCCAAGAGCGGCTTGGGGTCTCCCGCTTAAACCGTTTTGCTCCAAAAGCGCCGCCGTCTGGCGTAACATGTCGTCCTGCAGCTCGTGGGCTTCACGAAATGCGGCGACAAAGGCAATCATGCCCGCCACCACGGCAACACTGATAATTGCCACGGAGAGCCAAAGCGCCAACCGCCCTTGAAGCGAATCAATACGTGCCATCCTCACAGGAAACCTCGACAACAACACTTTGAGTTTAACAAAATTATGCCCGAGCAAAAAACGGCTTATCAATTTTTTCCGTTGTTCGAATCCATTTATTCTTTGTTTTTTGCGACCATCCATCCCGCACCTCGAATATTTTTGATCACCTCACTCCCCAATTTTTTACGAAGCGCATGGATGAAAAAGTCAACTGCATTACTTTCGACCTCATCGCCCCAGCCGTAGATGCGATCCTCGAGTTCGCTGCGGGAGAGGATCGCACCTGGACGAACAAGCAATGCCTGTAATAACGCGAACTCTCGACTGGAAAGCTGTACAGGGACTCCAGCCGGACCGGTCGCCTCACGGGTCACGGGATCTAAGGCAACTATTCCATTGGTTAACAGCGGGTTGGCCGCCCCACCCTTGCGCCGCAACACCGCACGCATCCGGGCAAGCAACTCTGCCATGGCAAACGGTTTGAGTACATAATCATCAGCGCCATCGTCAAGCCCACGAATCCGGTCATCAAGTCCATCTCGGGCGGTAATGATCAGCAACGGGATTGGATTCTGTTGGCTACGGATTTGTTGCAGCACCTCCACCCCATCTTTGCCGGGCAAGCCCAGATCCAAGAGAAGGATGTCGTACGGCTGAAATCGCAGAGTGTCGAGAGCAGCTTGCCCATCTTTGACCCAATCGGCGGCATAGGAGGCATCCTTGAGAGCGTCTTGAATGGCCGCCCCTATCATCGGATCGTCTTCAACCAACAAAACCCGCATCTGTACCTCCCCCCAAAGATGAAGCAATCTGTTTGTTTCAGGACAGCCTGGTACCCATCCCCCGGTTTCTGCGGGATCAATGCATAGCCTCAGCCACCTTTTGCTTAAAAAAGACTATACACGCCAGCATCAAGGTAAAAAGAAGAACCGATGCCGTGGCCCGATCCAATGCGAGTCCACCTGCGTTCAACGGTTTGTCGAGCCAATCCCCTACCACGGCGCCCAAGGGCCTTGTAATGATAAACGCCGCCCAAAACAACAGCGTCCGGGAGAGATCCGTCCAATAATAGGCGGCAAAAAGAATGGCCAAAATGATAGAGAAGATCAGCGCGCCACCGCTGTAGCCGAGTCCGGCCGTGTCGGCAGTCCAATCGCCCAATGCTGTTCCCAAAGTCTGGGAAAACATGATGGTGACCCAATAAAAGATTTCAGCCTTTGCCGAACTGATCGATTGAACGGAAAGAGTTCCCAAGGATCGGTACCAAATAACCAGAGACATCGAAAGCAAGATGCACAGGAGGAGTACGCCTCCTGTATAACCTATACCCAGCGACCGATCGGCAAAATCCGCCAACGTGGTGCCGACAGTGGTGGTCGCGATGATGGTGGCCCAGTAAAGGAGAGGATGAAATCCCCTGGCGCTGATTTGAGCGGCAACTGCAACCATAAAAAGAGCCGCAAAAATAGCTGTACCCCACAGATATCCTAAGTGCAGCGACATCGAGACCGTATCGCCTCCTGTTTCTCCCAGGGTGGTTGCAGCAATCTTTATTATCCAAAAAAGCAGGGTTACTTCCGGGACTTTACTCGACGATGATTGAAAATTCTGAGGGCGATAACCGTTCATATTTCTACCTTGCCATAGGGTGTATTGTATTGAACTAAGGTCTTCACGGGTTGAGCTTTTTGCATAAAGGTAAAAAAAGCCTCTGGCGCCTGTCCTATCGGCCAAAGGAATAAATCTCTTCGTTTATCAAGGAAGACGCTTCATTTTATAAGAAGCTCGGTTGTTGCCTGGTTTCCAGGCCCCGCTCTTGCTTCAGACGACTGTACCGAAGTTATTGACTGCCGCGGCACAGCCGTATTGGCGTCAATCTTTATGTTCGTGTTCCTCATCCTCATCCCGGTCGCGGTGATCATCGCTATCAGGTTTGTCCAGGAGGGCCGTAAGCACCTTGCCGCTTTCCGGATCGATTTTTACATCTGTGACTTTAGGACCGTTCACCACCTCCACATCATAGAGCCACTGATCATGCTCGTGCTCTAACTCGGCCCTGGAGGCTGTCCCTAGGGTAAACTGTTCCGCAATAGCTATGGCTTTTGATAAGGTGATTTTTGCCGGCGGGGTGACAAGAGCATCGTTTTGCGCCATGCTGGTTGCAAAAGCACTGGTGCACATCGAAACGACCATAAGGGGAAATGCGGTGAGAAATAATTTGCGTTTCATCGTTCATACTCCATTAAGTTGAATGGACGCGGTTATTCGCGTTTATTTAACTGTAGCAAACGAGAATTAGACCAGAATTAGAGCAAACAATTTTTTCGCCAAAAAATTACGGTGGAGGGAAGGGACTCGTTTCCTCTCTATCCCTTGAGGAAATGGGGAGAATTTGACAAAACCACGACTGTCAGCTAGGCCTTGCTGGACTAACCTTGCAGCCGTTTGTGTTGTTTAGAAGCGGAAGGCTTCGTTCAAGCCATATACCTGCAAAAAAGTTATTTGGATGGCCACGACGATGGCCACGACGTAAAGAAGGGTGGAAACAATTGGACCAGCTATAAACAGCGTGGGTATCGTGAATGGCGCGAAGACGAGGGGCTTTAATCGGCAAGGCCTACCAGAGCTCAAAACCGGAGTTCTGCATCTGGCGTTCAAGGCAATTGATCTGTTTTGGCGGGGGAAAAAAGGACTGAATATTACCGGTCAGCGCTTTCGCGATCAGTTCGCGAGGGTGAGGGCGCTCTTCTGCGTCAGCAGCCTTGGGTGGGCGGGATCTATCAGGAAAGGAGGTCGGCCAACTCTTCTGGGTCCCTTAAGTGAATATTTCAGGCAAAAATCATAATAATAGCGAAACCACTTCAGATAATAGGCATGTTGTTTACGGTCTATGTCGGATGTGCTCAGCTGTTCCTGGTAGGCTCGGAGCAGCTTTGGCGGTAAAGGTCTCATAGGGATAAACAGAAACTGTATAATAGGAGAAATGTGTTTGTTATCAAGCAATCAAAAGATAAAAAATTGACATAAATTCGGTCAAGGTGTTTTATCTGAAAAAAATAAAGTGGGTATGCAGTTTACTCAACCACGCACCACAGGTTGTGGTTGTCCACCAATCAAAATTTTACGGGGAGCAGGGGCGCAATCTACAGCCTGTTCGATCAACCGATAGAACAATAACCCTCGGGTCTTCGAGTTACGTCGATTAAATCGAAACGTGAACTCGTCAAGGTAATAAGCCAAGTGTGGTGGCCGAATTGCTCCCTGGTGAGTTCCAAGCCACACACGACTAAAGAGAGAAGCTACTCGATGAACTCTTGGCATGACTACATGAGCGGGATCGCCACTTGCCGCAATGTTTATGACTTTATGCCGGTATCCTTTGTCTTCCAAGCCCTTGTAACCGCTCCATCCGTCAGTGCGCACCTCGGAACCCATCTGAACATTATCCTCGATAAATGTATGGAGACTCTCCGACGATACATCCGGCACCACCGCCATGCGTATTCTGCCAGGCCCTTTCCCTCTGATCTCAGCAGCTATCGCCACAATTGTCTTTCCTTCGGCACCGCGCCCTCTGATTTGTGCCCCAACTCCACCAATGTACGTCTCGTCAACTTCAACAGGGCTCTTCAGCTGGTCTCGTCCAGGGCGGACCATTCCGCGACGCAGTTTGTGCAGCCACTCCCATGCAGTATTGTAGCTTCCGAGGCCAAGAACTCTCTTCAGCCCAAGGGCACTGGCCCCATGCTTTTGACTCGTGACGAACCACATCGCCAGAAACCAGATACGAAGTGGTTTGTGCGTTTTATGGAACAGTGTACCAGCCGTAATCGAAGTTTGGTGCTTGCATTGCCTGCACAGATAAAGGCCTCTTTCCATCAGAGATGGATTTTCAGCTATTACGCCGCAGGAGGGGCAACGAAAACCGTCGGGCCATCGAAGCTTAGCAACATATTGAAGGCAATTTTCTTCGCTGGCAAACCAAATATCAAATTCTTGGAAAGTCCGTGGGTAGTCGGTCCCGGCAACAGGATACTTTTGGGTTTCCATGCCCCCATACTACATCATGTGGCCGGTTGGCATACCCACTAAAAATAAAAACCACTTGAACTCGATCGGTTACAGCCTTTTTTGACCATAACCTTTTGCCGACCGGGTACCCCGATGCCACGGGAGCGTTGGTGAGCTTGCGTGCAAAGCTGTGCTTGTTATCGAGAAAACTACATAATTACTTGTTAAAGAAAAAATGTTGTATTTATAATATGTTGAACAAAAGGTTCCTAAATGAAAAAAAATGAAAGCAGAGTCCATAAAAAACTCATACCTCAAATGAAACTTGAGGTGTGCTCAAGATGTCAAAATGATTGTGAAATGTGCGCACATGGTGAAATGAGAAAGTTTTTCCCAAACTATGAGCTAACATTAGAACAATTGAAAGAATTTTTATTAGTAACAGAAAGTTCTGGATATTTTATCAATAACATTAGAATGCATGGTCCGGGTGAGCCTTTGTTCTGGAAATTTCTTAATGAGGGCCTGCAACTACTAAGAAACTCCTCTTGCATTGGAACTGTATTTGTCGCAACCAATGGGTTACTTTTAAATTTAATTTCTGAAAAATCATGGGGTTGCATTGACGAAATGAGAGTAAGCATCTATGACAACACGATAAACAATGAAATGATTTCAGGGTTCGCTTCAAAATATCCTGACATCATAAAAATAGAAAAACAATCTGAATTTAGAAAATTGCCAGCAAGTGGAGATTTTGGGGAAATTCCATGCAAGTGCATATGTAATGGACCAATGTTATTTGGAGACAAAATATTGCTTTATTGTGGTCCTCCTGTTTTTGGAACTACTGCTTATAGAAACAATAGAGAAGATTGTTTATCAAGTATAAGCACTCCTGTTGCCACTGGTTGGTATGACAAATATCAAGCAAATAAAGAAGGTAATTTAAATTTTTGCTATGATTGTTGGGCAAATTCAAATTTAAAATTAGATAGAGTCAATCATTTAGCGACTCATGGAGGATGGTCTAAGAAATCTACCATATAGACCGTGTTAGTTAATCGGGTAGCCGGGGGAATCTCTCCCCCAGCCCCCATAGCCGTCAGGCTAAGCCGTAGCGGCAGAGATTATGTCGCATGATGGCATTAATTCTCCACCAAATCTCAGAGTAAAAATGTCTTGAACTATCTCCGGAGAATAGTTTCCATTTTTTCTCTTC
>JAQUEZ010000374.1 GCA_028684915.1 Desulfobulbus sp.
CCCCACCGCCTGATTCAATCCCTCGGCACCAAAAAGCTCTTTTCTATAGAGGACCACCGGGCTTGTCCAACAAACGGTTCAGATTTTGGTTCGCTGCGCTCTCAAAATCTAACCTTATTCGTTAGGCAGAAGGCAGAAGGAATATGGACGATTCTACATGGGAAAGACAGCGTGCATTCCTGAATAGCGTTCCAGAAAACGAACGTCTTAGGATTCAGAAAGAGAATCAAGAAGAAGCCGAAAAGCTCTATAAGGAATTTACAGAGGCTTTTAGCAAAGGGGTGTGCGATTCCTGTGGAAAGCCGATAAGCACTTTCTCAAAAGAAAATCCATGCTTTCATTGGCTGTTGAGACCTGGGAAGGCAAAAAAAGCTCATGTTGAAAAGATTTTAAAGATAAAGGGTTATTTCAGGTCTGCCGCTTATTTACGATGGGTTAGCAATTTCGACAGTCACTTCAAAAATATCAATAATTTATCTCAGGAAGGGAATGCAAATGCGCTATTCCACTGGTCAGCTAGATACAAGCATATAAAGTGGACGTTCTGGTGCACTAGAAATGACTACGCAGGGCATAATAACCATCCGCCGCACTTCCATTTCGAAATGCGTCTAGATAAAATGCCATTCATAAAATTTAATGATTTTCATATCCCTTTCACAGATGAAGACTTGTTTACTATTCGTTCCCATGAAGATCCCGAATCTCCAGTCAAACAAACATTTGGATTCCATGGGGCAGGATTAGAAGAAGCTTTTTCTGTCGATCCAGAAAAACTTATAGAGGGGCTAACTACGACAGAGAACCAAGAAGAAGCAGTTTACCACCTACATACTGTAATTCATTCGGAAGAAGGTATACCTCACGAAGTCTTAAACAAAGCCATGGCTATAGCGAAAGAGAAAAAGGTTCCAGTGGCCACTATTATTCGCGAATTTGGATATGAAGCTAGAGTTATTATCGAACCGACAGAGTCGTTAATCACCAAAGAAAACAGAAGTAATCCGAGACAGAAAAAAAATGCTTAACAATCGCATTCACGCGGACCGCAATAAGCGCCGCTCCTTGGCTTTGGTTTTCGGGGGGCACCATACTTAATCCGTGACATTGCAGGTATTCCGGATGTATCCCGGTATACCCGGAAAGCCTTGCGCTATAAGGGAGGCGGCAGGTTCAACTCCCGGTTTCGAAGCAATGCAAGTTCATGCAAGTGAAAAAAAAGGGCTTACAGAGTCAATCTCTGTAAGCCCTTGAATTTACTGGTACCGGAGGTCGGAATCGAACCGACACGGGGTCGCCCCCGCTGGATTTTGAGTCCAGTGCGTCTACCAGTTTCACCACTCCGGCATAAATGTAGGCCCCTATTTACCTTACCCACCTTTTCACTGTCAAGGAGAAACAGTGGGTATTGACGTTGGTTGGCAATAGTTCTTCCTTTTTACCGGCGGACTTGGATGGAAGAATGACGAAAATTATTGCTTTTCGCCGGTAACCTGGCAGAGTGGGGCTCTATTATGCCCCCTTTCCCATAATTGCGAGAGGTGTGGCGTATCTTTATTCTTCCTTTGCCTGCTTTTTATCCATGACCCCAACGTCTCCCCCTGTTTCCCCTCGTGCTGCCGCGGTCGAGGTCCTGTGCCTTTGGGCCACCACTCACAACTCGGTAGATCTCCTTTTCCATAGTACCATCGAGCAGGTGGCGGATATTGACCGTGCTCTCGTCAAGACTTTGATCTATGGGGTTTTGCGGCAGAAAGAGTATCTGGACCATATTATTCGCCGTTTTTCGAAGCATCCCTTGCGCAAGATGAAACCGCGCACCCTCATGACCCTGCGAATCGGCGTGTATCAGCTCCTCTTTTTAAGCCGGATTCCCGAGTCCGCTGCGGTCAACACTACGGTGAACACCCTGAAAAGTTCTGGGCAGCCCGCCTGGTTGATTGGGTTTGCCAACGGCATTTTGCGCAATGTGGCCAGAAATCGGGCCGATTTGCCCGGACCTCAGCAGTTGGCCGAGGCTGAACCACCCATACTCAACCACCCGGCCTGGCTGATTGATCGCTGGCAAGAGGCGTTTGGCGAAACCAAGGCCAAGGCCATCTGCACCTGCAACAATAGCGAGCCACCCCTGACCCTACGGGTGAACAGACGACGAAGCAGTCGTCCGGCGTTGAAAAAAATGATGGAAAAGTCCGGGATCAAGGCTGTGCCTGGTTTTTTCAGTCCCCAAGCCCTCACCATTGAAGATTTTCCAGGGTCTATTGCCTCTTTGCCAGGATTTGGTGAGGGACTTTTTCAGATCCAGGATGAAGCCGCCCAGTTGGCCTCGCTTCTGGTGGGTAAGCTGCCGGATGGATGCCGGATTCTCGACGGCTGTGCCGGTCTCGGCGGCAAGACCTCCCATTTAGTCGAGATGCTGCCAGTCGGCGGCACGGTGGTGGCGGTCGAGCCGGATAGTCGGCGCTATCGTCTGCTTAGGGAGAACCTTCTGCGTCTTGGGCAGCGGGAGTCGGTGATTGCTGTTCGCTCCGATTTGCAGAGTTATGCCGCCACCCGTCCCGAACGCTTTGATGCGATTCTGATCGATGCGCCCTGTTCGGGAACCGGCGTTATTCGCAGGCAGCCCGATATCCGCTGGAACCGCTCACCCGAGGACTTTGTTCAATACCAGCAGACCCAGGTGCATCTGCTTGAGGTTGCCGCGCATCTGCTCAAACCCGGTGGGGTGCTGTTGTATGCCACCTGCTCGCTTGAGCCGGAGGAGAATCAAAAAGTTCTTGCACTCTTTTTTGCGCGTTGTCCCCAATTTTCCCTGGACCCGGTTGGCCCTCTTTTGCCCGAAAGCGGACAACGCCTGGTCGATGACCACGGCTGTTTCCGCTCTAACCCGGCCGACGGTTTGGATGGTTTTTTTGCTGCCCGTCTGGTCGAGTCGGGCCGCTTGTAGTTTCCGGCGACAGTGTTTATATTCGGTAGCCACAAACTGAATCCTAACCAGTATGGTTGGAGCAAATAAACCGACCAAAAATATGCAGTTGAATTTTCGGCAGAATGAGATCCCCCCCGGACGCCGAATTCCCTCTACCCGACGAAGAACAAGGAGAATTTGTTAATGGCTGGAATTAAATCGACCATGGACTTGGTGATGGAGCGTGCCGCTCGTATGGGCATGGCCACACCCGAGGAAATGCGTCATGAAGAGAATTTGAAAAAGGGCATGCAGAGCACGGTCGAATTCCTCAACGGCAACAAGCCCTCGTTGGCGGAGATTCTGGGCGAGTTTGCGCCAGCTGAGCAGGAAGCAGTTCGCAAGGGGATGTTGAGCTCCCTGTTGCGCAACCTCTTCCTCCCCCGCGACGAAGAAGGCGTCTCCCGCCTTGAGCGGGCAATCAGTGGGATCGTTGAACTCAATACAGCCACGCCTGACATCGGCGCCCTGTGTCGAGAGTTGCAGACCATTGCCCACCAGTATGGCCAGCATCGCCAGCAACTCCATGATCAGCTCAAGGAGCAGGTGCGGATGCAGATTGAACAGATGTTGCTCCGTAAGGGAATGCAAGCCGACAGCCTCAAATTCGACCCCACAACCGAACCACAGTTCAAAGAGCAGTGGGTAAGGCTAGAGGCCGATCTGGACGGCCAGTACGGTCAGGCATTGGAACAATTCAAGGCCCAGCTCAAGGCCTGGCTGAAGCTCTGATCATGTACTGTCCTGAACAGGGTCGGCTCGACCGATTACAGCAAACCCTACGCCGGCGCAAGATCGACGGCTTAATTGTCTCCCAGCCCGAGAATCGACGCTATCTCAGTGGGTATACCGCGCCGGACCACGGCATCCAGGAAACCTCCGGTTTTCTCCTTATTCCCGCCACCGGCAAACCGGTCCTGCTGACCGATTCCCGTTTCACCCTCCAAGCCGAGGCAGAGGCGCCCCTCTTCACGGTGGATACCTACACCAAGGGATTGCTGAAATCACTGGAAAAACAGTGCAGCAGGCTTAGCCTGAAAACGCTCGCCTTTGAAAGTGACTATTTCCTCTACTCCTCCTTCCTTCGTCTGGAAAAGATGGCCACGCAAAAGGGGCTGGAGTTAAAGGCGGAAAGCGAATTAGTGGAGAAGATGCGGGCGATCAAGGACGAGCGAGAGCTGGTGCTGCTCAGACGCTCCACTGATCTGAACGAGAAGGTGTTCCAGTCGGTCTACCAGACCCTTGAACCGGGGATGAGCGAGCGCGAGGTTGCCCTAGCCTTGGAGTTGACCATGCGCGAAATGGGCGCTGAAGGACCGAGCTTCGACACCATCGTCGCCTTTGGTACCAACGCGGCCAAGCCCCATGCCGTGCCCACTGATCGGATCCTGGAGGCTGGAGATCTGGTGCTGGTCGATATGGGCCTGATTTTGGATGGCTACTGTTCGGATATGACCCGCACCTTTGTTGCCGGGAAACCTAATCAGACCTTTATCGAACGGCATCGGATAGTACGCAAAGCCATGCTTGCCGGGATCAACGCCATTCGGGCCGGGGTTACCGGGGTCGAGGTTGATCGGGCTGCGCGTCAGGTGCTGATTGATGCCGGGTATGGTGCTGTTTTTGGGCATGGCCTGGGGCATGGTGTCGGTATCGCCGTCCACGAGGAGCCCCGACTTTCGCCCCGCGGTACCAAGCAACTGCAGGCCGGTATGGTGGTCACGGTGGAACCCGGACTGTACCTGGCAGACTGGGGTGGTATTCGTCTGGAAAATATGGTCATCGTCACCGAAGATGGGGCTGAGGTGATGAATCATGACACGACCAGTTTAGACCTCTAAGGGGTAAGCGATCACGGGGCCACCGAATCTGGTGTTATCGGCCTGTTATGTGCAGGTGTACGCTGCAGAGGCCGATGCCTTGCACCTCCGGCACCCTGCAATCGCTTGTGCGCCAGGCAAAGCTCTGGTGCTCCTGGTGGCTGCAATGCCACCCGCGGTAATTGCCTGTTCACCGCGAAATCGCCGGTTCGGCGT
>JAQUEZ010000097.1 GCA_028684915.1 Desulfobulbus sp.
CTTCGTGCTGGGCCGTAAGAACTGGCTCTTTGCTGGAACACCCCAAGGCGCCGAGGCCAGCGCGATGCTCTTCGGCCTGATCGAGACCGCCAGGGCAAACAACTGCGAGCCTTATAGCTATCTCCGCTATATCTTTGCACACCTGCCCAACGCCCAATCCGTGGAAGACTACGAGGCGCTTCTGCCATGGAATATCAACAAATTACAGATGCTGCAAATGGGTATGGAGGTGCTTGATTAGACGCTTACACATTACATGTAGATGTTGATCGTGCATAAAGATCCTTTATATTGAGCACAAATCTTCGTGCCGAGACTTTTTACGACTTCATCATCTATGACCACCGCGAGTTTGCCGCCGGACAGCACCAGAGGGAGGACCTCTGTGTTTATTGCTCCCAGTCACTGAAGGCGGAAGGATCTGAAATCGTCAGCGTGACTCCGCCAGCATTGATAGTGCTGCCCCCTTTGAGCGATAAGGTTGTCCCTGCGCACTCTCCGTGAAATCTCAGCACCCCATTGGGCCCCCCGGAGAATGTACCGCCGCAGGTCGTTTCCGAACTGGAACCATTGAGGGAGGAAACGGAAATGGATCGCATGCTCGCCTCACCGTAGCCGGGCATTTGGCTGCCCACATTCCATAAGGATACGGTGATGGTTGTCGTTACAATATTGGAGTACCCACTGGAACTACAATCCTCATCAAACGAACCGGAGGCCGTCACTCTGAGCGGTGCCTTTTCAGCGGGCGGCCTGCCCTGCGGCTCCTGTTCTTCCTGCTCGACACTTTTATCCACCGGGTCTGCTTCGCGTTGTTCCTCTTGCCGCTCAGCGCCAACAAGGCTCTCCTTCAACCCTTTCCAAGCCTCGGGATAGTTCTTTTTCAACGCTTCCCGTCGCTCTTCAGGGGTCATCTCCTCGTAACTTTTCTTTTTTTCCTTCTTTTCTTCCTTTGCGGGCTCAGGATCCCGCTTGCTCTTTTCAATCTTTTCCTTCAGACGTTCCCTGGCTTCCCGTGCCTCCCTCGCCTTTCGTTCTGCCCTCTCTTTATCGGCCTGTTCTTTCCTCTCAGCCTCGCGAAATTCTTCCTCTTGCCGAGCCTTCTCCTTTTCCGCCGCCTCCTTCAACTTCCGATCTTCTTCGGCCTTTTTCGCGACTTGTTTTTTCCACCCGTTAATATGGCTCGTCACCTCACGATTAAATTTTTCCAGATCAGGCACCTGGGTGTAATCAATCTGGTCGAACCAGTTAATAAAGGGGCTGGTGACCACATCGCCCACCCTGGTGGCATCTGCCAGATTTTTATAAATATCCGACTCAATGATAAATCCTGTAACAATACGGTCACGGTAACGGGAAGCCGCCTCAGGATCAGCGGGGACCCTATCCCATTTTTTTGGATCTGATGGTAATTTCATCGCATCCTTTACCGCCACCATATCTGCCATTGCCTTGAGTTTGAACTCATACTGCTTACCGTAGATTTTGCCGTATTTCTCCGCGATCACATAACCAAAATCATGGCGCATCGCGACCGCATCCAACGAATCAACCGGAGGGGCAAGCCCTGCCTTATCGGGATCCTCGCCGCCACCCCAGTAGCCTGGGCCATACCATTTACCGTACCGGGTTATCGGTTCGTTTTTGATCACCCCGGCGCACAATGAGGCCCACCCGCGCTCCGTACCCGAAGTCTCCACGCCCATCATCTTTAATGTCTGCTCACAGCGGTCTCGGACAGAAATCCTGGCCAAAACCTCTGATGTCATCATCGAAAAACAGATAGTCAACACGACCATTGCCGCGTATTTTTTTGTTGGCTTCATATTAGTCTATGATCGAAAAAAATGGTTGGCTGGGATCGGGGGCTGGTGACGTCATTCCCCCATGGGTCGTTTCCTTATAACGAAGTATACCCAGATGAGGCGCTCTTGGATAATGATGTTTCTCCGAAATAGATTTCCCCTGTTGTGTCTGATTGGGCAATCCCTCGTTTGACTGAAGAAGTGCGGTCCAAAGCGCCATCCGGGAGAGAAAAAGTTAAAAAAAAAGCCGCACCGGGAAACCGGCACGGCCATTTTGTTAGTTGGTCGGGAAAGAGGAATCCCTATCAATGCCCGCCACCGAGGTAGGCCTGCTGGACCTGTCTATTTTTGAGCAGGTTGGCGGCGGTATCGGCAAGAACGATATTGCCCACCTCCATCACATAGCCGCGATGGGCGAGTTTGAGGGCGGCTTTGGCATTTTGTTCCACCAGGATAACCGTTACCCCGGAGGCGTTGATCGCCTTGACTGTGTCAAAGATCGATTTGACCAGAATCGGCGCCAGCCCCAGGCTGGGCTCATCGAGCAGCAGAATTTTGGGGTTGGACATCAGCGCCCGGCCAATGGCCAGCATTTGCTGTTCACCGCCGCTCAAGGTCCCGGCCAACTGTTTACGTCGCTCCTCAAGTCGGGGAAACAGTTCTAAAATCCACTCTTTACTGGCGCGGATACGAGCGGTATTGACTGAGGTAAAGGCACCAAGCATCAGGTTTTCCTCCACGGTCAGGGTGCCGAAGACGCGGCGTCCTTCCGGACTTTGGGTGACCTTGAGTTTGACGATCTCATGGGCCGGCAGTTTGTGCAGGGGCGCATCCTGAAAATGAATCGAACCGGCGGTGATTTGCACCAGACCGCTGATCGCATTTAAGGTGGTCGATTTCCCCGCGCCGTTTGCCCCGAGAATGGTCACAATCTCGCCCTCCGCCACTTGCAGGGAAATCCCGTGCAGGGCTTCGACATTGCCGTAGTTGACCCGAAGGTTTTCTATGGTAAGCAGCATGGATGTTCCTCTATTCGTCATCAACGCCGAGATAGGCCTCGATAACCTTCGGGTTGGCCTGAATCTCGGCAGGTGAGCCAGTAGCGATTTTGATGCCATACTCCAGCACAATCAAGGAGGAGCATACTTGCATCACCAGGCCCATGTCGTGCTCAATCAGCAGTACAGTGATGCCGCGTTCCTGGATGGCACGAATCAGTTGAATGAGTTCTTTGGTTTCCTGATCGTTCATTCCGCCGGCTGGTTCATCGAGCACCACCAGTTTGGGTTGGGTGGCCAGGGCACGAGCGATTTCCAACAACCGCTGGTTACCATACGACAGATTTTTAGCCTTGTTCTCCCATTCATGGGCCAGGCCGACAAAATGAAGTTCAGCCATGGCCTTGGCCATGGCCTCTTTTTCTTCACGCCGTTGCGCCTTGGTGCGCAGCATGGCGGAGAGTGACCCCGACCGCATCCGGCAGTGGCAACCGGCCAGCACATTTTCCAGCACAGACATGTTCTGAAAAAGGCGGATTGTTTGAAAAGTCCGGGCAAGCCCCTGCTCAACAATGGTGTGGGTGGGTAATCCCACCAAATTGGTGCCGTCGAAAAGCACCGTCCCGGTGTTGGGCTGATAGTTGCCTGAAATCAGGTTAAATACTGTTGTTTTACCTGCACCATTGGGCCCGATCAGACCGACGATACTTCCCTCTTCGACCTCAAAGTTGACTTCGTTCACGGCCATGAGGCCGCCGAAGCGTTTGGAAAGATTTTCCACCTGCAACAGGGCGGTCATTTGACACCTCCCGTTGGCTTCAAATCTCCAAGGTCATACTGTTTGGGACCGGGGGGCAGCAGCCCCTGATTACGAAAGATCATCATCACCATCATCGCAGCCCCAAATACCAGCAACCGGTATTCGGCAAGTCCACGAAAGACTTCAGGAAGACCGACCAGAAGGAAGGCGCCGAGAATGACTCCGGGTATACTGCCTGCCCCCCCGAGAATAACGATGGTGAATAAAATAACCGATTCGGCGAACGAGAAAGATTCCGGGGCGATAATGGTCATCTTGGAGGCATAAATGGTACCACACATGCCAGCCCAAATGGCTCCAAGGACAAAAGCCTCCAACTTGTAGCGAGCGACATCGATACCACTGCCACCGGCTGCGACCTCATCCTCCTTGATGTAGAGCAGTGCCCTTCCAAAACGGGAATGTTCCAGACGCAGGAAGAGAAAGATGGTCAGGGCGGCAAAACCCCAGATGAAATAGTAAAAATGGATCGGTTTGGCAATTTTGAAGCCAAAGAGCAGGGGGCGACTAATGCCGAAAATGCCATTGGCACCGCCGGTGATGTCAAAGACATTGTTGATTAGGGCAATACGAACGATCTCGACAATACCGATGGTGACGATAAGCAGGTAATCACCGCGCAGATGAATAATAGGCCGGGCGACAATAAGCGCAAAGAGACCAGCCAGAAGGCCTGCGGGCAGCATCAGCCACAACACCGGCACCCCATATTGAGTATTGAGAATGGCGGTCAGGTATGCACCGATGGCATAAAAGGCGGCATGCCCCATGTGGAACAGACCGGCATGACCGAGAATGATATTGAGGCTCAAAGCCAGGATGGCATAGATACCCACATTGTTCATCACGTCGGTCCAATAGGCGTTGAGGAACGTCGGGCAGGTCGCCATGAGGACTGCAAACAAAAGAGCGATAATTTTGATTGGTTTCATACTTTTTCAGCCACCCTTTCCCCCAAGAGACCGGTGGGCCGTGCAATGAGGATCAGAATAAGGACGCAGAAAGAAATAGCATCCTTCCAGGCGATGGAAATATACGCTGCGCCAAGGGCCTCGATCACCCCGAGCAGCAATCCACCGACCATGGCACCGGGAATATTGCCGATACCGCCGAGGATGGCGGCAGTAAAGGCTTTGAGCCCGTACATCCACCCCATGGTAAAATTGATCTGGCCGTAGTAGAGGCCGACCATCAATCCGGCGGCCCCACCCAGAGCTGGGCCAATACAGAAGACGAGCATGATCACCCTATCGACATTGATCCCCATAAGTCTGGCCGCGCCCTGGTCAATGGCCACCGCGCGGATGGCAGTGCCGATCTTGGTCTTCTGGATGAAAAAGTAGAGCGCGCCCATAAGCACCACCGAGGCGAGGAACATAACGATGCGCATCAAGGGAATATTGACCCCAAAGATATTCACTGCGATTCTCGGCAGGAGGTCGTGGGGATAGACCAAAAGACTCGGCCCGTAGATGGCCATGATCGCGTTCTGAAAGAAGATCGAGGCACCCAGGGCGGAAACAACTGCTGTGAGTCGGTGCGATTGCCGCAGGGGTTTATAGGCCACCCGCTCGAGGATGGCACCGATGATCGCCACCAGGGCCATAACCATGATCACCAGGAGCAGGACCGACGCCAGCGGACCAATCTTGTCAAAGAGCCCCAGGGAAAGCAGCAGGGTTAGCCCGAGGTAGGCGCCGATGGTAAACAGATCGCCGTGGGCGAAATTGATCAGTTTCAGGACCCCATAGACCATGGTGTAGCCCAGGGCAATCAGCGCATAGATGCCGCCCACGGCCAGTCCGTTGGTCAGTTGTTGAAAAAATTCTTCCATAGCATCTGTGAGGGAAAAAAGTGAAGTGCATTGCGGCCAGGAATGGAACCCTTCTAGCCGTGGATCAGCAAGAGGATCTACCGTCTTTAACCTGTGGCCTGGCCGAAATAAAAGCGCCGCCATACACAAGCATGGCGGCGCCTGAAAGTGTTTTGCAAACTTAGGGTTGAAGAACGAATTTTCCTTCCGTATCAACCTTGTAGACCCGGTACAGGTCGCCGACACGGTCGCCCTTGTCGTTAAAGGATATTTTGCCGGTCAGACCGGAGAAATCTTTGAGACCTTTTTTCAGGTAAGCCGCTACCTCGTCGCTTGCGGTCTCCCCGGTTTTGGCCATGGCCTCGGCGATAACCCGGTAGGCATCACCGGCCAATACCGCCCAGACCGAACCCGGAGCCTTGCCGTAGGCTGCCTGATAATCGACCATGAATTTTTTAGCCTCAGGGGTGTTCAGGTCGTCTGGAACCGGCGGGCTCAAAAACATATAGCCCTCGGCCGCCTTGTTACCGGCGAGCTTGACCAAATCAGGGTTATTGGTGGCATCGCCACCCATCATCGGCACCTTCCAGCCCATGTCCATTTTCTGGCGCAGAAGCATGCCTGCCTCGGGATAATAGCCTGTGAAGAAGAGCACATCAGGGCTCGCGGATTTGAGTTTGGTGAGGATGGCATTATAGTCACGCTCACCCGGGGTCAGGGCATCATAAAAGACGATGGTCTTGCCCTGGGCTTCCAGCAGTGCCTTGGCCTCATCAGCCAGCCCCTTGGCGTAAGAGGTGTTGTCGTGGAGGATGGCGATCTTGTTAAACCCGAGAGCGCTCAGGGTCTTGGCGGCAACCTGCCCCTGCTCGTCATCGCGGGGACAGGTGCGCATAAACAGCGGCAGTCCCTTTTCAGAAAGGCGGATGGCGGTGGAGCCGGTGGCAACCTGAAGGATGTCGGATTCTGCGTAGATATTTTGGGAGGCCTCGGTGACCGAAGAGCCGTAGGTGCCGATGACTGCGGCAATATCCTTGGTGGTCAGCCGGGTAGCTGCCAGGGCTGCCTGACGGGGGTCGCCGCCGTCATCCTCAACCACCAGCTCAACCTTGGTTCCGTTGATGCCGCCGGCCTTGTTGGTATCGGCAACCAGCATCTCAACGATCTGCTTCATATCCTGGCCCTCACTGGCCCAAGAACCGGTCAACGGACACATAAGGCCAATTCGCACGTTTTTAGCCCAGGTTGTTCCCAGACTCAACAGAAACACGGCCAGGGTCAGGCCGACAAGGGTACACATCCTACGTTTCATTCAATTTCCTCCTAAATGTGGTCCTTTGGGAAAAGACCGAAAATACGAAGTTCACGCGTTTCACCGCAAACGGTAGACAAAAAATCGAGAGTGTTTCTTAATAGAGGTGCATGATTAGTCAAAATTCCCAGAGGAAGCAACCACCTTTTCGCCCTAAACCCTAGTTCACCACCGCAGAAATTCATCTTCGCCCTGTCTGCCCGCTATCGTAATCAACATCAGGCAAACCAGAGTTAATTTTCTTCCTCAAGATCGGCAAAATCCCGACGAATTTTTTCAAGCCGTTCTTGGTAATCCTGACAATCGCCATACTCCAGAAATTTGTGATAGCGGCTGTGCATGGTTGAGACCTTTCTCGCATGTTTGATCGGGCACCAGTACTGTTCGGTCCGTGCGGCCACCTCCTGGACATAAGCGATCAACCCATTGAAATAGCCACAATACAAGCAATTTATTTTTTCAACGATATTGAGATAGGCAAGTGCATGCCGGTCTATGATGATATACTTGCTTCTCTTCACTTTCGGGACGTCGTAAATGGTGAAACAAATGACCTGGTACAGGGTGACGGTCAGATCCATGAAAACCGCCGGGAACAGGCAGCCCCAAATAAAGGGGATGGTGAGAATATTCAGAAGAGGGAGACTTTGAAAATACGCAGAAACTTTGACGAAAAATTGTTTTTGATACCTCCTCGCCTCCTCCTCAAAGACAATCTTTTTGCCCTTGATTTTATACGAAAACTCTTTCTCTTTTTTCTGAATTTCTGCCAGCAAATCGATTTCAAGCGCCTTTATTTGTAGAATAATTTCTTCAATCTTGCTCATCGCACTCTCATCCCCTCACGCAAAGTTCGTTTATTATCTGTGATGGACTTTTTACGAGTCCATCATCTGTGCTGGACTCATAAAAAGTCCAACATACTCTGCGCTGGCTTTACGAGCACGTGCATAAAGATTTTTCAGGGGAGAAAAAAGACGTCATAACCAAGTGGGCAAGAAAATTATCACCCCTCAATCCGAGGTGAATAAGGACAAAAGTCCATCACACTCAAAAAATATGGCTAGGTAAAAATGCAGAGAGACAGGGAGTAACTTTTTTACGGTGCGACGACCTATACAAGATAATCATCCGCAAGTCCCGTATCCCCTACCGATGAGCAGGCCCTCTTGCACAGAGGCATGATGATCCAGACGCTATTAGAGCCGCCTACCTCTTGCGCACCCCGCCGTTCCCGGCTATGTTGCGGCCTTTTTTACAAGCGTCCTAAGTCGAGTCTGATGTCCCATCCCTTTCATTTTCTGTGAGTTTCCATGATCCATCTGACCAATATCAGCAAGCAACACGGCTCACGGGTTTTATTCCGTAATGCCTCAATGCAGATCCTTCCCGCCACCCACACCGGCTTGGTCGGCCCCAACGGTGCTGGCAAGACCACTATTTTTCGCCTGATCACTGGCCAGGAAGAAGCGGACAAAGGCGATGTTTCCTGCTCCAAACGGACGGTTATCGGATATTTTTCCCAAGATGTAGGCGAGATGTCCGGCCGTTCGGCCCTTGCCGAGGTCATGGCTGCAGCCGGGGAGATCACGACCCTAGGCGAACAAATTCGCGAGATGGAAGCCGCCATGTCTACGCCCATGGAAGACGATGAACTGGCGGATCTGCTTGAACGCTACGGCAACGCCACCGAGGAGTTCGAGCATCGGGGTGGCTATGACTTGGAAAACAGGGCACAGGCAGTCCTCACCGGGCTGGGTATCGGCAGCGACCGATGGAATTTTCCAGTCGAGTCCTTCAGCGGCGGCTGGAAAATGCGCATCGCCCTTGCTGGCATTCTCACCGTCAACCCTGACGTTCTCTTGCTCGACGAGCCGACCAACCACCTCGATGTCGAATCCATTGTTTGGTTGGAGGAATGGTTGGTGAGCGAATTCAAGGGTGCGCTGCTCATGACCTCCCATGACCGCGAGTTCATGAATCGTGTGGTCAACCGCATTGTCGAGGTGGCCAATATGGGCATGACAACCTACAGCGGCAACTATGATTTTTATCTGCGTGAACGAGAAATTCGCCGCGAACAACTGCTGGCCAGCTACCGACGTCAGCAGGAGATGCTGGCCAAGGAGGAGGACTTCATTGCCCGCTTTGGGGCGCGGGTTTCCCATGCCGCCCAGGTGCAGTCGCGGATCAAGAAGTTGGAGAAGATCGAACGGATCGAATTACCGCCTGAACAGCGGGCGATTAAGTTTGAGTTTACCGAACCACCACGCAGTGGTGACGATGTTGCCCGCTTGGACGGACTAGGTAAGGTCTGGCTGCAACCCGATGGCACTACTCATCAGGTCTTTAGTGGTCTCACAGGCATGATCCGTCGCCGGGAGAAAATCGCGCTCACCGGACGCAACGGCGCTGGAAAATCGACCTTGCTCAAGGTGCTGGCCGAACAGGTTGAACCGACCACCGGCACGGTAACCATTGGAGCCAACGTCCTTGTCGGCTATTTTAGCCAACATTCCATGGATCTACTCGACGGCGAGATGACCGTCACTGAAACCGTGCAGGCCGCCATGCCCCAAGTGAACATCGGCGTAGTCCGCAGCCTTTGTGCCGCTTTCCTCTTCCAGGGCGACGATGTCGATAAAAAGATAAAACTCCTCTCCGGCGGCGAAAAAAGCCGCGTGGTGCTGGCTATGTTGCTGGCGCGTCCGCTTAACTTCCTCATTCTCGACGAGCCCACCAACCATCTCGACATCCAGTCACGCGAGGTGCTGCTTGAAGGCCTGCAACAGTTCACCGGCACCCTAATCATGGTCAGCCATGACCGCCATTTCCTCCGCTCCTTGGTCAACCGGGTGTTCGAGATCGACCACGGTCAAATGCGCATCTTCGAGGGCAACTACGATTATTATCTGGAGCAGATTGCGCCGGTGGTCGGCGGGGTATGAAGGAGAGAAAAATTTAGGGTGCCAGAGGGGGCGTTGATCAACTTCCCGGTATCAGCTCCAGTGGGATAAAAAACATTTTATGTAAAAACAACGAGATATCCGCGTTGGTCGAAATAACAACGGTGGTCCGCTCATCTTACAAACAAGCCTCTTCATCGGTGTCCTCCCGAACAACGAGGAAAATCTCGTTGTTCTTCGTTCTCATCAAAAAAGTCTGGCTTCTTCGAATAGAAACCGGCCCTCTTTTCATGGTTTCAATCAATCCGGATAGTCGACATCACTGTGCTTGCAATGGGAACAACGAAGCATCTGGTCTAATTCCTCAAAAGCTACCCGCCAATTTTCTTTGGCAATTTGCTCTTCAAATTCAGGCTGACAATCATTGCACAGCCACCGGTCTCCATTTGGAGTTACCCAAAGTTTCATAATGATCTCCTCATATTTCAGGCGTTATTACCCCAACGATTGGCGTTCTCGTAAAGGACCAAGCTCGCTGCTCGCAACGTACTGTTTTTACAAACACAAAGATTCCTTACTTTCAACTTTTCACGAAGCCGTTAAAGACTGAATATAGGCTTTATTGATCCAGGCATCGCCCTCTTCTTCGGAGAGATCCTGGAGACAGTCTTTCTGCGCACAGAGAAATTCTTGTGCGTACTGCTGAATATAGCTGTCTACTTCAAGATCTTTGTCTTGACTGAGTTTTTTTAAAATCTGAATCTGAATGCGGTTTAACTTCATACGTTCCCGGGATGCAATATTTGAATGATCGGTTAGACGTGCAAGTTTTATTTTCCAGACAACTTCCTCTTGCGTTCTGCCGTATATGCCCACCATGGGTTTGGATCTTCGCCAGCAATGAATCGGGTTACCGAAATGAACACGTCAATAACACACGGATCGTGCCTATAGCCGGTGATCTCACATAATTGCGCGTACATTTGATACGGATCAAGCCCCAGCAGGTCACTGGGCTGGCAGATACCAATCAGTTTCAAATCAGCAGCAATTGCCTTCCCTATATTCGGCAGATCGGTGAGCAACTGGAGTTGGCGACGATCGACTTTACTCGGATTCATATTTCCCTGAGCACTAGCAGCGGCGGCGGTTTACAGACCGCGAGTAAATACCCACTAAACATATTTACATCTTTTAACCTTTTAAACACGTTTTATTTATTTGTGCCAATTCAAGATCCAGTCGCGGACACCGTCAGCGGCGTAGGCTTATTTTACACTTCAGGGTGTCTCGATCAACAGCCCTGGACTAGCGCACCAAAATGTCCTAAAAAAGCCCAGTTAAAAACTGGCCCCTTGTTGGCAAACTGGGTAAAGTCGAATAAAATCGAATTGTTATTATGTATTTCCTGAAAATCACCTGTAAACACCCCTTCAAAAATTACTTAATTCTACTTTGTCACATTATCCGGCCGCAGCCTGTCGTCTATATGCTGAGTCTATTGAGGCTTTTCTTTGTCGATGTCTTACTTCCATCTGCCGGAAGACTTCATCGGGGGTTATATCGCGGCGTGGAAGAAAGTGCGCAAGTAATATAGCTATGTCGGGACAGCTGAGCAACGGGTGCGACTCCTTCTGCTCTCTTCTGGTTTCCAGCATAAAGAGCATGGACATCATCACCATGGCCATATGATGATTCCAGGCCAGCCAGCCTCGAATCTGATACTGATCCATCCCGACAGTCGTTTTGACAAGAATCATTCTCGGCAACAAGGAATACCATTATGAGGCTGGGGCCCCTAAAGGTTTTGTTGCGCCTAATTGTCTGAATCCCCCATTCATTCTGAAGCCTTTGTCTTAGCCTGACGGCTATGTGGTTGCCCCCTTACCATGCCTGGACTTGCACCCGGCAAGATGCGCCGCGCTTTGCGCGGCGCACTAACGACGCTATTCTGTCGCTAATTCGGCTATGATCCGTTTAAATTCTTCTGGGTCATCGGGCAATGTCGTTTTGTCCACATCCATGGCGAAATACTACCATAAATAGCATTGAACAATATCAGTAATATCAGCAATATAGTTAATATTTTCAAGGTACAGATCCGTAGGGCAACGGGCGATGCGCCTAACGCAGATCTAGTCCGTGCAGCAACCAGCTCAAGGCACCGGCATGAATCTCCAATACCTCCTACCCACAGTCCGGCCAGCGAAAGTGATCCTCCTCCAGCCGCTTTATCCATACGCAAAAACCATTGCCGTCCCAATAGAGAATCTTTATTAGGTCCGCCTCCGATTGCAAAAGGCGAACATATTGCCAGAAAAAAGGTCCATCTCAAAGAACTACTCTGGGTGGGGTCCGAATCGATCCATAACGGCAGTTGAGGTCGTGGGGACCAAAGCAGAGCTGCCTCATGCGCATCGCTGAGGAGAAAGGAAGAGAGTAGGCCTCGCTTCACCTCCTAAAGCAAAAGGTCAGAGCGCAGCGAGCAATTCGTTGGTTGAGGCGACCTTGGCAAATAATCCATTGAGCGCAGCAAGATACGCAACCTGCACACTCTCGGCAGATACCTGAACGCCGTTGAAGGATAACGATCTTGTCGCACACGCGTCATAGGCCAAAGAGCAGGAAAAACCGAGGTCAGCGGCGGCCCGAGTTGTGGTGTCAATGCACATGTGCGTCATCATACCGGCGATGAGCAACCGGGAAATTCCGCCAGCATGCAGATGCTCCAGCAAGGGGGTTTCCCGAAAGCTATTGGGAAAATGCTTTGCAAAGACTGGCTCGTTTGCAATGGGGCGCACGGAACCATGAATTTCAGCACCAACAGTATCGGGAAGAAAAAAGGTTGCACCTGCTCGTGTGGCAAAGTGCTGAATATGGATAACGGGC
This sequence comes from Desulfobulbus sp., assembly GCA_028684915.1. The sequence continues at coordinate 12,544 of JAQUEZ010000097.1, forward strand.
AGAGCCTTTTGGCGAAAGGTGGCCAAGATCTTTCCAGCCTGGGACGCCGCCGAGGAAGAACCCACATTTTCCATTGCGCCGCCGGGAAAGTAGTCGTTTTGAATGTCGATAAGGAGAAGAGCGATAGTCATGCGTAAAGACCTCTTGTGCTGAAAAAAATACGGGAAAATATTTCAAGGCAGGGAACGCACGGCCAGCGCGTGGCCTACCGGCCCAGCCGACACCGCAGAAGACAGGATCATTATTCATCTGTCGAGATTTTTCTCTCCTCTCTTGAAATTTCGCGTATCGACTGCAACCGTTTACCGAAAACACTCTGCAGCAGTTGCCTGGCCGCTTTCCCGTCTCCCACTGTAATCGAAATTATCTTTGCCCCTGCCTGCATCAGCGTCATGGTCAAAAAGGCGCAGGTCAACATACCAAAGCAATAGATAACCAAAGCGATCATTTTTGCGAATGGAATTGTTCGGTCGCTCAGTTGGACATCGTATGCGCTGCCACCAATAACCCCAGCCAACCTTTGAATCGGGTCTGCCAAAAGATCAGGCTGATGGAGCATGGAAAACATGAGTTGAAATATATCCGAGGCATATTTAAGGCCTATTGCAATAACGAAAATGCCAACACCTGTTGCCAACAGTGAAATAAGACTTTTCAACGATTCAATGAGAGTAACGGTTTTTTCTTCGTTTTCGGGCATGATGTATCCTCCTGACGATGCATGTCAAGGCACTTGCAATTGATGAATTTCAAGACGATGACAGCTTGGCGATGAAGGGGAGTTCCCCATTTTTTGTTCTATCGACTGCAGGTAAAATTCTTTGAAATAACACAGAGCGTTCGCACCGCCCTGTTCCTTGTATATTTGTGTTTTTACCTAGCCATCCCTTAGGCTGCGATGAACATTTTACGAGTCCAGCACTGTTGAACAAGGTTCATCATATTGCCGTTCCCATAAAAAAGCCACGGGAATGAGGTGTTGAGCCGCTCTTCCGGTGATTGTCGACGATGCGATGTGTAGGTACTTTCGCTGAGGACGAAACTGCCGAACCTAACAGCCCCGCAAAGAATGGGCACCGCGTTTGTGCCCATTCAAAGGGAACATAACACGGTTAGCGCAGACATCCACTTAGCCACGCCTTAATCACACCGACTCCGCAATATGAACCCGCAATGAACGTTGACGACGATTACGCTTTCCCGGTGCTACATCCATTGAAAACACCAGAGAACGGCAGTCAAAGGCGGAATCGTTCCAGAGTTGGCGGCGAATTGCTCCATAACGGCGGTTAATTCCGTGGGGATCAAACAGTTCACGCAGCAGATCAAAGGCCAGGGTCAGCAGGAGATAAACAATCAGGTACGCAAGAAAATGAATCATGGGAGCCTCCTTGAAGGTTGAGTTGATCGTTTCTGCTCCCAAGGTAACCCAACTGGCAGGACAAATAGTGTCCCACCAATTTTTTTCTGAATTTTTTATCGTTTCTCTGCTTCTTTTTCTTACGGGGTTCGACTGGAACCACAACACCATTTCCACCTTGCCCTAAGCGCCCAAACAGGGTAACGGAAAAAGGTTGTATTGCCGCAAGATTGCATCACCTATGTTCCCTGTGTCCCCAGTCCACCTTGCCAGCGCCAGCCACAAGAGGGGTTACCCCGTGCTTACGAAGACGTTCACCAAACTGCTCCTTGCCGTACTGATCGCCTCCTGCCTCTCCTCTCCGCTTAGGGCAGAACAGGCATGGAAAGCCTCTTCTCTTGGCGAAATGTCAATCGAGATTCCGGCTGCCTGGCATATCAGTGAGGTTGAAGATGGCCAAGGCCGCCGATTCACCAGCCCTGATGGCACCACCACCCTGCTCGCTCGCTGGTGGGATAACGACAGTGGGCGCAGCGAACGGGCCACCATCCGTTCAAGCCGGTTGGTCGTCGTTGACGGTCGAGCTGCCCAACTGCTCCATCTCAAAGGGAATGCTGACGAAAGCTTAAAACTTGTGGTCAAATCGCCCACAACCACGGACCGCATCTTCACCCTCACCCTGACATCGAACAATGAGGATTTCAGCAAGGGCTCTCCCCTGCTCCGAGAGATGATCAAACGGTTGCACATCAATAAGCAGGCGATCACCGCCGCACAGTCCTCACAGACAGCCGGGGAAGAGGCTCCAGGCTTTGATCGTTTGGGTAAAGACTGCCGGATGGTGGACGTGGCTGCATGGCAGCATCCCACCCTGAAGCCGATTGGCCAGCGCAAGGCAGTGCACCTCAAGTGGGTGCAACTCTGCGCCAATGGCACGTACCCGGTCTTTGGCGCGGAGTTTGATTACGATCCCCAGGGGCAAACCAACGATTTCTTTTATCCCTTGCTGATCGACACCTTGGCGGCCAATCAGGGACAACCAGTGGCCTTTGTGGCCATCAAGGATCGCTTGCTCTTTCAGGCACGGCAGTTAGGGCCGGATCAGTATGACTTCAACTACGCCGAACTCGGGAATCCGGCCGCAACAATCTGGTCACCTCTTGAGCAGTAGCGCATTCAACAGAGGAGCCCTTTCCCAAATCAGTTGATGTCGAGATAGAGTTGATTCGTCCCATTGAGGTTGAAAATTTTTTTATTATGATTGCTGGACTCGTAAAACGTCCATCAACATTACACCCTTTTCAACGACAACACGTACCATGGCCAAGTATAAACCCCAACATGCCCGCCTACTGTTCATTGATCGGCAGATCCGGGAAAAACGCTACCCCAACTGCGCGAGCCTTGCCCATGAGTGGGAGGTCAGCCCGCGCACCATTCGCCGGGATATCGACTATCTACGCTTCCAGCTGGATGCGCCCCTGACCTACTCCCCCCTCAAACGGGGCTTTTTTTACACCGAGGAGCAGTACCAGTTGCCGGCGATCCAGATCCGCGAACGAGATCTCTTTGCCCTCTTTCTCGCCGACAAGTTGCTTGCCCAGTACGAGGGCACTCCGATTTACGACAGCCTTCAGTCGGTTTTTGCCAAAATTGAAGACAGTCTGCCAGACAACATCTCGCTTTCGCCCGGTTCGGAACAATCCCTGTTCACCGTCATCCCCCCCTCGGCCACGGTAATACTGCCGGAGGTGCTGGAAACCGTCTTCTCCACTCTGCGCAGTGCCACCCGCGTATGTATTGTCTATCGGAGCCCCGGTGCCGAACCCGGCGAGCGAGCGATTGATCCCTACCACTGCATCCGCTACGAGGGTGACTGGTACATCCTGGCCTACTGTCACCTGCGCAGGGCCATCCGCACCTTCAGCCTGGCCCGCATTCTTGCGGCTACTGCAACCAAAATTTCGTTCAAGCGTCCGGAAAATTTCGATTTTCAGACGCTCTTTGCCAGCCATTTCGGCATCCACTGGGGTCGCGGATCAACCGAAGTTCGCATCCGTTTTCAACCCGGTGCCGCTGCCTATATCCGCGAACGCCAGTGGCATCCATCGCAAAGCATCGAAGAGCTGGGAGACGGCGGCCTTGTGCTCACTATGACGGTCAACCATCTCCTGGAACTGAAACGGTGGATACTTTCCTGGGGGCCCGCTGCTCAGGTGGTGGCCCCACCCCATCTTGTACGGGAGATTGGTGAGAATATCAGAGCCATGGATAAACTTTACCAACCATCCACGGTCCAAAATGATTGATTTTAGTTGCCCTCCGCCCGTCGCCCTTGCTACGTTGTCGTTTGGTCAAAATCATGAAAAACAGTTCTACCTGGCGGGCAAGCAAGCCACCGGATACCGGATACGACTGGACTTCTTGCACACGAGCTTTTTTGCAAAAAACTCGCCCATACAGCATTTTGTCGTTCTCGTAACAACTCTTAAAAACGACGCCCCAAGCTTCGCAAAAGATTGTATTTACGACACCTAACTTCTCAGATCTTGTATTTTACGAGTCCATCAATGTTAAACAGAGAGAAACAGAGCGACCATGACAACCGATAGCCAACGCGTATATCTCGACCAACTCAGTAAACGGTGGCAAAAATCCCCTGATCAACTTCTGGAGATTGCCGCAAAAAAAGACCTCAATCTGTGGTACGAATTCCTTAACGTGATTGTGCACAGGGTGAAAAAGAAGAAAAAAACCGAGCCGGAACTCGCAGAACACATTGAAATACAACCGCAAACCGAAGTGATTGAGATGATGATCGGCCGCACCGACCGAATTCAGGTTGCAGCCCAGTATCCCTGCCACAACAGCAAGGGCAAACCGGTGTTGATCAGCAATGCCGCAGGTGAGGAGTGGGGCGAGACCAGCATGATCGGGCTTAATCCCATGCGCCTCTATGCCCTGTTGGAAGAGCTGCCACAGATCGAGCGCAAGCAGGGTATCACCCCCTTGGGACTCGAAACAGCGAGTTCCTGCTGCTGTCAATCACACCAGGAAGAGGAAGTCAGCAATGATGGCGAATTCATCTCCGCTGACCATCCGTGCTTTGCCCCGGAATTACACATTGCCCTTGAATGCTGGCTGGAGCTGATGGGGGAAGAAGATAGTCCTGACACGATACAAAAAAGTGATATCCTTGAGTGGCTTCACGACCGCTATCCTAAACTTTCCAAAACCGCTGCGGAACGTATCGCCCTGGTCGTTACTCCGGCAGCTAAGCAAAAACGGTAAGCGTAAAGGCGTTGTACACCCATGAAATCTTTTATTGCGACCTTCTGCCTGTTGTTCTGCCTCTGTTTAAGCACAGCACAGGCCCGAACCGACATCAGCGGCTTTCAGGGGATGCCTTGGGGCAGCACCTTAAGCGATCTGCAAAAAAGCAAAAAACTGGTACTGACCAAGGAAAACGACGGCAGCGGCGGATCGCTCTATGCATTGCAGAATGCAAGCATGCGCTTTGGCAAGGGCACGCTCACCGGGATCCACTGTTCCTTTATCCAGGGACGGTTACAGGGCGTGATTCTGCTCTTTTCCGGGGCCAAAAACTACGGGGCAGTCAAGACCGAGGCCGCAGCCAAATACGGTCAACCGATCAAGGTTGATCAGAAAGGGGGCGAGATGTTTACCTGGCCCGGCGATCAGACCAGCATCGTGCTTTCCTACACCAAAAATGCCGAATCCGGGTTTCTCTTTCTCAAGCCCAAAAAGCTGGCAGCCAAGCCAAAAACCGCCAAAATCAAGAATCCCGTGCCCCGCAGCGAACCGGCGCCACCTCTGCAGCAACCTGCGGTCTACGAGGATTTAGAGGTATTTGATCAGGCTTCGCAAGCACAACGGATTACAGTAGTCCCCACTCCCGCGTATAGTGCGTCGCAAAATAAAGCGGGATCCTGGGAGCAAAATCAATCTACCCCCGAAGCTGCAAACATTGAGGTCATCAGTCCGGAAATCCAGGGGTTGATCGATCGCGACCAAGCCCTGACCCGGCTCTGCTGGGATACCGTGGGTCCAACGGCGGATCAGGCCTGTGAGGAGATGAAGGAAAACGCGCTCCGATTGCAGGACATGGGCTGGTGCATGCAGCCCGGAGATGCCAAGGACGGACTCCAGGTGCTCTGGTATCGTTGCGCCAACGGCCAGGCAAGTATCGCACCGGCCAATCCAGCGGCACCCGCGCCCTATGGGGCTTCTCCCGCTCCCCAAGCTACGCCGCCCGCAAACGGGCGTTCAGCCGTGTGTAGCCTGGTGGTGGAACTCTTTGCCGCTACCGTTGATATGCGGGAAAAAGGCGTCACCCCGCTCGCCGCTGAGGAGGCACTGCTGCAGCGCCAGGCCAGCCGCAGCAAGCAGCTGGCTATCGAGCGTATTCGAGAGACGGTGGAACTGGTCTATTTTGACCAGCAGTACAACACCCTGCCCTTGCCTGTATTAACCGGCAAGGTGGAGGAACAATGTCTGTCCGGACAAGGACCGTATATACAACCATTGCCGCAGGAATAGTGGAGTCTATCCATAATTGATGGCGTCCTACCAGTCAGATGGACAACATTTTCTGCCACTGAAAAATCCAAAGCTCGCCGCTGATCCATGCGTCTCTTTCCCGGCGCAGACGGGTGGGCTCTTCACTGAGGATATTCCAGCCGGTGCTGCTGGCGAGCTGCTGAATGTAGGTCGATGAGTAGGCGAAACGGCCGGTGGGCAACAGACGAAAGCCCTCATCGGCAAGATATTCGGTGGAGAAGCAAAACAGCGCCCCGGGACGGGCATGTTCATGGGCCATGGTGAAGATACTCTCCAGGGCTCCGACATAGATGAACACATCGGTGGCCAGGAAAAAATCGTAGTGTTCATCGGTGCTGTGGAGAAAGTGGTCGATGCTGTCCTGACTGAGGCAGTGGTAACACCCTTTGTCTGCCGCCTGATGCAGCATGGCCGCGGAGAGATCCACCCCGTCAAGCACGGTGACTCGTTCCTTAAAGGCCAAACCACTGAGCCCGGTGCCGCAGCCCAAGTCTAATCCATGGGCGTAGGATGCCGCACTGATCGCTTTGGTGTGGCACAGGCATTCAAAGAGCCGCCTAGGGTTGTCGTAGCCCAGATCCTCTACCAGGCTGCGTTCAAAATCCTCGGCATAGGTATCAAAAAAAGCGCGCACATAATCATCCGGCGCCTGCTCCAAGGGAGCACCCAACAGGGCAGCCAACAAATAGCGCACCGGCTCATCCTCCGGCCGCAGTTCAAGCACCCGGGCGTAGAGCGCGATGGCCTCTTGGGTTTCACCGGCGCGATGATGAAGGTAGGCCAGATTGTTGAGGGCAGAGAGGTAGTCCGGGACGAGAGCTAAGACCTGGCGGTAATAGTCGCCGGCCGCGTGATCCTGGTGGAGATGCTGATAACAGCCCCCCAGGTTGTAGAGGCTGTCCACATGGTTGGGGGCAAGCACGAGCACCTGTTCATAGTTGGCAATGGCTGCAGCCGAATCACCGTTTTTCCTGTGACAGAGCGCCAGATTGAACAGGGTATCGATATCGTCCGGTATGAGACTGTTGGCCAGGGTAAAGGATCGCAGGGCCTCGACAAATCGCTCCAGCTCATAATACACCAGGCCGAGGTTGTAGCGAAGAAGTGCCGAAACCGGGACATGCACGATCAGCTCGAGATAGGCTTCCAGGGCCTCCTGTAGACGCCCTTCGCTGTGGGCCTGGCAGGCCATGACAAATGTTTGGTTGATGACGACGGCTGGTGGTGGTGACTGGTCTGTGGGCATGTCCGATCCTTGGTTAAAAAAGGGTTGCAACCAAGCAGGAGCAGCGACACAGGACCTGCACTGCCCGAACATACCTTAATTGACGAACTCTGGGAAAAACTATTCCCCCAACCGTCCCTTTTCTGCGCATCCCGCCGGCGCTCTTTCCTCATTGCTGCAGAGATACGCCTCTTCATGTCCATTGCACCTTCTTTCAGCCTTCCCGATCTACCGATAACTTCGGTGCTGCCTCAACTCAAAGCGGCACTTGCGTGCAGCTCAGCAGTGCTCACCGCACCTCCCGGTTCCGGAAAAACCACGGTGGTGCCCCTGGCTCTGCTTGCAGAACCCTGGCTCAAGGACAAAAAAATACTCATTCTCGAACCCCGGCGGCTGGCCACCAGGGCTGCGGCAATGTGGATGGCATCGCTTTTGGGTGAACCGGTCGGCCAAAAAGTTGGCTATCAGATTCGCTTTGATCGGCGCAGTTCCGCCCAGACCCGTATCGAGGTGGTGACCGAGGGTATTCTCACCCGACGGCTGCAGCAGGATGCTGGCCTTGCCGACGTCGGCCTGATTATCTTCGACGAGTTCCATGAACGCTCTCTGCATGCAGACCTGGCCCTGGCACTTTGCCTTGATCTTTGCCAAATACGCGAGGATCTTCGCCTGCTGGTGATGTCGGCTACCCTTGATGCCAAGCCCATTGCCCAACTTTTAGGCGAGGTGCCGGTGATCACCGGTGAAGGACAACTGTATGCGGTTGAGACCAGCTATCTTGAGCGACCGGCCCGAGGCCGTCTTGCCGAAATAGTCAGCGGGGGCGTGCAACGGATGCTTCCGCACCGGGGGGATATACTTGTTTTCCTTCCGGGGAGTGGCGAAATTCGCCAAACCCTGCAACACCTCCAACAGGACCCTGCATGTGCCGATTGGTTGATTTTGCCCCTCTTGGGTGAACTCTCCTCAAAAGATCAAGATCGAGCCATTTTCCCCGATCCGCAAGGACGAAAGCGGATCATTTTGGCCACGGCCATTGCCGAGACCAGCCTGACCATTGAAGGTATCCGCTCTGTGGTTGACAGTGGTTGGTCGCGCCTACCCGCCTTTGACCCGGCAACGGGATTGAGCCGATTGAACACGGTGCGGGTATCCAAGGCAACCGCTGATCAGCGCACCGGCCGTGCCGGACGTCTCGGTCCCGGCCACTGCCTCCGCCTCTGGACTCGAGAAGAGCATCACAGCCTGCCCCCATTT
>JAQUEZ010000375.1 GCA_028684915.1 Desulfobulbus sp.
CCGTGCTGAATACCTGACCGTAAATCCCCTCGTCTAGACCGTAGACACCTCGCTGCTCTTCCTCGACACTCAGCCCGTAGGAAGCACGAATGGTCAGGTGACGCCCGCTCTCGTCCAGCAAAGCAAGGGTAGCCCGCTCCATGCGCAAAGTATCATGCAATACCTTAAGCACCGAAGAAAGCGTTGTGTCCAGATGCACTGCCGAGCCGATCAAGTTGACAATATTATAGAGAGCCTGTACCTCAAGTGCCGCCGTGCTGTTCGCATCGACATGGGGTCGGTGGGGGGGAGCATTTGTCTTCATATTCATCCTGATGAACTCGAAAAAACGAATAACTTACATTTGAGGGACTCGTAAAAAGTCCTTCACATTCAGAGAAATGGCTCACTAAAAAACAGAGCCATACAAGGAGTGGCGCTTTCCTCGAAGCGACGGCATCACCAATGGGTATAGTGCAAGATGTATTCCTGCGACCGCTTCGCGATTTTTGTTCCAAGACTCCAGCAACCCCTTGTCGGGCAAGGGGTTCAAAGGAAAAGGCCCTGATGGCGGCCTCTATAAAATGCAATTGCATGAAAATCACAACAACGTGAAAACAGCATGTTACAGCAACATCGACATTATTCTCATCTTTTTTCCTGAATCAACAAAAATTGTGCCCTTCACCTATCCCACTTACCACCCCCAGAATACCTTCATATTTGTTAACAACAAGAGCCATACGTAACACAATTGAATAAAATAAAACCTCATCGCACATAGATGTGCAAAAATGTGATTCTACCAGAGCTATATTTTGGAAAAAGAAGTAAAGAATATGACAGGCCATGAGAAATGGAGTAGATCAGGGCACCCGTTTCCAACGAGTTGAATCAAGTAGTTATGCAGATATGAGGTAACATGTGCTGGTAGGCAGTGGATGGCAAGGGGCTAAGGAACGCCATAGCAACGGTAAAAAAATCAGCAAAGAAGCAATCAACGAATTGCCTCTGGCCAGCTGGCAGGGTCCAGTGCAGCTGGTGACATGCACTGCCGAGGTCCAAAAGGTTGCAGCCCGGTTGGGCAAGCAGACTGTTCTCGGATTTGACACCGAAACACGACCTGCCTTTAAAAAAGGACAAAAATTCAAGCCAAGCCTGCTGCAACTGGCGACATCGGAGATGGTCTTTCTTTTTCAACTTCAGTCCACCGGCCTCCCTCCGTCCATCCTCGAGATCCTGGAGAATAGTGCCACTATCAAAGCCGGGGTGGCGCCTGATTTCGATCTACAAAGTTTGCAGACCATAGCCCCCTTTTCCCCAACCGGGTTTATCGACCTGGCCCACATGGCTCGCCAGCGAAACATCCATAACCAGGGGCTTCGTGGCCTCGCGGCCCTGATCTGTGGTGTCCGCATCTCTAAATCGGCCCGAACCACCAACTGGGCTAAGCCGGAACTCACCACGAAGCAAATTCAATACGCAGCTACCGATGCCTGGATAAGCCGGGAAATTTATTTACAGCTCAAGGATATTCCCGTACCAGCAAAAAAACGTTGATGGCAACATAAGGACTTCGGTCTCGTGCGGCGCAGCGGTTTCGCCAGACACTCGATATACCTTAGGGCTGCGGAAAAAATAAATTATCCAGAAATAATGCGCATCTCACAGCTGAATTTGTTAAGAAACAACTCATGAAGAATACAAGGAAAAAACAAATCCTGAGTTAATATCATTGTGGAAAAATACGGCCTCGCTGCTCATCGGCAGTGACCGTCGTCAGTTTATGGCCAAAGTTGTCAATGTGCTTGGGCGCGGCGGCCAGAGCTATGCTGAACAAATTCTCGGTTGGAATCGGTGTACGATCCGTAAAGGCCAGGCCGAACTTGTAAATGGCTTTCCATTCAAAGACAGATTCAACCAGCGTGGCAGGAATAAATCAGAAACGCGATTACCAAATCTACTTGGCGATATCCGGTCAATTGTTGAACCTGCGAGTCAGACAGATCCAACCTTTCGCAGCACACGTATATACTCACCACTTTCCGCAGATGAAGTTCGCCGAAGGTTGATTACGCAATACGGATACAAGGACACCGAATTACCCAGCGCCCGGACGTTACGCAACAAACTCAACGACCTCGGGTTTCGTTTGCGCAAGGTCCGAAAATGTCGTCCTTTGAAGAAAATCCCTGAAACGGATGCCATCTTCGACGAAGTTCATCGCGTCAATAAGACCGCCGACCAGAAAGAAGGAGTTTTACGGATTTCTCTGGATACCAAGGCCACTGTAAAAATCGGACCATTCTCGCGTGGTGGCTACAACCGGCAGGGAGTAAACGGTTGCGATCACGATTTTCAAGCCAAAGCAAAACTTACCCCATTCGGCATCCTCCTGCCTGCAACTGGTGACAATCATCTCTGGTTCAGTCAGGGCAAGGTTACCGCAGACTTCATGGTAGATCGGTTGGCGGAGATGGTGCCTCGCTGGAAGCAGCAGTTCGTCCTTCATACATTGGTGATCAATGCCGACAATGGCCCGGAAAGCAGTGGTCGCCGCACTCAATGGTTGAAAAGATTGGTGGAACTTGCTGATTTCCACAATCTGACTATCCAACTAGCCTACTACCCGCCCTACCACAGCAAGTATAACCCGGTGGAGAGATTGTGGGGTGTACTGGAGAACCATTGGCGCGGCGAGATCATCGACACAGTCAACAAGGCTCTGGGCTTGGCCCGCAGTATGACCTACCGAGGAATTAAGCCAACAGTCCGCAAAGTGGTTCAAAGCTACCAAAAAGGTATCTCGCTATGCAAAACAGCAATGCAGAAAATTGAGGAACGCCTAGAGCGGAAACACGGCCTTGAGAAATGGTTCATCAAGATCGTTCATCAAAAACAAATTGGATGATTATTTTTTTCCGCGGCCCTAAGAAGCCTCCCAATCGTAGACTGGTCAAAGTTACAAAAAAGGAGGCTTCATGAACGGCAAACAATATTTAAAAAGGTGTTGAAACGATTCTGCAATAAATCCTAAAAAACAGTTGCTTAAATAGAAAAAGCCTCTATTCTGGACAATGGTTTTCCGCTAAAAAAATCACATCCAAAACGAGGCTTTATGCACCACAAGAATATCAAGTACGCAGTGCGAAAACAATTAAAAACGCAATTCCCAAACTGGAGACGGCTTGATCGCAAAACCAAACGGACACTCGCCACACAGGTTCTCAAGGAAGTAGTTGCCGGATATGATTTCAACCAGCCTATAATGCCCAGCAAAGAAGGGTTGTTGGGAATTGAGGAACAGGCATCGTACAAGGGTATTATCAGCCTCCGGAAGATGGCACGCTTCATCGAAATGTTTACCTCCAGCCAAGTTGTCCGTATCAGTGACTCACGGCGCTCTGTACGGTTTTTTAAAGACGATGAGCTTCGATATATCAATGATTTGCTCGACAATCGCATTATCAACCGATCATTATCAACCGATTATTGGTTTACCAGGGATACAGCCCCGCCATGCGGGAATTTCTGCCCAGCACTCTATTGAGGGCTGAACTGCTCAAGGCGATCCGGTACCCGGAAATCAGCTATCGAAAATACTGCCACGAGGAATATCTTGGCCTGGATCGCAAACAAAATCGGGCATTTTGCGGTCTGTCCCTCAACCGAAAAGAGATGATCGACCATACCCGGTTGTGCCAATTCCGTCGCTCGCTCACCTTTACCCAACAGGTTAACCTGCTGGTCTACATGCTCTATCATTTCAACAAATCAGGGTTATTGGGCGAAGCATCTCTCCATGGCGTTGACTCCACGGAACTGGCCACCGACTGCAAGCACCCGTTGACGACGCTGAAAATCAACGGCAAGAAAATCCGCATCTACAGCGATATTGATTGTGATTGCGGCAAGCGTCGCAACAAACGAAACAAGTCACCCTATGTAATCGGATACCGTCTGCATACGCTGACCGCCATTGATGCCACAACCGGTCACAGTTACCCCTTGGCGTCACTGTTGGCACCGGCCACCCACCATGACAGCCATTTCCTGCCGTTTCTGGTCAAACTGGGCCAGGCCATGGGCATAGAACTGAAACTGATAACCGCCGATGAGGCCTACCACGACAAGGACGACGCCTTGTTTCAGGATACCGGTGTTCGAGTGGTCACCCCGCCATCTTCCAAAGTACGCCTTCCGGAACATGTCGACACCCGGACGGGATCAATCTTTTGTCATGGTGGCTGCGCGGTACCCATGCGCCACATGGGTGTTGAAGACGGATGCCACGAGTACAAATGCGATGCAGCCATAGGGGACTGCAATTATGCCGGTCCTTGCCCTAAATATCGACTCATCCCTCTGGATAAGGGTTGGTTTCAGAGGGTGCCCGGCAGCGCCGAGCATGTGCAAAAAGCTCAGGACCTCCGCAAGAATTGCGAACGTCCCTTCAACCTCCTGAAGCATCAAACCGGTATGGAGACAGTTCGAGTCCGCAGCCAACAAGCCACCCTGGCTCGCTGCACCATCAGCAGCTTGGCCGTATTGCTGATTAAAATGGCTGGCTTTCGCAGAAAGATCTCAGTCTCCAACCCGCAGCAAACACTGCCCTGGGAGGCAAAAAAAGCCGCATAGTTGTTAAAGTTTTGATATAAATAGATATATATTGACTCGGCTGATTCCCGATCATTGCCGATCTTTACGCACTGTTCACCAAAACAAAATGGGACTGCCCCAAAGCGGGCTTGAAAGTCCAAAAAATATCGGATGAACATCGGCGCCAAGTAGCGATAATCGGTAAGCAGACGAAAAAAAAAACGGCTGGTCCAGCTTGCGGCAAGCTCAAACCTATTGGCCGAGAATACTTTTCAACACCCTTTTCATGAGTTGTTTTTTAACAAAAGTGGGTATGCAGTTTGCTCAACCGGCCACATGATGTAGTATGGGGGCATGGAAACCCAAAAGTATCCTGTTGCCGGGACCGACTACCCACGGACT
>JAQUEZ010000376.1 GCA_028684915.1 Desulfobulbus sp.
GTCTGGCCATGTAGGTTGCCGCGCGAATGAGTTCTTCCACCTCACGGTCACCGACCTTGCCCGGCGTATGAAAGGGTGTTTTGCCTATCTGGGTCAGGGCCCGACGTATATCGGTCTGAAAGAGAATCACGATCACCACCAGGATGGAGCCGAGAAAAGTCTTGAGCAGCCAGTGCAGAGTTTGGAGTTCGAACTTGCCGGAGAGGTAATAGATGATAATAATGAGCGCAATGCCGACCAGCATCTGTACTGCCCGAGTGCCGCGGATAAGCAGCATGATCCGGTAGATGATGTAAGAGACGATGAGGATATCGAGGATATCCATCAGTCGCATGGGGTTGAGCGCGTCGAGCATGGTCGGCCTTAGCGTGAGCAATAAGGATAAGTATTACATTGATATGTAGCATGTCAGGTGGCGATTGAACAAGAGAAAGAACAAAAAGAGCGGCTCTGTGCGCTTGGTTTTCTTGTACAGCACTGGTTGGAAAAGTGAACAAACGGCAAAAGGGAAAAGAGATACGTATGTTATACGATGTAGTTCGAAAGGCGCGAACAGTTCGCCGGTTTCAGGAAGAAAAAGCCATTGACGTAGAGCTGTTACGAAATTTAATCGATTTGGCCAGGCTAGGTGGATCGGCCCGCAATGCGCAGGCGCTTAAGTACATGCTGATCACCGATAAGCCGTTACGGGATCAATTATTTCCCCTGCTTGCTTGGGCGGGCTATCTGCCGCACTGGCCGGGCCCCGAGGTCGGTGAGCGGCCATCTGCCTATGTGCTCTGTCTGTTGGATACTTCCCTGCAAAAGGGGCCGGAAACCGAAGCTCACTTTGACTTGGGTATTGCCAGCCAAAATTTATTGCTTGGCGCTGCTGAACAGGGTGTGTTCGGGTGTAGGATTGGAGCATTTTCGCCGGCAAAGGTGCAAGAGTTGCTCGACTTGCCTGCCCGATATAAAGCATTGCTCGTGGTTGCGCTTGGATACCCGGCAGAAGAGGTGGTCCTGGAAGAGATGGAAACGGACGGAGATATTCGCTACTGGCATGACGAACAGGGTGTGCATCATGTGCCTAAACGAAAGCTTGCCGATATTTTGCTCTCTGCCGCCAATTGTCTTGAATAAGGGGTTGGTCGGTTAAAATGTTGCAGCTCCTTGGTTTGTTTTCCTTCGTAACGTTTGTCGGTAGCCTGATCGTTGTTCCCTGGTTAATCGGTCGAATGCCCAAAGATTATTTCATCGCCCATTGGCACCAGCTCGAGTCGTCCCGTAAAGCTCATCCGGCACTCGGCCTGATTATGCTGATTCTGCGCAATGTTTTTGGAGTACTTCTCTTGGTGGCTGGTTTTGCCATGCTCTTTTTACCGGGGCAAGGACTCTTGACCATGCTTATCGGCTTATGCTTGATGGATTTTCCAGGAAAACGGCATTTAATGGGTATAATTGTGGGGAAATCTTCCGTACAGAGAGGACTGAATTGGATGCGGAGAAAACGGGGGAAAGAAGAGTTCGCGTTTACGAGATAAACAAAAAAAAGGTCTATCACCTCTTTGCGGCTAACGAAGTGTGAAAAAGGAACAGGCCAAGATTTAACTGCTTTTACTCGGTCTTCCTGCCTTCCCAGGTGTAACCCGTCTGCCTAATACTTGTGATATCTCTTCACTAAACCGTTCTGATCCTAATACAAAGTTGCCGTTGGTGGCCTTTCTGATCGAATCGATTATTCCCGGATCAAGCTCCTGTCGAAACAACTCACGATAGACCTGCTGCCGGTTTTCCTGCGTTGTTCCCAGGGACTGGTAATTTGAGTGTTGTGTCAGCAGCGGATTAGGTTCACCCAGGGCGTTGGCCCTAAAACTTGACCAGCGGTACTCGTGAGGGGCCTTGACCATGCCGGCTCGAACTGGATTCATTTCGATGTATCGTTGGCAAGTGAGAAGATAGGTCTCTTCTTGGGTGAGGCAGGATCGAAATCTACCCTCCCAGAGGGTGCCACTGCGTTGATAACTTCGATTCACATACTGGACATATCGTTGCCCAAGTCGTTTCATCAGCAGCCCAATACCTGTCGCCTGCTTTGGCGTGAGCAGCAGGTGTACGTGATTGGTCATGAGCACGTAAGCATGGATGGCACACCCCGACTCTCGGCTGTATTCATGCAACCACTCAAGATAGAAAATATAATCTTCATCCGTGTAGAAGCAGGGGTGTCGGTTGTTTCCCCGTTGGATAATGTGGGCAGGAACACCCGGAGTGATGATTCTTGGTCGCCTTGGCATAGTGAATTTATACCGCTAGGGAGGTATTTATGTAAATTTAAACGTGGTCTGACCCCTATTTTTTATATGGATGGCACACCCCGACTCTCGGCTGTATTCATGCAACCACTCAAGATAGAAAATATAATCTTCATCCGTGTAGAAGCAGGGGTGTCGGTTGTTTCCCCGTTGGATAATGTGGGCAGGAACACCCGGAGTGATGATTCTTGGTCGCCTTGGCATGGTGAATTTATACCGCTAGGGAGGTATTTATGCAAATTTAAACGTGGTCTGACCCCTATTTTTCGCATGTTCTCTTTTTTTTGAGGGGCTCCCCCTTACTGCTTTGTGATAGCTTAGGAGCCGTTACGAAATAACATGGCCATTTATCACCATGTTGTTACGTTTTTTTATGGCGTTCAAAACAATTTCCCGGTCATGTTATTTTTTGACAACACCTTAGAGTTACTATTTGAAAAGGTTTTATTTTAACAGATGGTTTGTTTGCGTACAACTCGGGCTAACCCAACAATGCCAGTTCCAAATAGCAGCATCGTAGTTGGTTCAGGAACTGGTGACGCATCAGCCGAAAGTTTTCCGGCTTGCAAAAAAAATGGTATTTGGCCGCTAAGCGCAGTTACTGTTACAATTAATTCATGGTCAGGATTAAGATAAGAATCTATAGAATATGATGTTGTATATCCATTAATAACTGAATTGACAATTTGTGGGGTTCCTGTAAGGTCCAGCACAAATTGATATCCCGATTCATTGGCTCTAGCGCCTGTGTCAATATATAAAAAAGCGTTTGATATGTAGTCGGTGGCGCCGATTGTTATAAGATTGTCATTATTGTCATAGAGGTTGTCTTGGTCTAAATCAAAAGTAAATTCGTAGCTCGTTACGCTCGTTTGGCCATCAATAGTAACTGACGTGTATGACAACAATTGATCAGCAAAATTATTGTAATCTGTAAAACTAGTAGCCATAGCGCTTCCAGCCAATATCCCAACGCCAGCCACGGCGATCAATGCACTTTTCAATAATTGCTTTTTCATTTTACCCTCCTAAAGGTCATTTGAATGGAAAATCGCAATTGACTTTCTTTTGTTCACTGCATCCAATATTCATGCCCTTTCTTTAAATGAGGGCTTGTTCGTTGAGTGGTTGCTTCGGTAACTCTCAAATATTTAACGATTAATTTAGAAATTGTCCTTCGAACGCCATGCCTGAGGCGGTCAAGGAAGGTGTAATTTTATCTCCTAGGCGCGGGAACGGCGTAAAAAACAGAAAAAGATACACAGTGGTTTGGCCGATATGCCGGAATTAAGAAGTATTTGATGGTAATTTTATTTAAAAACAAGTAGTTGGCCTATGTTCTTTCTTCCGAGATTTCGGAATTTTGAGCTAAACAGGGGACAAGCTAAATAGGGTAAATAGGGGACAGACCACGTTTTCGCTAGAAAAAGAGAAAAAATGGTCTGTCCCCTATTTACCCTATTTAGCTCTAGAAAAAGCAATCCCAGCATGAAACAACGGAGTGTTTTCAAGGGGCTCCGACCAAACGACCCTCGCCTGTCCGTTGCCAATGTTCAATCTATTCTCCCCTTCAAGGGAGAACCGAATCAGAGTGTCCGGGGCTAAATATCGATAACTGGCAAAGCGGATGCCGTGCTCACTCACATCAATGGTCCATGTTTCTTCCTGCCGGTTTTCCGGAATCTGCTTACTGGAGGTAAGTTCGGAAAATCGGAAAAGATGGTAGCTGGGAACGCGAATTGAGCGACGGCGGTTGTTGGGAAGTTGGTCTTCTTTTGCGGGGTGGTTGTGCAGATTCGCAAGGAGTTGATAATGGTGGCAGGACAAGTAATATGGGGAGGCGCAATAGGCAGCGATGTGTTCGGGCATAGGCAAAAATAAGCCATCTGTCACTAGGGTGCAGGACGTGCTGTTTGCTGACCAGTGAGGGCAACAGCAAGCAGTGCCCTGTGTTGGGCGGGATGCTGGATCTGGTGTCTGGACATGGGACGGTTTATTTTGCATAATATTAAAAGCTTGCAAAAAACGATCCGTGTTTGCTGCTGTTGTGGGGCGCTCCTCCGGTGAGGGCTTTCTTCTAAGTTTTTTTCGGTCAATTCTTTTCAATCTCGTGCATTTTGCTGTGGGTTTGTATATTTATCCCCTTTGGAAAATTGAGGAAGAACCGTTTCCTTTTTTGGGGAAAACCCGCCTACTGTGAAGGAGTTGCCATTGGCTGAAAATATTCTACTTATCGGTTTTATGGGCGTCGGCAAGGGGCGAACCGCTCGGGCCCTAGCGGCTGAGATCGGTTGTTTTGCCCTGGATACCGATGATCTGATCGAATCTTTTGTGAAACAGAAAATTCGTACCTTGTTTGCCCAGCAGGGGGAGCCCGCATTCCGAAAAATCGAACAAGAGGTCGGCATTTGGCTGGAAATACACGTTCAGGGAACCATCGTTTCCACCGGCGGTGGCTTTTTCAAGGTTGATAATCTAAACCGGATCGGTAAGGTGGTCTATCTGCATTCAAGCTTGCAAGGTATCATTGCCACCCTCAACAAGCATCCGAACGCTGCCCGTAAAATCAAAAAACGACCGCTTTTGCAAGATCTCGATGAGGCAAAGGCCCTGTATCAGATCCGGTTGCCGCTGTATCGTCAGGCTGCGGATTATGAGATAAATGTCGAGG
>JAQUEZ010000377.1 GCA_028684915.1 Desulfobulbus sp.
GTTCCTCTGAGGTGAACAAACTGGTAAAAAAATACGGCAGATTCATCACTCTCCGTTTCTGCCTGTTGACCATGCTCATCGGCCTTGCCATGACCCTGGCCAGCCAACTCCCTCTTATTGTCCTTGGAATTGCCATTTTCACCTGCGGCTTTTTCGGCACCCATACCAGCGCCTCGACCTGGGTTGGCCAACACGCGCACACGGCAAAAGCACAGGCGGCTGCCCTCTATCTCTTTTTCTATTATCTAGGCTCGAGCATTTCCGGGACCGCCGGCGGGTTCTTCTGGACTGACGCAGGATGGAAAGGAGTAACCGGATTTATCGCAATACTCTTAGTCGGCGCGCTGGGATTGACAACAGTGTTATCCCGACTCAGTTCCGCTGCAGAACCAGCGATAACCGTCAGGAGTTAATAGCGAAAAGTTACATCGTAGGAATTCACTTAATGGGTAACACAAAGGCGCACTCCTGGAGAAACAGAAGAGAGCTCAACGACTATTGAGCCAACAATACATTCAAATCAATGCCGTTTGTCGCCATTGAAATATTCCATATTATTTGACCGGCCTTGTACGTTCGTCGCATCATTATTAAAAATTGTAGCGAATGGAGTTAAGTACTTATTCAGTAGCTGCTATCGCCAATTTTTATCTGGGAAAAACAAACCATTATTGGCTACCTGGTCTTTCTATTCCCCACGCAAACAATCGTTTCGCACTCTTTATCGCTCCACACCGTCATCAATCCACACCTTATTTTTTTTGAGTTACCAGTAGAAAAATAGGTAATTTTACCTAGACAAAACCAGTCAACATCCCCTATATTGTTTAATTCGTCCATACAAGTCCTTCCGGTGGTGCTCAAGCAGCCACCAAAACAAACCAACAAGCTCAACAAAAGCAAAACTTATGGTTTGTTTATTCTCTTTGCGCCAGGAATCGATAACGTTTCCAACCGTTCAACAGATCAGATCATTTCTGTTGAGATGCACGGGAGGTGACGGAGGGTGCAATGGAAAGCTATTGCCAGATTTGAAAGGGAACGAAAACAAACAGCGAGGGGTGATTGCTCTCCTTGCAAAAAGCATCGAGAGCTCCATTTGTCGTTCTCGTAAAAAGCCTTGAAGGTGACGCGCCAACCTTCGCAACACATTGTATTTACGACACGTACTTCTCGGATTTTTTTTTACGAGTCTTTCAAGATTGCACTACTTCAATGCGATCTCTTTTTTAACACGCTTAAGGAACAAAATTTCATGACTAAAACCCTTGTCCAAATGACTGCAGAAATCATTCAGTCCCAAATCACCAGCAAACAGATGTCGACCGATGAGATCAAAGCGGCTCTAAATGAAACTTTTCGCACTCTTCAATCTCTGCAAACCGCAGAGACACTTGAAACCGTAGATGCAGACGCCGAGTCCACTTCGGATGCACCTGCCCTTGACCCCAAAAAATCCATTCAGAAGAATAAAGTCGTCTGTCTGGAATGTGGGCAAGAGTTCAAGATGCTCTCTCCCAAACATCTGAAATCCCACGGGTTAACATCCAAGGAATACCGGAAAAAATACGGATTCTCCGCCCGCCAACCGCTTTGCGCCAAAGCACTGTCGGAAAGACGTTCGCAATCCGGCAAAGAAAGGGGCATCCCGGAGAATCTGCGCATCGCGATTGAAGCACGCACCAAAAAGAAAACTGCGTGATGCAAAAAAGGCCGTTCTTCTTTTGGAGATCGGCCTTTTTCTCCTCATTCCTCAGATGGCTATTTCGCCCGTGTCGCCGGTACGGATTCGTACTGTTTCATCAATGGTGGAGATAAAAATCTTACCATCGCCGATTTTGCCGGTTCGCGCCTTTTCCTTGATCGTCTCAACAACCTTAGCGGCCATCTCATCGGTGACCACTGTTTCTATTTTCACCTTCGGGATGTAAGAAATCTCATACTCGTGGCCGCGATACATTTCGACATGGCCTTTTTGCCGGCCATACCCCTTCACATCACTGATCGTCATTCCATGGATGCCCAGTGCGTCTAAAGCCTCGCGGACAGGATCAAGCTTAAACGGCTTGATGATCGCTTCTATTTTTTTCATCTCTTCTCCAATCAGATTCTCTATTGCACATTGAGCGTTGCTCTTTGTTGACGAAGTTGCTGTTCAGGGCGCACATGACTCAGCCAGTGAACATAGTAATCAACCTCAAGCAATAGCAGTGCCAGACGGCAGCGAAATACAACAACGCCGTAACTGAAGAGAAAACGGTTAAAAATGGGGAACCGCTAACACAAATCAAATCCATTTTTCCCAATTTTGTTAAAAAAACACGCAATAATGTGCAGAATAAGGCGAAAAAAGACGGACGGACCGATTCAACATATCCCCATCCGCGACCTGATCCATTTTTCCAGGGAAATAACCGGAAAGAGACTCGCCGCAGCTAGGAGCGTGATGCCGATATCAGCGGCGGGCAAGGCAACAGTCTTAAATACCCGCTGCAGTAAGGGCAGATAAATGAACAGGGCCTGAAGGACAAGGACCACACCAATCCCCCAGAACACCATGATGTTGCTGAAAAAACCGATCTTACGTAAAGAATCGGTGAGCGAGCGGCAATGGACCATGTAAAAAATCTGGAACCAAATAACATAGGTCACGGCAATGGTTTGGGCACGGGCAAGAACCAGGGATTCTGCCAGCCCTGCATCCATCCCTTGGTTGTAGCTCAGGTTAAAGAGAAGGATGGTGCCAGCAGTCATCAGCACCGAGACCAAAACAACCCGAAAGACGACAAAAGCACTGAGCAGTGACTTTGCCGGATCGCGGGGTGGCCGGCACATGATATTGGACTCCTTGACCTCAAAGGCCAACGGCAAGGCCAGGGCAACTGCAGCCACCAGATTGATCCACAGCAACTGGGTCGGAAGCATAGGGAGCATCAGCACCTTGGTGACTGGATCAAAGGGAAAGAACATGATGCCGTAAATTAGGATTAAGGCAAGCCCCAGATTAGTCGGCAAAAGAAACGCCAGCGATTTAACCAGGTTGTCGTAAACCCGCCTTCCTTCCTCCACAGCGGCGCTGATGCTGGCGAAGTTATCGTCGGCAAGAACGATATCCGCCGATTCCTTGGCAACCGCCGTCCCGGTGATACCCATGGCCACACCGATATTTGCCTGCTTGAGCGAGGGAGCATCATTAACGCCGTCGCCGGTCATGGCCACGATATGGTTATCTGCCTGCAATGCCCTGACCAGACGCAGCTTATGTTCCGGCGCCACCCGGGCAAAGATGTTGATTTCCCGAATCGTGAGGCGCAACTCGGCTTCGTTCAACACAGACAACTCCCCCCCGGTGACCGCCATTTCGTCGCTGGTGAGATTGAGTTCGCCACCAATGGCGGCTGCGGTGATTTTGTGATCACCGGTGATCATCTTGACCACAATCCCGGCACGATGGCAGGCAGCAATAGCGGCAATGGCCTCGGGCCTGGGCGGATCGATCATGCCGACCAGACCCAAGAAAGAAAAGCCCTGGTCCGGAATATCCGGCGGCAACGATGCGTTCTCCGGCCAATCCATGCTCGCCAGAGCCAGGACTCGCATACCGCGCTCGCCCATACGGTGCATCTCTGCGGAGATTTGCTGATACACCTCGGGCCGACCGGCCTCTGCACAATGCCTGACAACCACCTCCGGCGCACCCTTCAACACTGCCCACTGCCGCTCCCCACCATGTAGAGTCAGCATAGACTGGGCATCCGAGGTGAAAGGAATCACATCAAGACGGGGTGACTGAGCAAGGGTCGTCTCCAACGAAATACCGGCCTTGGCCGCAGCCACCAGCAGAGCCGCTTCGGTGGGATCACCGCTGATGGTCCACTTGCCCTGTTCGCGGTACAGGGAGGCATCGTTACAGAGCACCGAACCGATAAGAACCTTGTCGATATCCGGCGGGATCTTTTCCAGCTCCGTACCGTTCAACGAAAAGGTCCCCACTGGTTCATAGCCGATACCACTGACCCTCACCCGATGTTCCAGGGTGACGAGTTCGGTGACGGTCATCTCGTTACAGGTAAGGGTCCCGGTCTTATCGGAACAGATCACCGTGGTCGAACCCAGGGT
This sequence comes from Desulfobulbus sp., assembly GCA_028684915.1. The sequence goes on from JAQUEZ010000377.1 coordinate 4,120, forward strand.
TTCCACGGCAGGCAGGTGGCGGATGATGGCATGACGTCTGGCCATGCGCTGGACCCCGATGGCCAAGGCAATAGTTACCACCGCAGGCAAACCTTCAGGAATGGCACCGACAGCCAGGGCTATGGCGAAGATCAGGGTTTCTTTGAGAGAAACGCCCAGAGGGATCCCCATATCAAGGGCCCGTTTCACTCCCACGGCAAGGATGATAATGGAAATAAGAACGATACCAAGGGTGATCCAGGTGCTGATCTCCGCAAGTTTTTTGGTGAGCGGCGTTTCCAGATCAACTGCGGTTTCCAACATATCGGAGATGCGTCCAAGCTCGGTCTCCATGCCGGTAGCCACCACGACCGCAGTGGCTGTTCCCGCAGTCACCAGGGTGCCGCTGTAGACCATACAGGTGCGATCGCCGAGTACCGCCTGCTCAGCCACGGTTGCCAGAGATTTCTCCACAGGGAGAGATTCTCCGGTTAAAGCGGCCTCATCCACATGCAGATTTTTCATTAAAACCAAGCGCATATCTGCCGGCACACTGTCGCCGGCGGCTAAAAGCACCATATCACCGGGCACCAGGTCGATTGCGGGAATACTCAGGTTGCGCCCATCGCGGAGAACATTGGCGTTATGGGGCACCATATCCGAAAGAGCCTCAATGGCCCGACCAGCCTTATACTCCTGAATAAAACCGATAAGAGCGTTAATCACCACCACAGCCAGAACAACCATGCCATCGGTGAACTTTCCCAACGCCACGGCCAGGGTTCCGGAACCGAGCAGCACCCAAATAAGGGGGTTGTTGATCTGCCGCCAAAGCAGCTGCAGGA
>JAQUEZ010000378.1 GCA_028684915.1 Desulfobulbus sp.
TTGCTGCAGATGAAAAACTATCCCGGTTACTTTGAACAGGAGTTCCACGAGTGAAACTCAACACCTATGTGCAACAGAGCAGCAACCTCTTTGCCCGCAACCGGTTGCTCCAGTTTGTGGTGATCGTGCTGGCGGTCTGCCTGATGTTCACTTCCTTCATGGCCTACCGGGCGGTGCGCTATCAGAAGGTGATCCTTATTCCGCCACAGATGACCGGCACGGTGGAGTTTGTCCAGGGCAAGCCGACCGAGGCCTACATCCAGGATATCGGCCGGCGGATCATCAGCCTGGCCACCACCTACTCACCAAGTACGGCCCGCAAGCAGTTCAATGAGTTGCTGGTCTACTACGCGCCTGAATCCTACCCCGAGGCTTCCACCCTTTGGTACTCGCTGGCGGGCCGGATTGAGGAATCCCAGGTCAGCTCAGTGTTCTATCCGCAAACCTTGACCATGAAGGACAACCGCATCGAGGTGTTTGGTGACCTGAAGCAGTACACCGGCAACACCCGGCTGGAAAATACGACCCGGACCTATTTCCTTGACTATCAGATCCGCGACGGCCGCTTCTCCCTGCTGGCCTTCAAGGAGAAGGAAAAATCCGGAGAAGAGAGGAGCGAACAACGATGAGAAAAAGACTTTTTGCAACCTGCTGTCTGTTGCTGACTGCTGGTCCTGCTGTGGCCGGCGAGGGCGTTCCCGCTGAGGTGCCCACCATGGTGGAACTCTCGGCCCGGGAGATCAACCGCATCGTCTGCCCCGGGCTGATGAGCGATCTGATCTTCTCCGAAGAGAAAGGGCTGACCGGCCATTTTTCCGGCAACAATGCCTTCATCAAGTTCACCGCCGAGGAAGTGGGCGGCAAGCTCAAGTACAGCAAGGAGCCCAGCGAGATCTATGCGGTCTGCAACGGTTCGGTCTACACCATCATCGGTGCGCCGGCGGAGATCAATGCAGTCACGGTCCGCCTTGCTCTGCCCAAAAGCGAGACCGTAGAGAAGAACATCGCCCGCTACAAGAACATGCCCCTAGAGAAGCAAGCCCTGCAACTCATCAAGGAAGCCTACGATGGTGTCTTCCCCTCCAGCTATCAGGTGATCGATAAAAGACAACCAGTGCACCTCTGTCCGGATCTCGACCTAGTCCGGCAGCAGGTGGTCGAGATCGAGGGTGTCGGCCTGCGGCTCAAAGCCTTCAAGGCCACCTCGCGGCTGGCCACGGATCTGGAACTGGCCGAGAAGACCTTTCTCACTGCCGCCGTCGGCAACCCGATTCTGGCGGTGGCCATCGAACAACACAACCTCAAGCCCAAACAGTCGACCCGGGTCTTTATGGTGGAACGCAAGGATCTACCCGTGGCGAGCATGACCACCCTGGATACCGGAGCTGAACGATGAAGATCAAGGAACGATTCAATCGACTCACGCCTGCTCGCAAAAAGATCGTCATCTGGTCGCTGATAGGGGCTGTCCTTCTGGTGATCGTGGTGACCGGCTACAACTCCAGGTCGACCCATCAACCAGGGCAAGCTGACGAACGTGGCCAGAATACCCGGCTTGATCCGGATCTGATGGAGAAAACTATTGTCCGCGAATATCGCCGCAAGCTGGAGGAACTTGAAGGGCATGTCTCCACCATGCAGCGGGATCTGGAACGGGGCCGGAAAGACCTGGAAGCGACTGAAAGGAGCAATCAGAAGCCTGCCAGGGAAAAAGATCTGCCCAAGATACCCGAAGCCGGCGAGATCGAACGCGGCAAGGCTGCCTTCCCGCCACCCCTTCAGCAACCGGTGGCTGGAGGTGAGGAGAATCCGCATATCGCACCTGCGGGTAACCAGAAAGACAGGAAGCGGATCGGCAAGATCACGGTGGTCAAGAACGACAGCCTGCCCAAGGGGGACGCCAAGAAGAAAGGCCGCACCGTGTACCTGCCGCCCTCGTTCATGGAGGCCAACCTGCTGACCGGCTTTGATGCCGCCACTTCGGGCACAAGCAAGAACAGCCCGGAACCGCTGCTGCTGCGGATCAAAACCCCGGCCGTCCTTCCCAATGACATCAAGGCTGAACTCTCCGGCTGTTTTGTGGTTGCCGAGGCGGTGGGCCGGCTCGACAAGGAGCGGGCCGATGTACGGCTGGTCTCACTCTCCTGCCTGAGCAACGAGGGCAAGGCAGTGATCGATGCCCAGGTCAAGGGCTTTGTCACCGATGCGGACTCCAAGGTCGGGCTTTCCGGCCGGGTGGTCTCGCGTATGGGCGCAGCCACGGTCCGGGCCATTGTCGCCGGTCTGTTCGAAGGCGCTGGCGATGCCCTTAAGGCCTCGGCCACCACCACCTCAACCTCGCCACTGGGTTCCACCTCCACCATCGACGGCTCCCAGGTCGGCAAGTCTGCCTTGGGCACCGGCCTTTCCCAGGGTGCGCAGACCATGAGTGATTTCTACCTCGATCTGGTCAAGCAAACCACCCCGGTTATCGAGGTTGGTGCGGCCAAGAAAATCACGGTCATCGTCTCCGAAGGCAAGGAGTTGGAGATCAGGGACATCAAAAACAATGAGTTTGCGCAACAGTGAGGATGAGATGAAGCAACTGCTTACGGGTATTTTGATTCTCCTCTGCGTCTCCGGCTGTGCCGGGGTCAAGAATGCGGTGAATCCCTATGAGGAAAACTTCCGCTGCAAGGCCAAGGACAGTGAGGGCAAGTGCCTGGACACCCCAACGGCCTACAAGGAATCCCGGCTTCCTGATGGTCAATTGAGCGAGGCAACACCAAACACCTCCCAGATCGAGGCCCAGAACAGCCGTTATAAAGCCTTGACCGATCTGCTGGAAGCACCGGAAACCCCGGTGCTCAACCCGCCCAAGATCCTGCGGGTACTACTGCTGCCCTACAAAGGGGAGAACAACGAACTGTTCATGACCCGGTACGCCTACCTGGAGATCGAGCCCTCCCAGTGGGTGCTGACCGAGGTCAGTGAGAAGAAGCCATGATTGCCCTGCTCGAAAAAATCGGTCTTAGGCCTGGTTCTCACCTTAAGCAGGCAGACCTTGAGCGGATGACCAGTCGGCATCCATTCTCGGCCTACCTGAACTATCTGGCCTACGACTACAATCTCGGCATTTACCTCAATCAGGATTGCAGTCTGGGCATGCTCTGGGCATGCACCCCCCTGACCTTTGCCGGTCCCAAAGCTCTGACTTCGCTGGAGGGGTTGTTTCGCGCCGGGCTGCCCAAGGGTAGTGTGCTCCAACTGATCCTCCATGCCGATTCCCATATTGCCCCGATTCTGGAGGCCTACCGGGAAAGTCGAACAGTGGATGATGTCATTGTCCGCACCAGCACCGACCAGATTGTCGGTTTCATGGAGCAGGGACGGCGCGGCCTGGCCGCCTGCTCCAACATCCCGGTGCGTAATTTTCGGTTGTTCATTGCGGTCAAGCTGCCCGGCGATATGCCTGAGGCACCGAATCCCGAGGACTTCATCGACCGGGAGAGAGCCAAGCCTCTCCAGGACATCAAACGGCAAATCACTGAAACCCTCAAAGCCGCTTTGCTGTCCCCTCGTTCCCTGCAGCCGGGCGATCTGCTCGAATGGGCACGGCGATTGCTCAACCATTATCCGGCCGGGTATCCGGAGCACAACTTCACCAGCTACAACGACACCATCCCCCTGCGCAAACAGATCCTCAACGCCGATACCGTGGTGCGGGAGGCAGGGGATCATCTGCAGGTGGGTGATAATTTTTTCTGCTGTACCACCCCCAAAATTATCCCGACCGAGGTCGACCCTTTGCAGACCAATACGCTCTTTGGCGGCATCTGGGGCCTGGTCTCGGATATGGACCAGATCAAGACCGGTTTCCTCTATACCCTCAACATCCTCTTTGAGCAGGGTCTGGAGACCAGGATCCACGCCAAGTGCAACCTGCTCCTCAACCAACAGGCGGTCGGCTCGCTGTCCCCTTTGTTACGAAGAAAGCAGGAGGAGCACCTGGAGGCGACCGATGCCCTGGAGCATGGGGTCAAGTTCGTTCGCATCATCCCCATTCTCCTGGTCTGGGACCGGGATCTGGAAGGGGCACGCGAGTCCTGCACCCGGGCCAGAAGGATCTGGGAGGACAACGGCTATGTCATGCAGCAGGATTTTTTCATCCTCAAAATCCTCTTCCTCTCGGCTTTGCCCTTTGGGCTCTACACCACCGGCAGGAACGTCGACAATCTGGAGCGGGACTTCATTGCCCCGGTGCCCTCGGTGACCCCGCTCTTGCCGGTCCAGGGTGACTTTGCCGGCACCGGCGGGGTGCCGAAGCTGATCTTCACCGGTCGCAAGGGCCAACTGGTCAGCCTGGATTTCTTTGCCAAGGGTGCGCCCAACCACAACACCGTCTGTTGCGCCACCACCGGTTCGGGCAAGTCCTTCCTGGTCAACTTCCTGGCCTTCAACTACTACGCCTGCGGCTCCCTGGTGCGGATTATCGACATTGGTGGCTCGTACAAGAAAATCGCCAACATGCTGGGCGCCCGCTATCTCGATTTCCAGCCGGGCACCACGGTCTGCCTCAACCCGTTCACTTCCATCCAGGAACCGGAGGAAGAATTAAAAACAGTCACCGCCGTCTTTGCCCAGATGGCCTACTCCAACTCGGATACCGACAAATGCGATGACACCGAACTGAACATGATCCGCAACGCGGTCCGTTGGGCCTGGCAGCAGAAGGGGCAGGAGGCTGATGCCGATACGGTCTATGCATTCTTGGCCAAGTTCCCCGAGGTGCCGACAGCGGACTTCGACTCCATGAGCGACAACCCGGCCTTGGTGGAGGTTGCAAGGAAGCTGGCCTTCAACATTCGCGAGTTCACCAGCCACGGCTTTCATGGCAAGTTCTTCACCGGTCCCTCCACCTTCGACATCCACCGCGAT
>JAQUEZ010000379.1 GCA_028684915.1 Desulfobulbus sp.
GGGCCGGAATCAACGGTGAGATAAAGTCAAACAAGGAAGAACACGTAATAGCTGCGTGCAGCGAGGCGTCAAGAAAGGGCTTGCCATGGATGACTTGTCTTTATCGGAGAAACCGGTCTACTCGACCTCGGAACAGGAAAGCCTCGCCAATTGTTTCAATTGGGTTAGAGCATTCAAGGTAGGTAAACTCAGTAACATTGGCGGCCGTGGTTAAAATCGAATTGACTTCCGTATATAAACCTCTAGAGTTTCGCACATCACACAGGCACCCTCTGGCGACTATAACTCTCTGAAATTCTAACGCTTATAATGGAAAAGCAGCTCCCAATGCAGTAGTATTGTTATTGCTAACTAACGATAACTACACACAAAAAAGGAGCTGCCGTGAAGAAGGATATCTCATTTTCACTTTCCATCCAACGGGAAATCGAAAGCCGTGGCCTCAATGTAGAATCCGAGGTCAACAAGTCCTTCAATGAGCTGGGCATCAGAACGCTCCTCCACCAGTCCGGAATCCGCAAAGAGAAGGGGTTTCCACCCGTCACGCTGCTCTTTGTCATGACCGTCTTGCCGCTCATCAAGCACAGTCTTTGCTCGTTGTGGTCAGGCCAATTCTTTGCCAAAGTTATTGCCGCCCAGAAAGACACCTACTACCGGTTTTTAAATCATCCGTGTTTTAACTGGCGTAAATTCGTTCTTTTACTCGCGTGCCGCGAGATAGCCCGCACCGATCAGAGTGCCTTCAACGATAGGACAATCATTGTCGACGACACCATCCTGGGCAAAACGGGCGAAAAGATGGAGTTGGTGAGCTATCATCACGATCACACCACCAATCGCTCCAAACTGGGCTATCAGATGCTCCAACTCGGATATCACAACGGCGCCCGCTTCTATCCCCTGGATTTTGGTTTTCACACCTCCGCCAATCAGACCAACGACAAGCTCAGGGACCTCGACAAGCGCTGCTGCGGCTGGAAAAGGCGCATGGAGTCCTTCGAAAAGAAGACCGATCTCATGGTGGCGATGCTCAAAAGGTGCTGGCAAAACGACATCAGCGCCCGATTTGCGCTTTTCGACTCCTGGTTTGCCAGTGACTCGGTGATCTCTCAGGTTGTGGGCATCGGTTATGGCGTTATCTGCCGGCTCAAACGCAATAAGACACGCTACACCTACAACGGCACGCCCATGACCCTGTCGCAAATTTGGCACGATGTGGCCAGCCATGAGCTGCGATGGGTCAACTCCTGGCGGATTAAAGCGGCCATTGTTCGTGTCGATCTGCCTCTATCCGGACAGGTGGACCTTGTCTTTGTCCGCTGGAGCAAAAAGGGCTGGCATGTATTCCTTTGCACGGAAACGGGGATGGATCTCTCCGAAATACTGAACTATTATTCACGCCGTTGGGCCATAGAATGCTTTTTTAGAGACTGCAAGCAGCTCCTGGAACTGGGCAAGGGACAAAGTGAAACCTTCGATGCCGTGGTCGCTTGGGCATCGATCGTGATGATCCGCTACCTCCTGCTCATCTATATCCTGGCCAAGCGGCAAATCATCGGCCCCATCGGACCGCTGTTCAAGGAATTGGCCCATGAACACCTGCTTCTGGCCACCATGCGATCACTTTGGGACAGGTTCAGGCAGATTTTGATGCTGTCAAGTCAGCTATTTTCTTCAAGCCAAGACCCAGAGGAGCTTTTCTATTTCCTTGATATACTGGAAAACTCGTTCACTCTCCACACAATGGAGGGGTGTGCGAAACTCTAGTAAACCTGTTCCCATTTCCCAGGTCCGCTACGATTTTCCGTGATCGATCCCACTATAACAGATCGAGTAGCGCTTGTTTGAAGGCCAGAAAGCTCGGCATATTAATTCTGTTGCTATCGATGGTCCTATTATTGGCCATTTCGCAAAGTTGCTCTCGCGAGGACAGGCCATCTAGAATATCGGCCAACTCGTCCTTGAGAGAGTGCTGTTATTTGTCATTGCCTGAGCGTTTTTCCAAGGCTCCACAACCTTGATACGGGTTATTTTTGACGGAACAAATGATCCACGCTTCAGACTTCGGTTTAGGAATCATAGGGACACCCCGATCAAACCCCTCGTCCCTAAATCCCTGAACTACCGAATCCCATTTGTTTTGCCAGAGTCCGCGATCAGCAGAAGCAGTTCCGTCCGAGTCCCGAAAAAAAACGGCGATGACTTCATCCCTGAGCTCTGCTTTTTTGTCTTTTGCGCACAACGCCAGAGCTCGGGCGTTCCGATAAAAATAGCAGGTCTCCTTTGGCTTTTTTTTACCAGGAAGCCTGGGCGATTTCTTCTGGTGTTTGAATTGGGACGCTCTTGCTACCAGCTCTTGCTTAGAAACGTATCCATAGTATTCGGTATCCATGAACGAAAAGCCTATTCGCTGTTCAACGATTTGTGAAATGATAATTGCCATCGGCCCCTGAAGGTGTCTGTTTCCTTCACATGCATTGATGCTGTCGGCACAAAGACCAATGTCTGTTGGCCCTTCCCCGCTGAGGAGGAAATACATATCACTTATCCTCCATGTCCAGACGCTGAATCTCTTCATTCAGGTCAATCAGGTTTGTATCGATAAACACTTCTCCTGGTCCCATCACTGTCAGCTTCTCAGCAATGGACGGAATCGAGAAGAATTGAATCGCCTTCGTCAAGCCTATCGGCGTTTTGTAAAGATAGAGGACTGCTGATTTCGCAATTTCGTCGCTCAGGTAATTAAGGATCATTGGGCTGTGTGTCGTGACAAGTACCTGCTTGTCGGTTGAGGTCAATGCTTCTATTATGAACTCAACAAGTTCAGAATTAATGCCATTCTCAATTTCGTCGAATAGCAAAAAACGGTGGCCAGATTGAAGCTCGGCAAGGATAGCTATTAGACGCAACATTCCATCGTTTATATGGCGAGCTTCCGTGGTCATCCGTGGGAAAAAGCCAACGAAGCCCTGGCCCTTGTATCGCTCTGTAATCTCTAACTGCTTCCAGCCCGATCGTAACGATCTGATACCCAGGTCTTCAAGCTGAGGGTAAACAGCCTTCAATCGTTTCGTCAATTCGACGAGTCTTGGCGTGCCAATCTCATATAAAAAAGAGGCAAGTTTCTGTCCCCCCAATCCAAGCGAACCAGAAGATTCCCTGGTTCGCTGACGTAGATATTCGGGTGAAAGTAGATCAAGAGACTTGATCTCTTTCACAAGTTTTTTGATCTCATTGATCGGAGGTGGCAGCAGATCTTCCTTCAAGACAGAGAGAATTGAGCCTTCGTAATCAAACGTAATCTGCGACCTCCAGTCTTTCCCCTCCTGCGAATCTGGCGAAGGCATGATGTGGATTTCCCCCTTGGAGACTTCAAGGAAGGCTTGAGACAGTTCAATTCGCTCTCGTGTGCAACGATTCTTTGAGGGATTATAACTTGCTTCCCAGCGTCCAGCTTCTCGGCCTTCCTTATCTGAAAAAGACACACATAGGTCGATGTTCACCTTCTTTGTAAGTTTCGATTTAAGATCTGAAGATTTCCATTTCCTCTCATTCAACCAGCCCTTCATGTCGCCGCTGATAAGCTGGGAGATGAAATCAATAAATTGAAGAACCGTTGATTTGCCCGATCCGTTCAATCCGACCAGGCAGTTAAACTGTGCAAGTTCAATCCTAAAATCGACCAACGATTTGAAATTGCTTGCCTCAATGAACTTTATTCTCATAATTTTATCTTGATTAATTTTTGTATGTATTCCCATAACATTCGTTGTAATAAAAAGGCAGCTTGGGACAAGCAAAATCTTCTGGGTTGAGGTTCTTCCTGATTATCTCTGGCTCATCGGGTAAAGATACTTCCAATACTTGTTGACTCGGCCACTTTGATTCATATCCCCGCAACCTCTTTATCAAAAGTCACGATCGACAGGAGCAATCTTGACTTGTAAGGCCGCGCTCTGCGGAAAATTTGTCCGACAGCAGCGCCTTGTTAGCTTATTCAAACATAACTTTCTCAATTGACTTATTGTCTGTTTGATTTGTGTTGGCATTATTAATCCAGAATTCGATTATTTCTTCTGGCTCATTCATGTACTCTATCATTAATTTCCCTTCAGTATTTTCTTCATCATATGGTGCTTCCAAGCCAGCTACAGTTGTTGCCTCTCCGATAACCGTATAGCCCATTGCCTTAGGACGTTTAGGTTTAAGGTAACCATTATGAATCAATATTGTAGTATCGAATTCAACGCCTACTCGTTGAATGAAAGGAGATACGATAGCGTGATACCCGAATCCATTCGGAGGTAGATGCCTGTAACATGGTTGGGGAGATAAATAAGCAGTATTAATCCATTGGGATAACGTATGGGTTCTATTGTTTGTCGATTCGCGATATACATCGAGTACTAGATCAGGCTTAGACGTAAAATTGCTGTCTACTCTGAAACCCAACTTGCCCTGCGATGACATTGCGATTTGAGTCAAATCATCGATATTGGATATTCTTGGGAGCGGGGTTAAGTATAAGTAGCTTATATTTTTTGACTTTTTAGTGCCTTGTATATTCCAACTAGAGGACCAATATTCAGTTCCCCCTTCTATATCATCTTTCGATTTACGACTTGTATGGTGATACAATTTAATATAAGGGATGCTTTTATCAATTTGTGCATAGCCGGTCCGATATTTGAACAAAAACTGCGGACCTTTGATCATGCATTTATAGAGAATACTTCCATCTTCTAACCACGAAATTGCATCGCTGTTTTTGAATTGTATAATCAGACACACACCGTGGGAAATATCAACAGCCAATTCGCATAGGTCAACTTCTTCAGACTGAGTTATCAGGTTTCCAGAAAAATATAACGGTTGTATCCAATACAAAGAGCCACCAGCTTCGAAGTAGATTT
>JAQUEZ010000380.1 GCA_028684915.1 Desulfobulbus sp.
GGTCTATGACCTTGATGTCTCCTCATTTGCCACCCCGATTGAAATCAAGCAGATCCGAATGATTGCTGCCCAGTTCGAGCAGCAACGCCAGGGCTTACTGCAACTCTACTGATTGTTGCGCATCACCCGTATACCCATCATCGGGGCACTCGACATTTCCCTGTGGTGGGGAGAGGCCTGCCCCGTTTTCTTCAAGGAGAACCACCATGTTGAACAAGACCATGCTGATCGGCAATTTAGGCGCAGACGTTGACACCCGGTACACCAAGACCCAGGTCGCAGTGGCTACTTTCCGCATCGCCACCACCGAACGGTGGAAAGATAACGAAGGCAAGCCGCAGGAATCGACCGAATGGCATCGCATCGTTGCCTTCGGCCGTCTGGCCGAAATCTGCTCCGAGTACCTCTCGAAAGGCTCCAAGGTCTACCTGGAGGGCCGTTTACAGACCCGAAAATGGCAGGACGCAGAAGGTGTCACCCGCTTCACCACGGAGATCATTGCCCGTGAGATGAAGATGCTGGGCGGCGGCGAACGAACCGATATTCCGGTCCCGCCGGAAGACAGTCAGGAACCACCACCCTCAGACGAGGTACCATTCTGATTGCCACTGATTGCAATCACAACTCTCCGTGCCTGAATCCCGCCTCGCGGGGTTCAGGCTCTCTTATTCCTACCATCAGGAGAACCACATGGACCACCTACCCAACCGACAGGAACATCAACATGCAGAACCATCATTCTGCACGCCTTTTCCCTGGACCATTGCATCCCATCTGGACACCGAGGGTGGATATGTCATCCGTGAGGCCCGCCATGAGCAACAGACATGGTGCGACCAGGGCTATGACATCTCCATTGAGGAAGGCGACCGGCGCAGTCTGCTGGTGGCTCGGCACGAAGCCGGCAACATTCGCCTGCTCCAGGCCGCCCCGATTCTGTTCGTCGCCCTGCGGGATCTGGTAACTTCCACCGGTACAGCCACTGCGGCTCGCACCGTACTGGAAAGCATCTTCCCCGATTGGCAGCAACTGGAGATCCATGACAGCCAGGGAGAACGACCATGACACGACGCACCGAATCCGCCCGGCAGGCGCTTGATCAATACTGCCTGAGCAAGGGCGAACCCATGGTCACCCTCGAAACTGCCATCATCGATCTGCTGGCCGACCTGCTGCACCTGGCCCGATTAGAGGGTCTGGATGCCTGCATGATCGGCCAGACCGCGCAGATTCATTTCGTGGTCGAGATCGAAAAGGCACGTATGCCCTAACCACCACAGGAGAACACTCATGGCACGACTGGGTTCACAGGCCAAGGCCGGCTTTTATCCGACACCGGAGAGCGTCCGTGGCCAACTGAAAGCACTGCTCGATATTGAAGACGGCGCCCGCCTTCTCGACCCCTGCTGCGGCCGAGGCCAAACCCTTGCCGCACTGGCAGAAGGAACAGGCGCCATCACCTACGGCATTGAACTGGATCATGATCGGGCCACCGAGGCACGGCAACGAATCGACCATCTGCTCTGGGGCGACGCCCTGGTGGAGATGCGAATCTCGCCCGGCACCTTTGGCCTGCTCTATCTCAATCCACCCTATGACTACAGTCTGGAACCGGAGGCCCAGGCCCAGCGAGTGGAAGCACTCTTTCTCAGACGCTTCCAGGAAACCCTGCACAAGGATGGCTGGCTGGTACTGGTTGTCCCCTACACCGTGCTGGCCGCCTGCGCACCAATCCTGGCCCGGCATTTCATCGACCTTCAGGTCTACGCCTTTCCGGAGGAGGAGTTTCACACCTTCCACCAGTGTTTGGTGCTGGGGCGGAAACGCTCGCTGGTGACCAAGGCCAAGGCTGCCCAAATGGAGCTGGAGCTGAATTGCATCGCCGGCATGGAGCCGGAGATCTTTCTGGCGACGGCTCCGCAGTTGCCAAGCTGTACGGAACGGCTGGCAATACCTGCGCCCAAACATCCCTGCACCTTCACGTGCAGCCGGATCGATCCCCGGGAAGCCATCCCCCTGGTCCGCAAGAGCGGGCTGTTGGCGGATTTGCTCACCCATGATCTGGCGCCCGGACAGTGCCACTCCATTCGGCCCTTGGCTCCTTTGAAAAACGGCCACCTGGCCCTGATGCTCGCCGGCGGTTACATGAACGGCGAGATCGAGATGGACGGCCACCGGCTGGTGATCAAAGGCGTGGTCCACAAGACCGAAAAAATCCATTCCATATCCGAGAACAACAGCGGCGACACCATGGTCACCACCCGTGACCTGTACCAGCCCACGGTCAAAGCCATCGACATGGCCAAGGCCGAGATGCTGATCATCCGCTGAACTCTCTCAAAATATATCCACACCAACCCATGGGGGGAGCATTCCCCGGTGGGGATGTCTCCCTCTTTTTTTCAGGAGGCATCATGCACGACTATCTCACCATCCGCAGCAACGGCTTTGTCACCTACTGCGACGGCCTTATCGCCAGCATCCAGGCGGATCAGGCTCGCGCTTATCTGCTCAGTCTGGTCGGCAGCCCGGCCCAGATCCAGGCCACCTCGGCCCACTTTTATAGCGGCGGCTTCTGCCGGATCTCCGGGATCGAACCCACTCCCCTGGAGTTGGGTCGCACCCCGGGAACCATCCGCTCCATTCGGGCACGGAAGATCGGCGATGTGATCAACAAGGTGCTGATCAGTGCCGAGCAGTTCGAACGCAAAGCCCAGCATACCGAAACCGCCTGCTCGGTCATCGTCTTTGGCGAGGATATGGCAGCGGTCAAGCAGCAGGCCTATCACCGTTTGGACAACAGCACCACCATGCCGCTGAAACCTGCGTGGAGTGACTGGTTATGGGACGAGGTCCTGCAACCGGAGCGGCTCTATTCCTTCGGCAATCCGCACCTGCGGCAGGCCTGGAAGATCAGTTGGCAGGAGGAGGCATTGGAGGAACAGATCCTGGAAGGGATCCGGCTCGGCTATCTCGGTTAAACGAACTCAAAAGAACCCGATCAGGGGAGGCATTCGTTCCCCTGACGGGGATCGTCTGCCGTCCCTATGGAGGACAGACGATGGACATCCCTTTAAGCGAATTTCTCGATCAATGGGGCGAGATGCTCAAGTCCCAGGTCATCACCACCATGCACCCGATCTATCAACCCAAGGCGGAGGACCTTTGGGATGCACAGGCCCGTGAACAACTGGGCCAGCTCAAGCGCACCCCGTTTGAGGCCCAGATCCGCTGCGGCATCCTGCCCATTGCCCGGACGCTCTACAAGGAGGACCGCAAAGGTGCCTTCCTGGTGGGGGAGATGGGCGCAGGCAAGACGATCATGAGCCTGGCTGTGGCCGAGCTCGATCCCAAACCGGCCAAACGCATCCTCATTCAATGCCCCGGTCATCTGGTGCGCAAGTGGATCCGGGAGGCGGAAGCAACGCTGCCCGGTTGCACCTGTATCAACCTCAACGGCCGAGACATGACCTTATTACTCGATCATAAACAGAATCCTGCAAAACCACGGGGCACCGAGATCTGGGTCCTGGGCAAGGAGCGGGCCAAGCTGCACTACCAGCGCAAGCCCGGCCTCATGGTCCGGCAAGGTGCATCCTGCTGCCCGGACTGCGGCGGTCAGGTGTTTATGCATCTGAGCGACCCGGCTCCGGTCTGCGAACATTGCCAGGCACGGATGTGGTCGGCCGACGGTGAACGCAACCGGCGCTATGCCAAGGCCGAGTTCATCAAGCGCTATCTCCCCAAAGGGTTCTTCGATCTGGTCATTCTCGACGAGGTCCATGAACTCAAGGGAGGCGGCACCGCCCAGGGCCAGGCCATGTCCTGCCTGATCGCCCGTTCCCGCAAGGTGCTGGCACTGACCGGCACCCTCATGGGTGGATACTCGAAGGATTTGTTCTTTCTCCTCTGGCGGATGTTTCCCCGGCAGATGGTGCAGGCCGGTTTCGAATACGGCCGTACCCTCGGGTTTGCCGAACGCTATGGGGTGGTGGAGCGAACCTACAAGGCCGACGATCTGGGCCCGGACTGGAATCAGGCCAGCATCGGCCGCAAGACCGGCAAGGCCCGGATTAAGGAGGCGCCGGGAATTTCCCCCCTGTTGCTTCCGGATCTACTCTTGGAGCGTTCCGCCTTTGTCCGGCTGAACGATGTCAGTCAAGCGCTGCCCGATTACGAGGAGATCATTGTCACCACCCCGATGGATGACACACTGCAAACCCATTATTTCGAACTCGCCAACACCCTGGTCGCTGCCACCCGCAAGGCCCTGGCCTGCGGGGATATGCGGCTGTTGGGCAAGATGCTGCAAAGCCTCTTGGCCTATCCGGATGGTTGCCGCTTCGGCGAACGGGTTTATCTCGAACGCGGCGGCGTGGAGGAACTGATCGCCTCGGCTCCGGCCCTGGAGATCAACCTCTTGGCCAAGGAAAAGCGGCTATTTGAGATCCTGGCAACGGAACGCAAACAGGGCCGCAAGGTGGCGGTCTTCCTCGAACATACCGGTACCCGTGATCTGGTGCCCACCCTGGTGGACAAGCTGCATCAGCAGGGATTCTCCCCTTTGGTACTGCGGGGCCAGGCGGTCAAACCGGAACAGCGGGAAGACTGGCTGAAAGAGAACCTGGCCACCGGCCAGTACGACTGTCTGCTCTGCAACCCCAACCTGGTCAAAACCGGTCTGGATCTGCTCGACTTCCCGACCATCGTCTTCTTCCAGTGCGGCTACTCGGTGTTCACCCTCAGGCAGGCCAGCCGCCGTTCCTGGCGGATCGGCCAGAACCTGCCGGTCCGGGTCTTCTACCTGGCCTATGCCGAAACCATGCAGGACAAGGCGCTCAGCCTCATGGCCCAGAAGATGGAGACCTCGCTCGCGGTTGAGGGCGAACTCTCGGGCCAGGGAC
>JAQUEZ010000381.1 GCA_028684915.1 Desulfobulbus sp.
CGGCAACCTGAAAACATTTATAAACGGCACCTTCCACGGTGTTTCTTCCAATTGCCTCCAAGAATACCTCGACGAATTTTGTTACCGTTTTAATCGGAGATTTTGGGAACCACAACTGCCACTCCGTTTACTCAATGCATGCCTTGCTCATGTACCCGTCAAGGTTGCTGAGTTTCATGCATAGCCACAAAGAGTTATCGCTTTATCCCAAATTACGCCTCATCGCTCACAATGAACACTATCCCCCTATTGAACTGAGCGAACATGATGATTTTGAAATTTTCGGCAGGGTAAAGGGGCTGGTCAGGGTCTTCAAGTAATGTTTGCTCTTGTTGACTGCAACAACTTCTATGCAACCTGCGAGACCATTTTTCGGCCATCGCTCCGGGGAAAGCCTGTGGTGGTGCTCTCCAACAACGACGGCTGCGTTGTTGCAAGATCCGCCGAAGCCAAAGCGCTGGGTCTTAAAATGGGCGTCCCGGCCTTTCAGATCAAAGAGCAGATCGAACGGCACGGTATAGAGGTCTTTTCTTCCAACTACACGCTTTATGCCGATATGTCGCATCGGGTGATGAGCATCCTGCAGACGCTTGCCCCTGCAATTGAAATCTATTCGATCGATGAAGCGTTTGTTGATGTCCGGGGTGTTCGCGATTTGCACGCATTTGGCGTTACGGTTCGCAAGACGATCCGGCAATGGACCGGTATTACCGTGGCAGTTGGTATTGCACCGACAAAGACTCTCGCCAAACTCGCCAACTATGGCGCCAAGAAATATCTAGGGACTGGCGGGGTTGTTGTATTGATTGACGTGGAACGGCAGCGCAAGTTGATGAGCATTGCACCGGTTGATGAAGTCTGGGGGGTGGGCAGGAAGCTGCACCGGAAGCTCAATGCTTTGGGTATCCAAACCGCGCTTGATCTTGCGCAAAGTGATATCCAGGATATTCGCCGCCAGTTTAGCGTCGTGTTGGCCAGGACGGTGTCAGAACTTCAGGGGACCTCTTGCCTTGAATTGGAGCAAGTGCCCTCCCCTAAAAAACAGATAGTCAGTTCGCGTTCATTCGGTCAGCGAATAACAGAAATCGACGAGATGCGCCAGGCGGTCAGTGAGTTTACAGAACGGGCGTGCGGGAAGCTGCGGAGAGAAAAGCAGTATGCGCGAGCGCTCAGCGTCTTCATTCAAACAAACCCTTTTGCGCAGCATCGTCCTGGATATGCCGATTGTGCCCATGGAACCCTGCAAAATCACACCAACGACAGTTTTCAGTTTTGCCGCCTTGCTCAACGACTTTTGGCGCAGATATGGCGTGATGGCTTCGAGTACAATAAAGCCGGTATTATGCTCGGTGATTTTTCTCAGTCTACACGTCGGCAAACCACTCTTTTTGAAAAGCCTGTCAGAGACAACAGCAAAATTATGGCAGCCATTGATCGCATCAACAGCACAGTGGGCACGATAAAATTAGCGGCGACAGGAGTAGATCAAAAGTGGGCCATGCGGAGGGACCGGCTTTCACCGGCGTACACAACACGATGGCAGGATATTCCGCTGGTGAGATAATCGGCGGCATTGTGGTTTTTAAATCATTTTATATCATAAAAATGATTTTATTATGCTCAATTAACAGGGTGGATAGCTGCAGGTAACTCATCAAGATAGTCAACATTGATAGGTATCGGGGGCAACCATTTCAGAATACTTTCCGTCCTTCCTTCACCAACACGATAGGTATGCCAGTGTGCCCGACGAAGGTGCGGACTGAGCCGTGACCCTTCGGACTCGGCCAATTGATTGCTTGTCGATTGTTGTGGCGCTTGGGAGGCCGTTTTTGCGGCCCGGAGTGCCGAGCCAAGTCTCACCCCAACATCCCAGTTCTGTGGTCGGTCTGGAGGAAACAACCGCCACCCTTTTTTAGTTTTTTGGGGTCGGGGATACGTTGGCCGATCAGCAATCCCAAAATCAGCGTTAGCCGTACAAAGATAGAGAACCAGATTGATGACTGGCTCCAGTGATCGAGCAAGCTCTTGAGAAATATTGGGCATAGACTGGCCTGGCTCCCCTACGCTTTGCTTTATTGCTTCTTCCAGCATGGCCGCAATGGCCAAATCAAGGGTTGGTTCGGTCAAGTGGAGAGGAAGGGCAACGAGGTTAAAGGATTGAGCGGCTGCACCAAACTTCTGAGGGGCAAAATTACGCGGTGCTTCCTCGTCCAAATCCAACACCAGCCTTAATTCGGGCCGTTCCGTTTTAACATCCCACTCCAAATGAACAAAGACACCAGCAAGTTTGTTTTTGAACCACTGCAAACCCGGCGTCTCAAGATAAACGCACCACTCCGGGAGATGATACAAGACCTCAACCGGCAGTTTATCGATGGGCGTGTCAACAATGGAAGCAAAGAGGTCAGGATCAAATCTATAAATTCCCTGGCCAGTTCTCCAGGTAGCAAGAGCGCCTAATATGCCAATGTCCAAAACCTTTTCAATCTCTACTTGCCCGGTCTCAACAAACTGCTGAATAATATCTGCCGACACACTCAAAGGGCAATAACACCAATCCGGCCAGCTTGACGCACCATTCTTACCCCTATTCTGACGGGCTTCGTCATAAAACTTCCAGACCTCAGGGTAGGTTTTTCCAAGATTCCGCAAGTGCTCCCTTGGGCGGCATTGTTTTGATCTGTTGGAATGGTTTGCCATGATAATCTTTAAATTGCTCCGATCCGCGTTTAAAATACTCAAAACAAAGCGCCTGAACGCTTCGGCAATCCTTTTTTTTGTGCCTCATCATAATCGCTGATAAAATAGAGGGTATATATTTCACTCCATAAAAGGGCAAATGCAAGACCAGGTCAATTTGTCAGATTGGCCCGGTCTTGGTGGAATTAGTATTCGTCCGGCATCAGGATTGTCGTAACTTGTCTATCCGCTTCAGTGATGATCCATAAACAGTTTTCACCGTAACCCTTGGCAGGTTTATTCGAATCGATGGCGTAGGCGGACAAAATTCGGAAGCCTTGTTGAGTTGCGAGGTTGTTTTCTTCGGCATCCCCCTCACACACGTTTCCCCATTCTCCGCGCTGATGAAGATCCAAACATTCCCAGACTCTCGGGCTCGGAACTTTCTCCCTTGCTCCAACTGTAATGAGAAGTCGGCCCAACTGAAAAGGTTTGAAGGCGGTTTGTGTTTCCATGAATATCTCCTTTCGAGATTTCTGCCCCTGTTCCGCGAGGCGCCGGTCTCAAGGTTGTCCCTTGAGTTGATTGAATATTACATGATTTTATAAAATAATTAAATCATTTTTTATCATTTATATTATATTTTTATCATTAAATAATGCAGAAAAGCAAGGCGCTGCTTGATTGAACGGGTCGCATCGGAAAAGGAGCTCGATTTTATTTTTCCTTTGGAGTCAATCGAGATCGCCAGGCCGATCCGTAGGACACGGACAGGCCCGGCAATGGCAAAGAAGGGTTAAGCAGCTTTCAGCAGCAATGGTTGTGTCCAAGTGTTTTCAAGGACAGCCTGGCCGAGATTCTTGGCGTATTCATCAGCTCCGCCGATTTCGAAGGTGTCAACCACCGTTTGCTCTTCGGGGCTCATGTCGTGATAGGATTTATGGCCATAATCCATCGGGAGCCATTCCCTACCGAGGCAGGCCGCTATATTGAATCGTCGCAGAATATTTTCATCATTGAAAGTCAGATGCAGCGTTCCTTTTTTATAAGCAGTCAGCTCTCTGGGGGTTGGGTAAAATGTGCTGTTATTGAACATTGTTTTATCTCCTTTCGAGATTTATGTCCCTGTTCCGCGAGGCGCCGGTCTCAAGGTTTCCCCTTGAATTGATTGAACATTACACGATTATATTAAATCATTTTTTATCATTTATATTATTTTTTTATCATTAAACATGGCGAGTTGAAAGATGCACTCACAACATCTTCTGAGAACTTAAAGGCCCTGGTTACCTTTATTTTATTGTTTGGAGTCAGACAAGTGCGGTGGAACTACGAGCAGAAGCAGGATAGGCACGATGATCACAGCTCTCTTCAATCTTCCAATATTAGGGGTCGGTTTTGAATTTGGAAATTAAGACTGACAGGGGTCGATTCATAATTCGGAAAAAATCGTACGTTTACGATAAATAAATGTAAGCATTACATGCTGTTCCTGATTTCGCGCTCAGTACGCTATGGGTTTGAAAAGGTCGATCATAACAGGTTGTTTTTTCGTAATTAATTTTGCCTTACCGCGCTTAAATTTCCTTTTCTGCGGCGACCCCTACATGCGGAAACAAGAATTCAATCAATAAAAAAAGGGGGATAGCATCCTGTTTGGACACTATCCCCATCTAAAACACAGGAGAAAGCAGTTAGTTCGACATTCTGAATTTTATAAAACTACACCATCGAGCAAAATGATAAAAATTTCATCAAGCTCACCCCTGTCACACAATCTGCCGCTTACTTCTGAGCAGCATAGGGATCTTTGAGTTCCTGCTCAGGCTTGAACATAAGTTTCTTAGCGCCACGATTGTTTGTGTATTTTTGAAGTTCAAGATCAATTTTTACAGGTACATCAACACCAGCCTTGGTCAAGGCCTGCCGCAGCAAGGCTTCTGCTTTGCCAGCATTCATGGTGGCATCACCGAGAATTCGCATCGCCTCGGTTGGGTTGTGAAAGCCTGTCGAGTTCTCAGCACCGAAGAAGAGGATACGATAAAAGCCTTCTTCATAATAATCTTTGGCCTGATCGTAGAGTGCTTTATCAATCTGCTTACCTGCAGCCTGCTGTTTGTGCGTCAACTCGAACAGTTTGGCAACCGTGGCCACGGCATACCCGGAACGGATGAACTGTGAAGCCGCACGGTCCT
>JAQUEZ010000098.1 GCA_028684915.1 Desulfobulbus sp.
GCATAATTCAGGTATACATAATACCCTTGAACTTCTTTATTGATTTCGTAGGCTAGGCGTTTAATCCCCCAGTGATCAAGGCAAATAACCCCACCTTCATCATTGGTGATAACCGCATTGGTACGGTCAATAATTTCGTTGAACTGGTCCTCGCCTAAATTTGGGCGAAGGATATACGTGGTCTCGTAGTGGCGCATGATTCCTCCTCATGGTCGTGGTGGCCCTCGCTTCAATCCTAACGGTGAGAGCGAGAAGGTTAAAGTTGAACTTTTCTTATTAGTGGAAAAAGCGAGGTAAAGTCAAGAAAAAAGGTGTCAGCCTTGGAGAGTAGAGGGCCCTTTTTCTTTTTCTTGCTCTTTGATGCGATTCCATTGATCACGCAATGATTGTTCGTCGGTAACTTTGAGCCCGGCAAACACGTGGGGATGGCGGCGTATCATCTTAGCGATGATTTCGCTGAAAACTGTTGAAGCAGTGAATTGACCCCGGTCTTCAAAAATTGAGATCAAAAATGAAAGGATAAACAAAACATCGCCAATTTCTTCACATATAGCTTTTTCGTCTTTATGATCAATGGCCTCTATGAGTTCCTGGCATTCCTCATGCAGATATTTTTTTAGCGAATCAGGGGTTTGCTTTCTATCCCAGGGACATCCATCTTTACCCCGCAAAGTGCCAACAATCTTGTGCAGCCGGGAAAAGGGCACTTCCTCTTGATCAGGCGGTGAAATCTCCATGGTGGTTCTTATCGTTGTTCAAGCAATTGAAGAGCTTTTTCAATTCGATTCAGTTCATCCTGCTGGGAATCAGCAAGAATTTCATCAAGTTGATCGAGCAGTTTATGCTGGGTTGCATTTACCATCTCCAAGTTTTGAATGGTATGCGCAGCAGAATTTTCCGTGACATTCATTGCCTCGCGAAGGTCACCTGCATTTTTTTCTAAGGCCTTGACTTCTGCAATCTTTTCTATGCGAAGAAACAGTTCATCAAAATTTACGGGTTTTTCGAGGTAGTCCACAGCCCCTTTTTTCATCGCCTCAACAGCTGTATTGACCGATGAGTGGGCAGTAATGACAATTACTTCGATATCAATATTTTTTTCTTTGGCGAGTTTGAGTAGCTCGATGCCACCGATATCACCGGGCATGACTAAATCTGTTATTATTACTTCAAAAGACGTGATATCAAGCAAACGTGCCGCTTCAATTCCATCAACAGCTACAGTTACTTCATACCCCTCATCGCTCAACCGCTTCTCAAAGAGCCTGCGGATTACAGGGTCATCGTCAGCAACGAGAATAGACATACTGTTCATAGGACACCTCGTCTAATTCAATGTGGCACTTATAAGTAAGTGTCATTTTAACTGATAAAATATTGAGCGCAGATGCCTTTTGGGGATAAACCGCGGGCAAACTCCAGTCAAGGACTCTGTGCTTCCAATAATGAGATACCCGTCAGGTTCCAGAACATCAGCAATTTTATTGAATAATTTTCTCCTGTCCTCGAGAGTAAAATAGATAGCAACATTTCTACACAGTACTATGTCAAATTTCCCAATGCCCATAAACGGAGACATTAAATTGAACTTACGGAAGTTAACCATAGCCCGCAATTGATCGTTGATTTTCCAAGTTTGGCCCATTGGAGAAAAATACTTGGTCAGTTTTTCTCGGGCAAGTCCCCTTTCTATCTCAAATTTATTATATTTCCCGCTGCTTGCTTGGGCCACAGCTGCATCGCTGATGTCCGTGCCTAATAATTTGATCGAGTATTTGGAAAGGTCACCAAGGAGTTCCTGCAAAACGATGGCTATCGAGTACAGCTCCTGACCTGTGGAAGAAGCCGCGCTCCAAATTTTCACATTTGTTTTCAGCATGGAAGACTTGGGAGCCCGAGCGTCAATCAATTCCGGGAGAATTTTGTGCTGGAGCAGTTGGAATGGCCCTGTATCGCGGAAGAAAAGGGTCTCGTTGGTCGAAATGGCATCAATAATTTTACGCTCAATCGATTTGGTCGCATCAGCCTTGGCTTTTTTGTAAAAATCCTGGTAGCTCGAGCATCCCTGTTCCTCGGCAATTGAGTTGAGTCGAGTTTCCAGGAGATACTTCTTGCTCTCGTCAAGGTATATTCCCGAAATTTCGTGAATATACTTGGTTATGAGCTTGATCTCATCAGGGGAAATTTTTAGCATGGGGCCTGCCGTCTTAGAGATTCCGTTATTTTACCGATTTAATTATCTCACCGGCGATCCTATCCAGCGGCACTACCACATCGGTCAATCCGAGCTCCGCCGGAGCTTTGGGCATGCCATAAACAACACAGCTCTCTTCATTCTGTCCGATGATAAAGGCTCCTTTTTGTTTCAATATCTGCAACCCCTTGGTCCCGTCAGACCCCATCCCAGTCATAATCACTGCGGTTGTCCGTCCGACGTAATAATCTGCAACTGAGCGAAAAAGATAGTCCGCTGATGGTTTACACGAATTTTCAGGTGGATCATTGGTAATTTTGATCAGGCGATTGGTGCCGTCGGTTGAAGCTATTAGCTTCATCTGTTTACCACCGGGAGCTATATATGCAACATTTGCTTGAATGGGCTCCCCGTCTTGAGCCTCTTTGACCGTTAAAGAACATTTGGCATTGAGACTGTTCGCAAGTGATTTTGTAAACACCGGCGGCATATGTTGCACAATGACAACAGGAACACCAATATCTCCCGGTAACATCGGCATCATTCGGGCCAGAGCATTTGGGCCCCCTGTGGAAATTCCGATGGCGATAATTTCAGATTTTCCTTGTCGTCTGGCGAGATGAGGCGTTGCACCCATGCTTTTTCCCACAGGCGCCTGGGGGATGGCAGAGGACCTCGTCCGTAAACCAATATTGCTACTTGAAGGTGCTCGCCCGCAGCCGGGTCGAAATCCTGGCTGCAGTGAGCCAATGGTTGTCCGTCCGGTTTGGAACGCCTTAATAAGCGGCGCCAGGAGTGATCGCAGTTGTTGCTTGCTTTCAAGAATATTTTTAGATGTTGGCTTGAGAATAAAGTCATAGGCCCCGAGTTCCAAAGCTCGCATGGTCATGTCGCCGCCTTCGCTAGTCAAGGTAGAGACCATAATAGCTGAAACTTGAGGTGCATTTTTGTGGAGATACTGCAGCACTTCAAGGCCATTCATCTCAGGCATTTCAATGTCCAAGGTCAAGAGATCAGGCTGAAGCGACTGGATTTTGGCAATAGCAATTTTGCCGTTATGCGCAACGCCGACCACTTCGACCCCGGACATTTCACCTAGAATATCACTGACTGCCTTGCGATAGACGATGGTATCGTCGACGACAAGTACTTTGATTTTTTTACCGATCATGAAAAATTATTGGCCTCGTAAAAAGTAAAATCCGAGAAGTTACGTTTATACGTATGATACGAAGCTCGGAACGTCGGCCTCGAGAATATTGACGAGAACTACAAAAGTTGAGTCACCTTGATTTATATAAAGACTTGGACCAATTATCGTTCAAGTCCACGGCTGATATTATCGGATTCAAGGCGAAGGACCTCTTTAATGTTGAGGATACCAATGAGTTTATTCTCTGTTTTATACACACCGGTAAAATAAGCGCCTTGAATTCCATTCATGTTGGCGGGTGCCGGTTCGATCTTATCGGGATCGGCCATAACCACATCACTAATTCGGCTCACAAGTAATCCTACATGTTCACCCGGTGTATTGACGATAATGTTTCGGGATTCGTTGCTTACCTCAATGTTGCCTAATCCGAGTTTTTGGCCTAAATCGATGATGGTTACAATCTGACCCCGCAAATTTAAGATACCCACCATATAATCGGGCGATTGCGGAACTTTGGTCATTTCCATCAGCTTGTTAATTTCTTGAACCTTAAGGATGTCCATGCCGCACAGGGCTCTACCGACATAGAAGGTTGCAAGCTCGATAATATTTTTCGTTGTTTTTTTGGTTTCTACCATGATCGCTCTCCTGTATGCGATGAAGGAGATAAAGAGTTGTTTACTCGTATCAAAGTTTGAAATGACCGATGAGATCTCTTAGCTGTTGTGCCATTTGTGAGAGCTCAACCGCACTTTTCTTCACGTTAGTGCTGCCTTGGGAAATGGTATCGGCCGACTGGCTTACTTCGACGATATCCTTGGCCACATCATTGGAAACCATGGACACCTGTGCCACATTTTCGGTCACTTCCTGGATGCCAATAGAAGCCTGGTTGATGTTGGTTGCAATTTCGTTGGTAGTTGCAGATTGTTCTTCCACGGCAGTTACTATCGAAGTGACAATGGTATTTACCTCGATAATGACCTGAGTGATTTGCTGAATCTGATGCACTGTGGCCTCGGTTGATTCCTGGATTGAACCAATTCGGTTTTTTATTTCACCAGTGGCTCCAGCTGTCTGCTTGGCCAGTTCCTTAATCTCATTGGCGACAACCGCAAAACCCTTCCCAGCTTCACCCGCCCGGGCAGCCTCAATGGTTGCATTGAGAGCCAAGAGATTGGTTTGCTCAGAAATTTCCGTTATGGCCTCGGTAACTTTACCTATCTCTACAGCCGCTCGGCCAAGTTCATCCACACGATCCGAGGCAGACCCGGCTTCGCGAACTGCAGCCTTGGTAATTTCCTGGGCTTTTTCGGTGGAGCTCACAATTTCTCGAATAGTTGAGGTCATTTCATCAGTTGCGGTGCTTACCAATGAAATATTGATTGCGGCTTCTTCGGAGGCAGTGGCCACGGCGGACATGTTGGCACTCATCTCCTCTGCAGATGCCGCCACGGTGAGCGTTCGACTGAAGGTATCTTCGGCGTTTTGGGTAAACTCGTCCGCCGTAGAACCCAGTTGGCCGGAAGATGAGGATAACTTGTCGCTCGCGGTCCAAATCTCTTTGATCATTTGGTTGAGTTGTGCCGTCATACCACTGAGCTTATCGACCATGTGGCCGATCTCATCTCCGGAAGTAACTTTCAATGTTCCTTTTAAATCACCGGCGGCAATTCGATCGATAAAAGCATTCACCTCACGAACGGGCCGGACGATACCCGACTGCACCAGGTAGATGCAGATAGAGGCGACGGCAGCGAGGATACCACTCAGCGTCCAGATAACATGCCAACGTGCTGCATCCACGGCCTTGTTCGCCTCATCAAGAGAGCTGATAATTTCAAAGGCCCCATGTATTTCACCTTCACGCCAACCTTCTTTGGTGCCACCGGTTACATCTCGACTCCCCGAAGGATCGCCGTGGCAATAAAGGCATTCCTTGGTAAGACGAATAGGCCGAAAATAGCGGATCTGATTAGGTTCTATGACAATTTTCTCTTTCGCATTGCCACGGTTGAGTTCCTCGAGAACCCCCCTTTCCAGCTCTGTTGGCGTGTTTTTTGGATTTCGGGGGGCCAGTTTCGGCACCCTGAACTCGAATCCTGCTTCCTGTGCTTTGGATGCGGCCGCATCAATTGCGGTGATGACGGGAACAGCTCCCATGATGTTAGCAGCAGTGAGTTCGTTAAAGGGCCGTATCACTCCATTGGTTAGTTTTTTGGCCATCTGTTCACGTGCGGCTTCAGCCATAAGTACAATACCAGCACTCTTGGAAATAATGGCTTCTTGGGCACCTTCGCGTATATCGTTGATTCTTTGCCAAGCAAGGACCGATCCAACAAGGGTTGGTCCTACAAGCACAAGCACGAGAATTTTCCATTTTATGCTGATTTGATTGATTCGCATGTTTGTTGGGCTCTGGGGAATAAATTAGGCTTGCATCGCCGCTTTGGCATAACGGTGCACACTTTCCATGAGACGTTCCTTATCGAGCTTGATGTGGTACTCATCCACGCCGACCGTCTTGCCTCGAGCAATATCCTCTTCTGCGGCTAAGGTTGTCAGGGCTATAACTGGAAGGTGCTGGAACCTTTTATCTGTCTTGATTTTTTCGGTCAGAGCGAATCCGTCCATATTGGGCATCTCGATATCGGTGACCACCATGGTAATTTCATCGGCTTGTTCTTCAAGGATGTTCCAGGCCACAACACCATCTTCACCCTCTAGTACATTGAATCCAGCCTCTACCATGTACCCCTTAACCTGATTACGGAAGAAATTTGAGTCTTCAACAATAAGAATAGTGGGCACGGCAATATCATCGGCAATAATTTCCGCATACGCTGCATGGTCTTCAAACCATTGCGGGTTGGAAATTTGCATAATTTCAAAGATATTCACCAGCATGGTTGTTTTACTCCCAATGATGGCAGATCCCATAATTCCCGGTTGTTTCAGGGTTACGTCATCAATATCGGTACTGATTTCAATAGCATCGATAGGACCTATTGCCAAAAGTCCAACATCCTTACCCGCTATATGAAAGACGATAACCAGAAGGTCTTCCCGGTCATCAAGCGGCATGACAGAGGCGACTTCATCAATACTAATCAAGGGAAGGCTGCCTCCTCGATACTGCATGACTCTGCGGCCACCGATTTCCTCGATATGGTGCCGTTTGATTTTTTCTACCCGCTCGACTTGATTGAGCGGTACTCCGAACTGTTCCAAACTGGAGCTGGAAAAAGTGAGCAGCGCCTGTTTGTCGCGGGTTTTGGTGATGGCTTCTTTAGCGGCTTCGGCCAGTTCAGCCGCACGCTCAGAACCTTCAAGGGAAGTGAGCCCAGCCATTCGGGCAATGTTCGATACATCGAGGATAAGGGCGATACGACCGTCACCCATAATCGTGGCACCGGCATACCCTTGGCATTGTTGGAGGTGTCTGCCCAGAGGTTTAATAACGATTTCTTCGGAGTCATGGAGGCGGTCAACAATCAGGCCGTACTTCATCGCACCTGTGGAGACAACGACAATGTTAAGAGCACTTGATGCACTTTGCCGTCTTTCTCCCGATCCCCGTTCCTGCTCATTTCCAGGTTCACGTTCTTTGGATGGAACAGGCGCTTCTTCCTTGAAAAGCGGTGTAGACTTCGAACGACGATCAGCAATATTGCGCCGTCGGTCTACCATGGTTTCTTCCTGGACAGGATCATAGTAGGTCGGTTCAATTGCAAAAACTTCGGCCATGCGGATAAGCGGCAGGAGGTTGCCACGCAGGCGAACAACCTCGGCGTCGCCGACTCTTTCCACCCTTTCTTTGACCTTGGAGGCGGGAATGCGCAAAAGCTCTTCCAGATTGACCTGGGGAATGGCGTATCGTTCTCCGCCGGTCATAACGATCTGGCAGGGAATAATGGCCAGAGTCAGGGGGAGTTTAATACTGATGGTCGATCCTTTACCAACATCTGACTCGATCTCGATGGAACCACCAAGTTGATCCAGGTTGGTTTTGACCACATCCATGCCGACGCCGCGGCCGGAAACATCGGTCACCTTTTTGGCAGTGGAAAAACCAGGAAGGAGGATCAGGTTGATTCGTTCCTTCTCCGACATGACCTTGGCTTGATCTGCGGTGATCAACCCTTTCTTGACCGCAACCTCAGACAGAACATCGCCATCAATACCTTTGCCGTCATCGCTGATCTCAATAACGACTTGTCCGGCGGCATGATACGCTTTAAGGACAATCAGGCCTCGGCCATCTTTTCCTTTTTTGATACGCTCTTCCGGTGTCTCGACCCCGTGGTCGACAGAGTTGCGAACCAGGTGGGTCAAAGGATCATTGATCGACTCGATAATGGTTTTATCGAGCTCGACATCCTTGCCGACTATAGTCAGATCTATCTGTTTGCCAAGTTTCTTTGAAAGGTCGCGCACGACTCGAGGAAATTTGTTGAAAACATTGCCAATCGGTTGCATGCGGGTGAGCATGATCGCTTCCTGGAGTTCGGAAGTCACCAGATCAATGCGTTGACCGACTGCCTCAGCATTGCGTACGTCACCTGAGGTGATAGTCTGTAACAGCTGATTTCGCGAAAGGACCAACTCGCCAGCGAGATTCATGAGCTGGTCGAGTAGACTCACGGTAACCCTGATACTGGTGTCGGTTTTTTGCGTGATGGGGGGGGTGCTCCTGGTGCGGATGCTGCGGCTACTTTCAGGGAGGCCGATTTCCGGATGATCAGCCTCCAGATCATTGGTTGGTTCCTCTTCCTCGGCAATGATCTCTTCGGCACTTTCCTCTTCGACCATGGGAGCAGGTTCTTCAGGCAGCTCTTCAACGGTTTCCTCAACCACTTCAAGCGGTTCCTCAACCTTTGGCGCAGCTGGTTTGGCCCTCGCCGCTTTTGGGGCGGAAATCGGGGCTTCACCGTTTTCAAAAATGGCGTTTAATGCCGTGGTGTGGCCTGTAATATCAACGGTATTACTGTTGGCCACATCCTCGATAAGATGTTGCAACTCATCGGCAGCTTGTAAAAGCACGTTAATAATATCGGGGTTGGGAACAAGTTTTTCGCTCCGGATAAGTCCTAAGACGTTTTCGGCAGCATGGGCTAAATCCTGAATTACGGTCAATCCCATAAAACCGGCACCACCTTTAATAGAGTGGGCGGCCCGAAATACTTTATTCACCAGTTCAACATCGATATCGGCGCCTCTCTCTTCAATGGCGAGGAGATCGTTTTCGATATCTGCCAGATGCTCAAGCGATTCTTCAATAAAACCCTGCAGTATTTCATCATCTTCGATAGACATAAACGGTTCTCCCTCAATGAGATGGTGTCGTCTTCAACCAACGAGATCGCGGTGTAGGGCTGTAAAAAACCCATAAAGCACCACATGGCTCCTCGACCTTACCAGTATTGTACGTGCCGGAAAATGATTGTACAGATATTTTTCGAATGGGTGTTATTCTTTGGAACTATTGAATATCTCCCCTAACGGCACATAGTATTCATAAGGCTGTTTTGGGGAGAGGGTAGGGCGGAAAAAAGGGGAGGAAGAGTTAAAAAAAGAACAACCAACCATAGCGGCAGGTTGCTCTTAATTTAAACAAAAAAATAGGCGGTTATTATTTACCTATTGCGTGAAGTTTGACCGTGTAGGTGATGACCAGGCCAGCCAATGGATGATTATAATCAATGGTTACAGTGTTATTGCCGGCGGTAAGGACCGTAGCTGGCACCTGCTGTTGTACGCCATCTTTTTCCAAGGCCAGAGAGAGGATCATCCCTGGTTTGGGGTCAATTCGTCCGTCAAAGGTAGATCGGGGAATTTCATGGACCAGAGCCTTATGATAAGGCCCGTAAGCATCCTCTGGTAAAATGCTGACCGTTTTGGTATGGCCAGGTTCCATCCCCATAAGTGAGGCTTCGACGGCCGTGAGAATGCGACCTTGGCCGATGGTAAGGGTGAGGGGTTTTGACTCGGGAACGCTTTCAACGATTTCTCCCGAAGGTACGGTGGCAGTGTAACTGACGGATACGGTATCTAGAAGTTGAACAGTTGTCATTGAAAAATAGTCCGCAAATTGATGAGTTGATAAAATTATTTTTTTGAATATACCCAAAGAGTTTATTTTTGACAAGCAGCGCTGTCTATGCAAGACTTGACAAAGTGGACGTAACAGCATAAATGTGCTAACCCCTTGTCGCTGTTTTTGAAACGAAAGACAACTACATTGCACGGTGCATGGGGACATTCCGTTCTGATTTTCGCATATCGGCTGTTCTTCCGAATCCTTCGACGTCATCAGTCGTCGGTCAACTCCAAGATAGTCGTTCTCGCTTCAAACGGTGAAAACGACGTTTCGTGCTCCATAATCAGACCGTTTTTGTGATGCACGGATTTTCATTTTTTGACTTTTTACGAATCCATCAAAATTACAGTACGTCATGATAAAACTTGCTTTTGCTAAGGATAGCAACGGGTTGCTGCCCGCCATCGTTCAGGATTTTACAACAGGTGAAGTTTTAATGCTCGCCTATATCAATCAATTGGCTTGGGAAAAAACCTTGGAAACAGGAAAGGCCCATTTTTGGAGTCGTTCTCGGAGCAGTTTATGGCTCAAAGGCGAGTCATCGGGTCATGTTCAGTTGATCAAAGAGATTCTAGTCGACTGCGACCAAGATACAGTTGTGTATAAAGTCGAACAACTTGGCGGGGCCGCTTGCCATACAGGCTATCGGAGTTGTTTTTATAGAAAGGTGGCCGGAGACGAACTTGTTGTGACAGAGGCCGAAAAGGTTTTTGACCCCAAAGCTGTCTACGGATCTAAATAAATAATTGTATAAACGTTAAGGTAACAAGATGAGTTTATTGAAGTTGGGAATTCCCAAAGGCAGTCTTGAAGATGCAACTATTGCCCTGTTTGAAAAATCAGGCTGGCAAATTAAACTGGCCTCTCGCAACTATTTTCCTGAAGTCGATGATCAGGAACTTTCCTGCTCGATATGCCGGCCACAAGAGATGTCTCGTTATGTGGAGTCGGGAATGCTTGATGCCGGAATTACCGGAAAGGACTGGACGCTTGAGAACGAGTCCGAAGTCGAGGTCGTTGCCGATTTGGTCTACTCCAAAGTCAGCAAAAAACCAACCAGATGGGTTATTGCCGTACCCGGTGATTCGAACATTACCCGGGTCGAACAGCTCGATGGGAAACGAATAGCCACTGAACTGGTGAATGTTACCAAGAAATTTTTCGAACAACGCGGGTTGAAGGTTGATATCACCTTTTCCTGGGGCGCAACCGAAGCCAAGGTCGTCTCCGGGCTGTGTGATGCCATCGTCGAAGTGACTGAGACTGAATCCACCATTCGCGCCCATGGTTTGCGGGTCATTCATGAGATGATGCAGTCCAATACGCAACTTATTGCGAATAAATCAGCACTAAGTGATCCGTGGAAGCGCGAAAAGATAGAAAATATTGCCATGCTTCTGCAGGGGGCCTTGCGCGCTGACCGCATTGTCGGCCTGAAGATGAACGTGTCCAAGGAAAACCTTGATCGCGTCATCACTATGCTGCCTAGTTTACACGCTCCCACTGTAGCTCAGTTGTACAAACAAGAATGGTTTTCTGTGGAGACTGTTATTTCGCAGCATCAAGTCCGTGACCTTGTGCCCAAATTGAAAAAAAATGGCGCCGAGGGCATTATCGAGTATTCGCTGAACAAGGTTATCTAATTGAGGCCAAATTCTGAGGTAGAGGGCAAAAAAAATGGATTTTAAAAAAGTGGAATTTTTGCTCTCTGCCTATGCTGTTGGGCAACTCCCTGAGCCAATCTATCCAGATATCGCCTTTGCCGGTCGTTCCAATGTCGGCAAGTCCACCCTTATTAACAAACTGATCGGACGGACCAGTTTGGTAAAAACCAGCTCAAAACCGGGAAAAACCCAAAGTCTCAACTATTTTCTCCTCGATGAGGCACTTTATCTGGTTGATTTACCTGGTTATGGTTTTGCCCAGGTCTCGCAGGAGACCAGGAAAAGTTGGCAAGGGTTGATCACCCAATATGTAGAAATGAGGACGACCCTCAACTGCGTCGTGGTGATTATCGATCTGCGCCACGAATTGAAGGCTTTGGATCGTGACCTGATTGACTGGTTACGCTATTTACATAAACCGTTTCTCCCCGTGTACACCAAGGCGGACAAGTTGAGTCGCAATGACCAGCTGAAACATGCCGCTCTCCTTGATGCCGGACTCACCTTGACTGCCAAGGATAGGATTATCTTTTCAGGTCGGACCGGACATGGCTTGGACGAGTTACGCGCACGTATCACTACTTTGGCCAATCCTGATACCCTGGGCGCTATCGAAGCGTAAATATCATAAATAGTAGAGTGAGCTGAAAACAAAAACAACGTCGTTCTCGAAGCTGGTTTCGAGAACGACGTTGTTGATTCTACCCAACTGTGAAGTGATCCTTACTGATCTGATTTGAGCACCGCCAGAAAGGCGCGTTGCGGAATATCCACGTTACCGACTGTTTTCATTCGTTTCTTTCCTTCCTTTTGTTTTTCCAAAAGTTTCCGCTTACGGGAAATATCACCGCCGTAACATTTAGCCGTAACGTCCTTACGTAGGGCGGAAATAGTTTCCCTCGCGATGATGTTGCCGCCAATGGCTGCCTGGATAGCAATTTTAAACATCTGCCGCGGTATCTCTTTTTTTAGCTGTTCACAGGCTTTCAAGCCACGTTCACGGGCCTTGATACGATGGGCAAGCTGGGAGAGCGCATCGACCTGCTCACCATTGACAAGAATATCGAGTTTGACCAGATCGCTTTGGCGGTAATCGATCAGTTCATAGTCAAAAGACCCGTATCCTTGGGTAACGGATTTAAGCCGATCATAAAAATCGTAAATCACCTCGGCAAGCGGCAGCTCACAGATAAATTCTATACGCCCGGGCATGGGGTAGTGGTATTTGGTATTTTCACCCCGTCGCTCCATGCAAAGGGTCATGACCGGCCCCATATAGCGTTCGGGAATATGAATCGTTGCCCGAATAAACGGTTCTTCGATACGTGCAATGGAGCCAGGGTCGGGAAAGTAGGAGGGGTTGTCGACCTCGACCACTGATTTGTTCTGTAAATAAAAGATATATTTAACCGTGGGTACAGTCAGGATGAGGGATATGTCAAATTCTCTTTCCAACCGTTCCTGAACCACCTCGAGGTGCAAAAGCCCAAGAAAGCCGCAACGAAAACCGAAGCCCAAGGCCGCCGAGGAATCTTTTTGAAAAGTGAGGGCGGCATCGTTGAGTTTGAGTTTTTCCAGAGCAGCGGCTAAATCTTCGTAATCATCGGTGGCGATCGGGTAAAGCGATGAAAACACCACCTGCTGGACTTCTTTGAACCCTGGCAAAGGAATAGGGCAGGGGCGATCCCTGTGGGTAAGGGTGTCGCCGGGTCGTGTATCGGAAACAGTTTTTACCCCGGCTATAATATACCCAATCTGGCCGGCTGAGAGTTGTTTTTGGGCCTCACGCCGCAGGTGAAAAACGCCCAGTTCTTCGATACGGTAGTCGGCGCCGTTGGACATGAACATGATCTGGTCGCCGGTTTTTACCGTGCCGTTGACAATACGCACCGAGATGACAGTACCTCGATAAGGATCATAATTGGCATCAAAAATAAGGGCCTCCAGCGGTTTGTCCGGATCACCGACCGGTGGGGGCAGGTGATGGACGATGGCGTTGAGGAGTTCCTTGACGCCTTCTCCGGTTTTGGCAGAACATTTTTGAATGGCCGCGCCGTCAAGGCCGAGATCTTCCTCTATTTGGGCTGCGACTTTTTCCGGTTCCGCTGCTGGTAGATCGATCTTGTTGATAACAGGGATAATCTCAAGATCGTTTTCCATGGCTAGGTAGAGATTGGCCAAAGTCTGTGCCTCGATACCCTGCGCTGCATCGATCAATAGAAGCGCGCCCTCACAGGAGGAAAGCGCCCTGGATACTTCGTAACTAAAATCGACATGCCCAGGAGTGTCGACTAGGTTGAGGGTATAGGTTTCCCCGTCGTCAGCAAGGAATGGCAGGCAAATTGTCTGGGATTTGATAGTGATTCCCCGTTCGCGCTCGATATCCATGCTATCGAGAAGCTGATCCTTGAATTCGCGGGCGGTGACCATGTTGCATAGCTGAATCATGCGATCGGCCAGAGTGGATTTGCCGTGATCAATGTGGGCTATAATGCTAAAATTTCGTATTTTATTCATTAGAAACAGAAAAGGAAAAAAGAATAATGGGCATGCACGGAGGGCCGGGTATCCTTAGCATAGATCGGGTGAAAATAAAACTCCCCAACCAGCTATTGTCATATTAAAGTGTTTTTTTTGAAATTTTCGGGTAGGATTTGACCATGAGCCCTGCACGCGAGTTATCTCCGTGCAGGGTTATGTTTTCCAACGATATACCAGAGATTAATGAGAGATAAGAGCGAAATCGACAGTGTGGATTTAGATGAGGCACCGCAGCACGCCTTGATGCTGACCAGCAGTGACGACAACTTGCCGGCACTGAGTAACCCGGCTCTTCATCGCTATCTCCAGGAAATTAGCCAATACGAGTTGTTAAGCCGCGAGGAGACTGAAGAGTTAGCCGTCCGTTTTCAGGAAACCGGGGACCCTGATGCTGCCTACCGGTTGGTTTCTTCCAATCTACGATTGGTGGTTAAGGTAGCCATGGATTTCCAGAAATACTGGATGCAAAATTTTATGGATCTGATCCAGGAAGGGAATGTTGGCTTGGTGCAGGCAACCAAAAAATTCGATCCCTATCGTGGTGTGAAATTCTCCTATTATGCCGCGTATTGGATTCGGGCATACATTCTTAAATTCATCATGGATAACTGGCGCCTGGTGAAAATCGGCACGACACAGGCCCAGCGCAAACTGTTTTTCAGTTTGAATAAAGAGAAAAAACTGCTTGAGTCCCAGGGGTTTAAACCCGAGGTTAAACTCCTCGCTGAACGTTTGAACGTCAAGGAGAGCGAAGTCATCGAAATGGGGCAGCGCATGGACAACTGGGATGTTTCCTTGGAAGCTCCAGTTCGCAGCGACTCCGAAGATGAACAGAAAAATTTCCTTCCCCATGATGGCCCAGGCATTGAAGAGGTTGTTGCCAGTCAGGAGATGCGAGAGCGGCTTGCAGTTATTCTTGCCGAACTCAGTACGCGACTCAATGAAAAAGAACAGGTCATTTTAAATACCCGCCTGCTTAGCGACGAACCCAAAACCCTGCAGACCATTGCTGATGAGTTCCATATTTCTCGGGAGCGGGTCCGGCAGATCGAAGCCAATCTTCTTAAAAAATTACGTAAACAGTTCGAAAAAGAAATGCCTGATATTCAGGATTTTCTCAGCGGTGACGGGGTGATCCTTGCTGCTGGACCGACAGATCAGGTGTCCTGACCTCCTCGTTCTTTTCAACATTCTTCCCAACCTTTTTCGTCGTAGTCCCAATGAACGTACCCTTACTTGATCTTAAGCCGCAGTTGGCCCCCTTGCGTTCTCAAATGCTGGAGGCTGTTACCCGTGTCATTGATTCCACCGGTTATATTCTTGGCCGTGAAGTGACTGAACTTGAAGAAAAGGTTGCCCAATATTCCGGTGCAACCTACGGCGTCGGTGTTTCCTCAGGAACCGATGCTTTGCTTGCCTCCCTGATGTCGCTCGATATTGGTCCAGGGGACCTGGTTTTGACCACACCGTATACCTTCTTTGCCACCATGGGGACTATTCTCCGGGTTGGAGCCAAACCGGTGTTTGTCGATGTTGAGCCCAAAAGCCTCAACATGGATCCAACGCTGGCCGCAGAGGCGCTTAAAATTGATCGCCAGGGGGAGTGCCGAATTAAAGCAATGATTCCGGTGCACCTCTATGGGCAATGCGCCGATATGCAGCGCATTATGGCCCTGTCTAAGGAGTACGGTGTGCCGGTGGTAGAAGATGCGGCCCAGGCCATAGGCGCCGAGTTTCCTTTTCAAGAGAACGGGCAAGTAACTTGGCGGCGTGCCGGTGGCATGGGGCTTTGTGGCTGCTTCTCCTTTTTCCCGAGTAAAAATTTAGGCGGTATCGGTGATGGCGGTATGGTCACCACCTCAGATAACGCCTTTGCCGGAATTCTCCGTTCAAACCGCAATCACGGAGCTGAGCCTAAATACTATCATTCCAGGGTAGGTGGTAATTTCCGCCTCGATCCTATACAGGCCGCAGTACTTTCGATAAAGCTTGAGTATCTGGAACGTTGGCACGCGGACCGCCGGGAGAATGCGGCGCACTATACCCGGTTTTTCCAGGAAGCTGGTCTGGTCAATGCACCGGTAGTTTTGCCTAGTGCTGTGTATGCGGAAAAGGACGGTGCGAACGAACATAACCATCACATTTATAACCAGTTTGTCATCCACGTTCCCCAACGTGACGAACTGCGCCAATTTCTTCAGGATAATTCGGTCGGTTGCGAAATTTATTATCCTCTGTGCCTGCATCAGCAGGAATGCCTGGATTTTGACGTGTATAAAACACAATCTTATCCGGTTGCTGAAGCTGCTGCCGCAAATTCACTGGCATTACCTATTTTCCCGGAATTGAGTGTGGACCAACTCGAATATGTAGTGGCAACCATTCGCCGGTTTTATAACGCAGGCTAATCGCACCGCTTAACTTGCCTATCCGGTAGATCTTTGGTACCGCTGAAGGCTTCTACTGGACATGTATAAAACGATAAAACTGAAAGCGTTGGGTCGATACTCAACGCTTTCTTATCTTTTGTGTACCCCAAGGGTTGCACCTCAAAACAATCAGGAGGAGAGTTGACATGGTTGAACGTATCCCGATGTCCTTGGCAGGAAATCGGCAGCTACGCGAGGAGCTGGAACGGCTTGAGCGAGTGGAGCGGCCTGAAATCGTCAAGGCAATCGAGGTTGCGCGTGCGCATGGTGATCTGAGCGAAAATGCGGAGTACCATGCCGCCAAGGAACGGCAAAGCCTCACAGAGGGAAGGATTCTTGAACTCAAGGATAAGCTCGGCCGAGCTGAGGTTATCGATTGCTCAAAAGTCTCCACGGAACGAGCTGTTTTTGGTACCGTTGTCACTTTGATGGACCTGACAACCGAAACGGAAGTGACCTATCAGCTTCTTGGGCCGGAGGAGGCTGATGTTAAAAAAGGATCAATTTCCGTGCTCTCGCCTTTGGGGCGTGCCCTGCTGGGCAAAGAGGCCGGCGATGAAGTGGTCACTAAAACCCCTGGCGGAATGCGGGAGTTCGAGGTGATTGACATAACCGCCTCTTCCATAAAGTAATCGGATCTCTTCGGCTGGAAATACAAAAGGACACCCTAGGGTGTCCTTTTGTATTAGATGGGATTGCTGGGCAAAAAATCAGTTGGGTTGAACCAACAAACCGGATTGAAACAGGCTGGTCATTTGCCTGCTCATCTCTTCTGTAGTGATTGAGCAGTCGCTCCCCACATGCCAGCAGCGGGATATTTCATCCAGAGCGCCAAAAATCATCTGGCGGACAACCTGAGGATGGATTTCTTTACGGAATATTCCAGCGTCCTGGCCTTCGGAAATAATTTGGGCAATAATCGCCAAATATTCGTTAAAGGTATTTTTACGATACTCGCGGATCAGCTTACTGGTCTGTCGGAGTTCAATGTGGATAACCTCTGCCAGGTATTTGTTTTTCTTCATTTCCTCCAGGTGGTTGGTAATGAAGATCTGCAGCTTTGCCTGTGGATTATCTTCTTTTTCCAACAGGGCGATAACCTGATCGATAAGTTTGCCGATTTCCTGTTCAAATACAGAGAGCAGGATATCAAACTTATTATTGAAATAGAGGTATATCGTTCCATCCGCCACCTTAGCTTCCTTGGCAATATCCGAAATTCGGGCATTGAAAAAGCCTTTTTTGGCAAAAACTTTGGTGGCAGCGCGTATGATTTTACGATGCTTATCTGGTGATTTCATTTACTATATTTAAACAGGCAAATGCCACAAAAAATGAATGAGTCCTCATTCCGAATGTTACCAGCTTACTGATAGCAATGTCAAGAAGAATGGCGGTCGAATGGCAGGGTTAGCTTAGCTAGTGTTCAATTGTTGAAGTACATTTTTCTGGACGTGGCTTGATATTATTTATTAAAAGAAGGCGTTGACTGAAGAGGGTTGTCGCACAATTAAAGGTCGGAGGAGATTCGATGAAAGTTTTGGTAATCGGCAGCGGCGGTAGGGAGCATGCGTTGGTCTGGAAGCTTAAACAAGCAAAAAATGTTGACACGGTTTACTGTGCTCCAGGAAATGCTGGGATTAAAGCTTTAGCCGAATGTGTCGATATTGCCTCGGGAGATGTTCCTGGTTTATTGGCCTTTGCCCTTGAACAGCACATTGATCTCACGGTGGTTGGCCCTGAAGACCCTCTCACCCAAGGTATCGTTGACACCTTTCAGGAACAAGGCTTGCGCATTTTCGGGCCAGACAGCAAAGGGGCGATCCTTGAAGGAAGTAAGGTCTTTACCAAGGATTTCTTGGCAAAGTACAAAATCCCCTCAGCCCGATATGGCTCGTTCACCAAGAGGAGCGCTGCAAAAAAATTCGTCAAAAGCATTGGATTACCCTGTGTTGTCAAAGCTGACGGTCTGGCGGCTGGTAAGGGGGTTATTATTGCCCAAAGCATCGAGGAAGCAGAACAGGCTATAGACCTGATCATGAAGGATAAGGCGTTCGGCCTTGCTGGAAACCAGGTTGTAGTCGAGGAATTTCTCAAAGGGGAGGAAGCCTCTTTTATTGCCTTCACCGACGGAACAACGGTGCTCCCTTTACCTTCTTCCCAAGATCATAAGGCGGTTTTCGAAGGAGATCAGGGACCCAACACCGGCGGCATGGGCGCCTATTCGCCTGCACCGGTAATGACCGATGCACTCACCAAGCGGGTCATGGAAGAGGTTATGCTCCCGACCGTTCAGGGGATGGCTGCTGAGGGCCGGCTGTATAAGGGTATGCTCTATGCTGGGCTGATGATCGATGGCGACCGAATCAATGTGCTTGAATTTAATTGCCGTTTTGGTGACCCTGAGTGCCAACCTCTGTTGATGCGTTTAAACAGCGACCTGGTGGATGTGCTCAACGCCTGTATCGATGGCTGCTTAGACCAAATTACGTTGGATATCGATCCTCGTCCCACTGTCTGTGTGGTTATGGCCTCCGAAGGGTATCCCGGAAAATATCCGACCGGGATACCGATTTCCGGCCTGGTCAAAGCCTCAAAAATCAAAGATGTACAGGTTTTCCATGCCGGTACCGCGGCAAAGGGTAGACAAGTCGCCACCTCCGGCGGTCGGGTGCTGGGTGTTACGGCCATCGGAGACGATATTCAAATGGCGATCACTCGTGCCTATGAGGCTGTGGACGTCATTTCCTGGCCAGGATGTTATTTTCGCCGGGATATCGGTCATAAAGCCTTGGCTCGTTTGCAAAAGCAATCTTTGCCAATGGTGGGGATCGTCATGGGCAGTGACTCGGATTTGGCAGTGATGAAAGCTGCAGCTGATTTTCTCGCTTCTACCGGGGTGGCATATGAAATGTTGATCACCTCCGCCCATAGAACACCCGAGCATGCAGCTACCTACGCACGGACCGCACGTGAACGCGGACTGAAAATCATCATTGCCGGAGCGGGCATGGCAGCCCATCTGGCGGGTGTTATGGCTGCGCACACCACCGTGCCGGTGATCGGTGTGCCCCTTGAGGCCTCCTCGCTCAACGGTTTGGATGCACTGCTTTCCACCGTGCAGATGCCTCCTGGTATTCCGGTGGCCACCATGGGGATTGGCAAGGCTGGGGCAAAGAATGCTGCGGTGTTGGCTTTGCGTATTCTTGGTCTTTCGGACGAAGGACTGCATGCTCAACTTGTTCGTCACGCAGAAGAGATGGCAGAACAGGTGGCGGCAAAGAACCAGGCGCTTCAGGGTTGAGCCAAAACGTCGTCCCCTCAGAATCCACCTTCCAGCACGCAGCCGCCATTCTGCGTGCTGGGGGGGTGGTCGCTTTCCCTACCGAGACCTACTACGGATTGGCGGTTGATCCCTTCAATGAAAAGGCTGTGGATCGCCTTTATCGGATAAAGCAGCGGTCACGCAAATTGCCGATTTTGCTTTTGGTGGAGAATGCCCATCAGTTGCCGCAGGTTGCCAAGGCTATACCTGCGCTCTACCGGGAACTCATCCGCCATTTTTGGCCGGGTGCCCTGAGCCTGGTCTTTCCAGCTCAAGCCCGATGTTCCTTGCTTCTCACCGGAAAAACAGGGACAATCGCTGTTCGTCAATCTCCCCATCCCGTG
Organism: Desulfobulbus sp.; assembly: GCA_028684915.1. The sequence goes on from JAQUEZ010000098.1 coordinate 19,754, forward strand.
GCTCATAGACTCGTGACGGCATTCGGAGCACCGGTCACGGCAACCAGTGCCAATATTTCCGGAAAACCTGCAGCCATAACTGCGCAACAGGTCGTCGATTTTTTTGCAGACCGGGTCGATCTTGTTGTTGACGGAGGAATCACCCCTGGAGGGCAGGGGTCTACCTTGGTGGGCGTGCAGGATGGTGTTCTCTGCTGCCTTCGCCAGGGAAAAATTGAGTTTTCTCTGGTGCAAGCTGTTGGCACAGCATACAATCAAGCAACTAATCGACTTTAATTGGAGGCATATATGGCTGATTTACAATGGAATAAAGCATTCGCGCTGGAGCAGACCGCCGGAGATGAGGAGTTACTTGAAGAACTGCTCGTCCTGTTCAAAGATTCAGCGGCATCAGATCTCGAGCAACTGCGACAAGCGATTACAGCAGACGATGCTGCCGGGGTGGTCCGGGCTGCGCATAGCTTGAAAGGTGCATCGGCAAGTCTTGGTATTGAGGGTATTCGCACCTTGGCAACGGCAATGGAAACCGATGCAAGGGAAGGTGCAACGACTGTGGCGCAGGCAAAGATTGAAGAAATGAGCGCTCTACTGGAACAGGTGCAGACGCTGTAAATTATTGGTAACCGATCACGGGGGAACCCCAAAGGCACCGTTTATCAACGGACCTGTGTAGAGTAGAGCGCTGATGAGAGCACCAAGAGCCAACGATTATGTTTTGCCGCACGCGGCTATTCCATATCAGAAGATTTCCTGGTGGCA
>JAQUEZ010000382.1 GCA_028684915.1 Desulfobulbus sp.
TAGCCGTGGGAGCGAAGAACCGTTGCCACCAGTTCCGCCCGCTCCTGGGAGAGGAAGCGGTTGCGATCTTCCGTGCCCAGCGAACAGGTGTGACCGGTGTCGATCAAGCCGGTTCCCGGAGCAATGGCGCATTGGGCCAGGGCTGCCAGTAGAGATTCTTGCTCGGTCTGCGACAGCTCAGCGCTGCCGAGTTTGAAATGCACCACAGGAAGCACACAACCATCCATGGCCTTTGCGGTTCTTTCCTCGCACGCAGGCTGGTGGTAGTTGGGTGTGCTGGTAAGGATGAAGGTCTCCCGGTCCGTCACCTGCACAATCTCGCTCAGCAGGGAGAAGTGCTCCTGGCGAATCTCCCTGGCCATGAGCGAAGAGTCGCTCAGGAGCAGGACGACCATCAGGATGGGAATTATCGATTTCATGGTTTTCTCGTTTTCTCTTTTTGGGACCGTTGAGGTCAGTTTTGTCATCATCAATAAACGTTGTTTCTTACTTCTTAGTTTGCGCGATGTAAGAAATCTCCCGGGCCTTTTTCTTCATGTTTCGATACCGGGCGACCTGGGCTTTCGAGCGAATATTTCGGATCCGGCTGATCTGATGATTGGTCAGCGCAAAACGGAAGGTGGTCTGGATTTCTTCGATGACCTGCTGCAGGGAAAGACGGTTTCCCGGCTCCTGATTGAAGTAGCGAGAGTAGGCGTAGCGCTCCCATTTACTGTTCAAAGCCACGGTCCGGATGAACTTCTCCCTGGCGAGACGGGACATCCGGGAGATCTGCGGACGAAGTACATTCCTGTCCCCCCAGACCTGTTCCAAAACACGCAGGCCGATCTGGTCCTCCTGGGTCAGAGGATCCTGGATGATCTCCTTGCGCTTCAGGAGTAGGAGGATTTTTCGAGGGAGCGGTGACTTACGGGAAAACTCGGTGATGGTCGGTAGTTTGGGCTGCATTTTTCGTTGTTGTTGAATGATGTGGTCAGTGGCGTTCTGAAGGATTCGACAGACTTGCCGCTGGCTAAGGTTGAAGTGGTAAGCTGTCTCCTCGGTGGAGACCGGGAACGGTTGCTGGAGGATCCACCGGCAAATCTGCCGGTCCCGATCCTTGACCCGTTGCATGGCCTGCTTGATCTCCTCGGATTGCGGTTCAGGAAGGTGTTCCTCCTCTTCCCGAGAAGCAGTGCAGACCAGGTACTCGTAGGAAAAATGTGCTGGTCGGAGACCAATGGCCATCTTCAGGCACCGCGTTCTGAAGATGGTCCGAAAATAGGTGATCACCTGTTGAGAGTCTTGGTCCTGAACCTCCATCAGTGCCTTGAAAGCAGCTATGATGGCCTCTTGGAACAGATCGTCGTCATCTCCTGCCATGTAGGGAACAAAAGGAGCGGCCTCCCAACGGACCACATGGGTATGGGCTTGGACCCATTGCGTGGCGGCAAGCCAGGTGAGCTGGCTGGAGGTGATGTGAATGGCGCTCGGTGCTGTCATGGTGGTTGTGGAGTTGGTCCGCCCTTCTTTTAAGATTAAAAAAAGATTAAAAAAGATTAGGCATTTTGCGCGACCGCCGGCAGGGCCTGTTTTTCTGGGCGTTGCCAAGGATTCGCGCAATCGATTTTACGACCGCTATGCCCACCCCCTTACGACCACTATGCCCACCCCTCTGCGACCGCTATGCCCACCCTTGCGACCGCTATGCCCCCCCTTTACGACCGCTATGCCCACCCCTTGCGACCGCTATGCCCCCCCCCTGAATCAAGATTGTGGTACTTTGAGGTCGGATTTTTGGACATGGACCTTGTCTTCCTGGTCAATACTCCAGGAGGCAAGGATCTCGGCTTTAACCAGTTCGTCGAGGGCTAAGCGGAGCTTGCTGCGGTAATCGGACAACCTGCCGCAGTCTGAACCGCAGAGTTGCTGGAGGGTGCTGACCTTCATCGCGTAGGGCAACCGGTGGCTCGCATAGAAGCCATGGAGCCACTTGGCCAGGTCTGTTCTCAAGGCGAGCCGTTGCTGCCACTGCAGCTGGGTCCATCCTGCATCGAACAAGGTGGCCAGTTTGGCGTTGAACTTGAGGAAATAGGTCTGATCTTCCTCAGTGTAGTAAAATTCGTCCAGCAACGAGCCGGTGTAGGAGATGACTTCCGGGCCCAAATGGCTTTGCACCTCAAGGCGGATCTCCACGGCTGAGGCGGTCAATCGCCGCAGCGAGTCCTTGAGCCATTCGCGGCCTGACTTGCCGTGGCTGCGGCCTATACCCTTGAGGAATCCCTTGGCCGTGAACTGGACGTACTGCCCGGTCGACTGATGGGAGGCGAGATGGAGGGAGTGGGCCAACACGTCAAAATCGCCTTGGTCCAGTCGCCAACCGGTGTAGTGGATGTTCAGGCCATTGACTGCGGCGATGGCCTCCCTTTTGACGGCTTTCCGCCGCCCTCTCTGGATGACCCCGAATAAGGCGGACCGCAAGCAGAGGTTGGGAATGCCCCGTTTTTGATCCGGCCAAGTCGGAATCGGCTGATTCGTGTTAAGGGCCTGAATCTTTTCTTGCAACTCAGGGGAGAGCCGTCTCAGAAAGTTGCACTTCTCGGTTTCCTGCTCCACGGTGATCTACCAGATGTGAATGTTCTTTGATTTTCTGCGGCGGCCGGCCTGCTTGGGCTGCTCATCCTTGGTCTCTCCCAGAAACCGGTCCAGGTCCGTCTTGCGAAACAGGATCTTGCCCTTCTGCTGACCCGATGGCCTGGCAAAAGGGATCAAATGCTGCTCGACCGCCAGTCTTCTGAAATGGTCCGGGGAGTAGCCGGCATATCCGGCAGCCTCCTTCAAGGTCATGGTCTTCCCAATCGTTGCCTCTTTGTTGGCAAGCAGATCGAGAATCCGATTTTGCTTCTCTTCAATGGCGGTAAGCCTGGCTTCAATATCCATGCGGCCCTCCCTGTCGGATCATGAATCGTTCGATTGCCGCCCGCATTTCCGAAGGACTTCCCCATACCCAGATCACCTTGCTGATACCGGTGACCATTTCGAGGCGAACCGCCACCGCTTTCGGACAGGGCCGCCGGCCGTGGAGGATTTGACTGAGGAAGTCGGGCGAGATTTCCGCCTCCAGGGCGATCTGCTTTTGGGTGATCCGCTCGTTCGTTGCGCTCATGGTCAACTGTTTGGATGAAAAAATGAGTTCAGTCAAGAAAAAACTGTCGATAATATACTGTTTTTATTCAATAAAATGAGCAATTGCTCAATAAATGAGCAGGTGCTCATTTATCTCGCCATGTTTCCGCACCATCACCGCCCCAGTCGAGACAGCAACAGGGTTAGTTGCAGGTGTGAAAAAAATGTCCCTACGAGGAGCAGCGGAGTGGAGTTCGAGCTAGGTCGCTATCTTTGGCGAGATCGTAGGCCAATGCGGCGAACTTGCCTATAATGTCGTCTTTTGCAGGATCGTAACTGTGCGGAATAGGGATGATTGTGGCCTGGATCGCGTCCATCTTGACATTTTTTCCGGGAACAGGGATAGGCATGCATTTCCCTGGAACGACGAAGAAATATGCGGTTGACCCGTCCATCTTTACAGCGGGCGGATCAGGTGGTGGCAGCGAGCCTTTTTTCTTTTTCCGGTATTCTCGCCAGTAATGGGGATGCTGTTCCCGCCATCGTTTCTGACAATCGTTCTGGTTTTGGCGGTAATCTGGATCAGAGGCTCTTTTTTTTCGCTGCCATTCTCTTTTTCTGGCCCGCTGGCAGTCAGCATGGTTGCAGTATTTTTGGTTGGGATTCCTTGGATTGATTGGGCGTGTTCCTCGACAAGCCTTGCAGCAGAAGGTTTTCATGGCAACGGTTTCCTTAAACGCGATTGCGCTATGGGTTCAAAAAAACGAGCAAAATTAAGCTCGCGCCATGAGAATTCAACCAAATGCCAATGGCGAAGATTATGCAACCCCCTCACATTTTCGACCCAGACTAATTCTTAGGTTTTATTTATTGAGCAAATGCTCTATCATGACGCGACATGAACAACCCCATCGCTGAGCAGTTCCGGGTCGCCTTAAATTTCTTGCTCCAACAGGAGGGAAGGGGCGCTCAGGTGCGTCTTGCCGCGGCCCGGAACATTGACCGGGGCTATCTCAATGCGGTGATCAAGGGGAGGAAGCCAGCGGCTGAAGAGATCCGGCTTAAAATTGCCGATCACTTTGGTATGTTGTATGAGGAAATGTTGGTCTTCGGTCGCCGAGCTCAGGATGGGCTGGTCAACACGGAAGAGGGGAAGGGTGCTGAAGGAAGCGATGTCGAAATTGAAAACAATTCTGGAGACGGTATCTCAAGCAAGATCGAACAAGTCCGGGAGATACTCGAATCGGGAGCGGATTGTGGTCAGGTGCTCTCCAACTTGATTGATACCTATCATCAAACGATTATGATCGGCAGGAAGAGCAGGAAGAGCAGGAAGAGCAGGAAGATCGAAAACCGATTGGAGGAGATAGAGCGGCGGTTGGAGTTGCTGGAGAAAACATTCGCTTCTGAGAAAAATATTGTTCAGATGCCAAAGAAGAAAATCTCAAAGTGAGGCGATCGGTCCCGAAATAATGTGTAGTGAAAAGTTGTCAGTAAAACGGTCCCTGAACGGACACATTTTGCGAAAAAAGTCTAGGTGGAACAAAAAAGGAACAAATTGTCAAATTTTGACAGATATAATGTTTTATAATAGATAGTTATCTTGTAAATAAAAATGGATTCCTAATCCTGGCGCCGCTGGTTCGAATCCAGCCTGGAGCACCATTAAAAATAAGGGGTTGTGTCTGTTGCGTAACTCCCCTGTTTCTTCTCTGGTGACTTTCGGTAGAGTTTTATGGGATTT
>JAQUEZ010000383.1 GCA_028684915.1 Desulfobulbus sp.
AATAAGAGCACGCTGCAGACCAAAGGGGCGTCCTCACACACAGCCCCCCTTTTGAGAGAAATGTAACCTATGACTGTCTCGCAGGAACATTGCCCCCGTGAATCGCCATCTTTTGAATGGGCCGTCAAATTGCGTCAGCCCGTCTCCATTGCTGTGATCGCGGTCTGTGCGGCATTGCTGTTCACGACCCCGCTTTCCTGGCAAAGTGACGGCCTGATCGGCCTGGTTCTGGATAGTCTGGGGTTTGTGTTGGTGGTTGTTGCCGCCTTTGGCCGCATCTGGAGCAGCCTCTACATCAGCGGCTACAAAGAGGATCGGGTCGTGACCGAAGGCCCCTACGCTATTGTCCGCAATCCCCTCTATGTGTTCAGCTTTTTGGGTGCGCTCGGCCTGGGTTTGGCCACCAAACATGTCGCGGTCTTGGCCGTCATCACCGGGGCCTTTATCCTCTACTATCCCCTGGTCGTGTTGACCGAGGAGCGCAACCTGCAACGCAAATTTGGGCACAAGTATTGGGACTATGCAAACCGGACGCCACGGTTTTTCCCTTTTCGTTTCCAGCTCGTTGAGCCAGACACCTATCCTGTGCGCCCACGGCATGTGCGGCGTTCGCTACAACAAATAATTCTCTTCTTTTGGTTTTTTCTCATTCTTCACTTGGTGGCCGCGCTTCAGCAAGGCGGAACCTTGACAAACCTGTATGCCTTATTGAATAACTTCAATAATTAGGCGCAAGTTATTCAAAAGGCATGTAGCCCATCTTTTTTTCTCTTCACAAACTCCTTTAATTAGCAATTATTTCCCCACATAACAGGTAGTTATGTGGGGAATTTAATTGTGCAAAATGATATCGAGATGTTCACTTCTCAAAAAGATATCTTTATACATTGCCGAAAAACTGAATATTAACGAAATTACTAAAAATTAATCTTTATATTTTCAATTCACTTCAATTCATTCTATCAATGACAAATTCAATAAAGTTACTTTCAATAATAAGTTGAGACGTGTTTTATCTTCACTTCCATTGCAATTTTATTGTATTCAATTAATAACAATAAATGATAAACATATTATTCAAATTGACATCAATATGAACCGCTAACTTTCATGGACATATGGCAATAACAGTAACTATTGGCAAGAAGACCCAGTGAGAGATAGCTATTGGTTGATGAAATTCTTCGTTTGTTTTGTTCTATTACTCTGTTTTCACTTTTCTACACCAAGGACAATTGATGCGAGGGTCTACGCATACATCGACGGCAAGGGAGAACTCTATTACGCCCCGACGAGGGATAGTGGTCTCCACAAGTTGCCAAGAAATTCAGGAAGGGTTTCCCATCCGCAGGTTTTTGTCGACAGATCAGCAACACCTATAAAAACATGTGTACCGAGGGTCAATGATTCCATACCCAGGGCGGTGAATGGGTATATTCAGGAAGCGGCTACGAAACATGGAGTTGATCCGTTATTGGTCAAAGCTGTCATTAAGGCCGAGTCCAACTTTGACGTCACAGCAATCTCGACCAAAGGCGCCCAGGGATTGATGCAATTGATGCCGGCGACCGCTAAAGAACTTCAGATTGCCGACCCCCTGGATCCAATGGAAAACATCGCTGGCGGCACCAAATACCTGCGGTCTCTGCTTGATAGCTACAACGGAGATGTGGAGTTAAGCCTCGCTGCATATAATGCAGGACCGGGCAACGTCAAAGGCTCGATCCCTAACATCCCTGAAACCAAAATCTACGTGTCTAAGGTTCTGGGAAATTATCGACTATATCGAAAAAACAAATCAGCCTATACAGAACCGAGGCTAAAATTTAACAAAATCCATTAAATTTACAGGCGTTTGTTTCAGGAGGCGGAGATTTTTTAATCTATCGAAGGAAAAACTCATGCAACGCCGCTTCCAATCGACCAGTGGACAGAGGAAGATCACCTTGCTCGGTGTTTTTTTGGCAGCGCGTGGACCCTTTCAAGGGGCTTTTTAAAGTCAAGGGAATATCCAAAGCAAATATTGTTAGCGGCAAAATGGAAATGCCCCTCATCGGCAACTAAAAACTGACCCACCTTTCCAGTAAACTGCCGGCCATGGAGGTCGGCATGAAGACACAGGAAGAGTGCATGGAAATCAATATATTGGGGACCTGCTTACGAAACGGGTAGAGTCGAGATGTGGCGCGGTGGCTTTTGGGCTCCGTTTCCAGGGGTCTGCTCACGAAACGGGAAAAAATCGTACGCTAAGCTTTAAACACCCGCATAACTGGCTGCCAAACCAATCCCACCAGCGCAATGATGCAAAAGGCCGCGCCTGCATAAAATGTGAACGACGCCCCGAGTCGGTCCCATAACAGCCCAGCCAGGACGCTTGCAAATAGCATCGCCAAGCCGCTTACTAGATTGAAGAACCCATATGCGGTGCCGCGCAAGTCGGCGGGTGCGGTATCGGCAACCATCGTCGCCAGTAAGCCCTGAGTAATGCCCATGTGGATACCCCAGAGGGCTACACCGGCCAGCACGACACTCCAGTGACCGTTAGTTGCCAAGACCAGATCGGCCGCGATTAGGACGATCAAACCGAGAGCCAGTAGTGCCCTGTGGTTCATACGGTCGGAGAGCTTGCCGAATGGGTACGCCGACAGCGCATAAACCAAGTTCATCACCACCATCACCAACGGCACCAAGGCAACCGGGACACCGCCCTGCTGTGCTCGCAGAACCAGGAACGCCTCACTGAACCTTGCCAATGTGAATACTGCGCCAATACTCACCACCCACCAGTACGGGCCACCCAAACGCTTCAAGTTCGCACGCTGGATCGGATTGGTGCGTTTTGTCGTCTGATGTTGTTCTGGCTCGTGCAACCCGAAAAACAGCAGCGCAACTGCCATTAAGCCAGGAATCACCGCCACCCAGAATACCGCCCGGAAGTCGTTGGCCCAGAGCAGCATCAAGCCGACTGCCAACAAGGGGCCAAGAAATGCCCCCATGGTGTCTAGGGACTGACGCAGGCCGAATGCGGCACCACGCAGATTCGATGGCGCAATGTCAGCAACCAATGCGTCACGCGGTGCACCGCGCATGCCTTTGCCGGTCCGATCCAGCAGGCGGGCAGTCAGCACGATGCCGGTCGTGGAAGCCACTGCAAAAAGTGGTTTGGTGAGCGCGCCCATCGCGTAGCCGAATACGGCCAAACCTTTGCGCTTGCCGAAATAATCGCTGAAGGCCCCCGAGAATATTTTAACGATCAACGCCGTGGATTCAGCCAGCCCTTCCACCAGACCGACAGCAAAAGCACTGGCCCCGAGCGCCGTGACCATGAACAGCGGCAGCAGGCTATGGATCATCTCCGACGAAATATCCATCAGCATGCTGACTAAGCCGAGTACCCATATGCCTGCGGGTATTTGCCGCAATGTGCTTTTCGTTGGTGTTGTCATCGATTTGATCCCCATAAATCCGCCCTACTTGAGGTAAGACCGTAACGCGGCGACCACTTGCTCCAAGTCCTCGCTACGCTGCTGCGGGGAAATGCCATTCGCGCCAAGATGCTCGCGGATGTGTCCTTCCAACACCTCAGACATCAACCCATTCACAGCCCCCCGGATTGCGGCGATCTGCTGAAGAACTGCCGAGCAATCCGTCTCGCGTTCTAACGCTTTTTCTAGGGCCTCGGCCTGCCCCTTGATGCGCCGCACGCGTGTCAATAACTGCTTCTTGCTTTTGATCGTATGTGCCATGACATTCTCTTTTTAATTGCCTTAAAGTATACTGGGGTATAGTATATACTGGATTAGTATAACCGGATTACCTAAAGGATACGAGCATGCAATCTTCCACTTCTGTTGAAAATTTTAAAACCGGGCGTCACTCACACGTCTTTAATGAAGGCAACCCGCTGGCCGAGAGAAATACCCGATGGGCCGTCGTGCTAACTGCCGTGATGATGGTGACCGAGATCGTCGGCGGGTGGATGTTTAACTCAATGGCATTGCTGGCTGATGGCTGGCACATGAGTTCGCACGCGTTGGCGCTTGGTCTCTCGGTGTTAGCCTATGGCGCTGCTCGACGCTTCGCCCACGATAAACGGTTTGCTTTCGGTGCGTGGAAAATCGAGGTGCTGGGAGGCTATACCAGCGCGGTTTTCCTGGTGGGTGTAGCCGGATTGATGCTCTATCAGTCTGCTGAGCGCCTGATCTCACCAAGCCCAATCCACTACAATCAAGCTATTGCCATTGCCGCGGTTGGCCTATTTGTCAATCTTGCCTGCGCGTGGTTGCTGAAGGACGGTCATGCTCATCATCACGATCACGAAGAGCACCATGACCACGGTGGCCTCCATCACGACCTGAACCTGCGGTCGGCCTATCTGCACGTTGTAGCGGATGCGGCTACATCCGTACTCGCAATTGTGGCGCTTTTTGGCGGCAAGCTTTGGGGGGCAAACTGGCTTGACCCGGTAATGGGCATTGTCGGTGCCGGACTGGTTGCGGTATGGGCGTATGGGTTGCTACGCGATACCGGGCGTGTACTGCTCGATGCCGAGATGGATGCGCCAGTCGTAGCTGAAATCCACGAAGTAATCGAGGCCAGTCCAGTGAAAGCTGAAATCACCGATTTGCATGTCTGGCGTGTTGGCAAGGGGAAATACGCCTGTATCCTCTCGCTCTCTGTGATTGATGTCGTTGAGCCGGACTACTTCAGGCGACAGCTTAGTATTCATGAAGAGTTGGTGCATGTTACGGTGGAGTTGAACCAGCGCGTGCAATCAAACATTTGACGCATTAGCTGAACGTCAACTTGAGCTATACCCTAACCTGATGTCAG
>JAQUEZ010000099.1 GCA_028684915.1 Desulfobulbus sp.
CAGTATTTGCTGAGGTGAGGCTTAAGTTCGTTTTTTTTAAAACCCTATGCACCGTCATGTGCGAAACTGAAGGTGCAAGGTTCAATTCTACAGCTTTGTCAGCAAGTAACCTCACTGTCCATCGCCCCCGACCCTCTGGGGCCTCTGAACATGCCAAGGCAATCAGCTTTGCTTCAAAGGAGCCATCAAATGTCACGTCGCGAGGCGGCCTTTCTCTCTCCTTACGTGTCAAGGCCGCATCAAGCCCCTCCTCGACAAATCGCTTTTTTAAATGCTCAATTGTCCGGGCTGTCACGCCTAAGGCTTCTGCCACAGCCGCAACAGTCCAAGCTGGCCCGTCAGGCCCCGCATCACACAATAACAGCGCACGGGCACTGATAAATTTTTTAGCTCCAGTTTTCCCTTTCCGGGTTAATGCTTCAAGATCCTTGCGTTCCACGTCTGTCAGGGTAACTCGATATCTCGGTGCCATGGCAACCTCCTTTGGTTGCCGTATGATACAACCCGTTAGCAAAAAGCGAAATATTAAATGTTACATGGCACTAGAGCGACTTGGCTACACGATCACAACCTTCACTTCTGCCGACGAGGCCATTGCGGCTTTTCGGTCCCAACCCGAGCAGTTTGATGCGGTGATCACCGATCTGACCATGCCGGGAACGACCGGGATAGATGTGGCCCGTGAACTGCTCCTGTTACGCCCTAATCTGCCGATTATTCTCTGTACCGGCTACAGCAACCTGATAGACGAAGCACAGGTACAGGCAATGGGCGTCAAGGCCTTTGCCATGAAACCTCTCACCAAACGAGAACTGGCCGTGCTGTTGCACAAGGCGCTGGCCGATCAGCGCAAGAGCAGCATCAAGCCCAGAAACATCAGCACCAGGTAAACAACACGCAGATAGATTGATCGCGATATTTTATCGCTGATGCGGGAGCCTGTCAGGGTTCCCAGAAAAACAAAGCTACAGGTGAGGCCAAAGGAACGCAGAGTCGCACCAGTAAGAATACCGTGTCCAGCATGCACTATGGCAGTGACATACCCATTGAAAACAAAAAATCCGGTGAGCGTGGCCCGGATTTCATCTTTTTTCCAATTCTGCAGGGTGGTGTAGATGATTGCCGGTGGCCCGCCCGCACCGACGGTGGCATTGATGGCGCCAGAGAAGAATCCGGCAATATATCCCCAAATCCGTATGGGATCACAGGGTTTGGGGGCAAAAAACAGATTCATCAGGCTGATGGCGATCAAGACCAGGCCCAACAGACGGCTGATCACCAACGGATCAGCCTGTTTCAAAAATGACGAGCCAAGCAGAATGCCGGGCACGGATCCGGCCAGTAATGGGAGAATCTTTCGCCAGTCAAGCAGGTGTCTGAGCGTGTAGACCAAGGTTGTGGTCACGACTAACCCGTTAAGTATCGCCAAAGGCACTGCCTGTTTGACATCCATCACCAGACTGAGCAGGGGGATAGCGACCAAGGCTCCACCAAAGCCGGTCAACCCCTGGACACCGCCAGCAAGAAAAAAAATACAGCAGGAAAACACCGCAACCGTCATAACCTGGTCCTTTGAGTGAGAGGAGTTTCTTGCCGAAGGCCCAGCAAGTTGGACCTCCACTTATAGGACGACCACCCCTTTGCGTCCATCGATTCCTCCCCGCTGCAACGCTCACCGAGGCGACAATTTGTCGCCAATCCATCAATTTTGTAAACTAATTAACCATCCGGAAACCTTCTCAGTCACGCTCTTTGCAACGCCTGGCTTGACCAACCCAACTGACTCGCCGTTTTTCCATCATTTTCACAGGAAGAATTTAACTGGCCTACCTCTTGCTTTGTTTTTAGCAAATTCGTTATCCATAAAAAGAATAGCGAGATCCTCCCAGATGTACAACCTGTACCAAAAAAAGATGGAAAAACCGGAAAGCAATCGTTGCTTGTAATTAACCACCTATAAATTCAATTTTTTCAAGATGCACACTTTGTCCATTTTAGGCTTTTGTAAGCAAATCACCACTCTCGCTATTCAAAAAACGAATAGCGACATTCAGGAGAACCGGTTATGAAAAAAGTATGCATGACCCCGCCCGATTGTTGCGTCATCATTGAAATGGAGCAGGGAGCGACTCTGGGTTACCGCAAGGCGGTGCTTCTTGACGAAATCCATGCTTTGGGATCGCTGACCAAGGCGGCCAAGGTCTCGAAAATCGACATGCCGCATGCCCGTGACCTGATTCAGGAAATGAACCGATCCTTTTCCGAACCGCTGGTCCATTTTATTGGAAACGCATGCCAGTCGGACCGAGTGGAGCTCACCAATAAAGGCTTACGTACCGTTAGAAGCTACTGGCAACAGTTTGAGCCGGTCTGGCTTTCAATAATCGAGGAGCGATCGCGCCACTATTAGACGGAAAAACAAAGATATGGAAAATAAATTACCCTCTGCGTTATCCTGAATTCCAGATAACACAGAGGGCATGAAGAGCAAAACAACTTTCAAATCTGGTCTATCTCACGCCAGAGCAGATTTGAAAGGTCAATTAGGCATTGAGCATGACACTGGTCGCCTTGATAACAACCTCAACCTCTTTACCGACAGCCAGATCCAAGCGCTCAACGGAGCTGGTGGTAATTGCGGAAACAACCTCCACACCAGGTGCAACCTCAATGACTACCTCAGCCATGACCATACCTTTTTTCACATCTTTCACTTTTCCTTTCAACAAGTTACGTGCGCTCAGGGCCATTATACACCTCCATAAGACAATAAAAAATGAGCGGTTCCATATGTACACCGCCTGTGATGCCTTAATCATTGCACATCAAAGCTGGTCCTGTCAAGACAACCTGTTATTTTATTTAAGAATAACGAGGAGATACAAACCACAACGTTGCACTGTTATTCACTAAAGGACTCATTGAACCCGGTAATATTCTAACAATTTTTTCTCGATACGCGCAAAACGGTTCAATCCCAAAAAAATTCGCTGCACTAATTTTGGGGTTTCATGGCAGCGAGAGAATCGCCCTCAATAGCAGGACCAATATAGGTTCAAAAAATAACGTAAAGGCAGAAGGATAATCAAATGGACATCGCTTATACACCCATCGGCTATTTCAGAACCCCATTCAACGACATCAAGGGCATGCCTATTCAACCCATAGGTGCAGAGCATGTAGAGGGCACCATTGAGATGTTGCCGGAATTTTGTGAGGGGCTCAAAGACCTGGAGGGCTTCTCCCATGTCTACGTACTCTATCATCTCCACCAAATTATCGGCTTTGATCTCATGGTCAAACCCTTTTTGGATACCCAGCGCCACGGCATCTTTGCTACCCGTTCGCCTAAACGTCCCAACCCGATCGGGCTTTCGGTCATGCGGCTCAAAAAGGTCACTGACAGTTCGGTGGTTCTTGGTTGCGTTGATGTGCTCGATCGTACGCCGGTGATTGATATCAAACCCTATGTTGCTGATTTCGACCGTTGCGATGCCAACCGCTTTGGTTGGTTCGAGGGAAAATCAAAGAACGCAACCCATCATCTCAGCGACGACCGGTTTGCCGCCTGAGGCACCTCCCGGGCACCAACAAACGTCCCCGGTGATGCCGCAAATCCATTGGGCATCCCCCTCTTATTCACACTATAATCTCAAGCATTACGAGGAACAACAATGGCAAACTTTGTGTTCGTCCACGGCGCATTTCAGGGTGGCTGGGTGTGGCAAAAAATCACGCCCCTGCTTTCTGCCCAAGGCCACCAGGTGCACACCCCGACCCTCACCGGATGCGGCTATCTCGCCGATGGCAATTCAGCCAAGGTTGATCTGAACCGCCTAATCGAGGATGTCAGCGCCTATATCGAACTCGAAGACCTTACAGAGATCATTCTAGTCGGGCACAGTTTTTCCGGACTAATCTGCGGCGCCCTGATGATGCGTTGCCCTGAGCGAATCCGCCAGGCCCTTTTCGTGGACGCAGTGATCCCGCAAACCGGCCGCTCTTTTGTTGAAGTTGCGGGAGAACAGTTTGCGCAAATGCTAGAGCTGCACCGACTCCCTGAGGACCTCATTCGCCCCTGGCCATCCAAGGTTTTCGGCATTCCAGAGGATAACGCACCGTGGTTTGAGCAGCGTCTGCGCCCGTTCAGCCGCCAGTGCTTCCTTACCCCCTTTCCACATGATTTTGATCCGCACAGGGTGCCAACAGCCTACATCACCTGCACCGAGACCATGAGCCCCTTTATTCGCGCCATGGCTGGCAAGGCCGAGGAATACAACTGGCCGCTAAGTTCGCTCGCCACCGGGCATTGCCCGATGATTACCTGCCCGGACCAGCTTGTCCCGTTGATGCTTGCGCACCTGCTGCCTCTGTGATGAATGCGGTTCAGGGAGGGCTAAGCGCTCTGATCATCAAACAGCTTGATTATGCTTCTTTGCATCTTCAGCTGCATGTGCCTGCGGGAAGCACCCTTATGCTCACCGGCCCTTCTGGTTCCGGGAAAACAACAATATTACGCTGCCTTGCCGGACTAGAGCAGATCGACCAAGGCTGGGTCTACTGTAACGGCCACTGCTGGAACGATACCACAACCAGACACCTGACCAGCCCTCGCTATCGGGGGCTGGGGTTTCTCTCCCAGGATTATGCCCTGTTTCCGCACATGAACCTGTTGGAAAACATCCGCTTTGTTCTCTCTCCCGGCGAGGATCCGAAAGAGCATCTGATTGCCATGGGTATCGAACATCTCGGCAAAAAACGACCCCATCAGGTCTCCGGCGGTGAACGACAGCGGGCTGCCCTCTGCCAGACACTTGCGCGCAAGCCTCAGGTACTGTTGCTGGATGAGCCTTTTTCCGCTCTGGACATTGAAAACCGGACCATGTTGCGGGATTTACTCCGCCGTGAGCAGCAACGATCAGGCCTGACCATTGTTCAGGTGACCCACGACCTCACCGAGGCCTTCAGCAGCGCAGCCCAGATAATTTCGCTGCGACAGGGTAAGGAGGATCCGGATTGGCTGCATAGGCAGCGCACCCTGCTGTTCAACGATCTCAAGCGGCTGGCCCCTGAACGCGAGGCCTCCACCGCCTTTTCATGAATAATTATATAATTTTACAGGAGAAATCATGTCTATTATCCGTTCTCTGAGCGGTGCGCTCGCCCTCTGTCTTGCCCTGGCCTCTGCATCTTGGGCCGGAGATGAGCTAATCATCGCCTCCGGAGCCGGTTATAAACGACTGGTCAACGAGGCCTGTGCCGCTTATACCGCTAAAACAGGCCTTCAGGTGCAGCAGGTCTTCGGCAACATGGGGCAGATCGTTCCTCAGGCCAAGGAAAGCGGCAACTTTGACTTTGTTCTCGGCGACAAAACCCATCTGGACAGAACAGATCTGGCCTTTTCCGGTGAGTACGTTATCGGTAAGGGAAAACTGGTAGTGGCAGTTGCCAAGGAGAGCAAGGTGCGCTCTTTAACAGAAATCACTGGCCCAGAGGTAACCCGCGTTGCCATGCCGGATTCGAAGAAGGCCATTTATGGACATGCGGCCACCGAATACCTGCAAAACAAGGGGCTGTGGGACAAACTCCAGCCCAAACTGCTGATCGTGGGCACGGTTCCTCAGGTGAGCGCCTATGTTGTCAGCGGTGAGGTGGATATGGGGTTTATCAATCTTACCGAGGCTATGGCTATTGAACCCAAGGTCGCCAGGCTGATCCCGGTGGATGAACAGCTCTATTCGCCAATCCTGATCGTGGCCAAACGGCTTCAACAGAGCCCGCATACCAAGGCCTCAGAGGCATTTATCGCTTTTCTCCAATCCGATGCAGCCAAGGCTATAGCTAAAAAACACGGACTGTAATGCCTGCAGCTTCCTGTTTTCTTGCGGTGCTTCGCGAACCCGCTACCCGGGAGTGCCTCATTCTCAGCGCCAAGGTCGCCGCCATCGCCATGCCCCTGTTGGCGGTGGTCGGCGTCGGCCTGGGCTACCTGCTCGGTTCGAGTAAGGGGCGCTGGTTGGCGCTGCTTGATTTTATAGTCACCCTGCCGCTGGTGTTCCCCCCAATAGCCACCGGTTTTCTCCTGTTGCTGGCTCTTGGCCGACGCAGCTTTGTGGGCATCTGGCTGAAACAAAGTCTGGACGTAGAAGTAATCTTCAGTTTCTGGGGTGTGGTCCTTGCCGCCTGCATTGCCGGATTGCCATTGATCGTTAAGCAAGTCCAGGCGGCAGTACGCCGGGAAACGACCCGTTTGGTGGAAACGGCCCTGGTTTTAGGAAAATCTCCCCTGACGATTGTGTTCCGGGTCATCCTTCCCTCCCTGAAAACCAGTATTGCTATCGGCCTTTCCTTGGCCTTTGCCCGTTCGCTGGGCGAGGTAGGGGTCACCTTGATGCTGGGTGGCAACATTGCCGGTCGCACCAATACCATCTCCCTTGAGGTCTACAATGCGGTTTTCACCGGCGACTACCAACGAGCTTTTGTGCTCGTCACCCTGCTCGGCCTGCTTTCCCTTGCCGTAATCCTCCTAACCCGCCATCTAGCCCGACAATAACCGATTCAATTCGCGACTAACCCACAAGTCACCTCTACAAATGTATGGGATTATCGCACGTTATCTTTTTTGTTGACTCGTTATTTTTTATAAAATATAACATTACCCATTCAGCAAAGATCAATCCTCGACAACGCATCCCCCTTGTTGCCGATGCTGTCACCCAAACAAGGAGAACAACCATGAAATTGAGCGCTTTACACGGAGCCATCCTTGCGCTCTGTGGGGCCTGTCTCGCGGTATCACCGGTCTGGGCCGAAGGATACGGACCGGAGCAGGTGGTTATCCAATCAACGATCGATAAAGAAAAAGTTCCTCGTCCTGCGTATCTCGCCCATCACACCCATCAATGGCTGGACTGTGACGGTTGCCATCACAGTAAAGGCCCAGACGGGAGAAAGGTGAACTGGGTTCCCGGTCAAAAAGTTGAGCGCTGTGCAACCTGCCACAACACCACGACCAATATGCAGCAACGACTGGCCAAGGTGAAATTTGCCGGCCACAGACTGTGTATGGAATGTCATCTACAAAACGATAAGGATCTGGCCCGGTGCGGCGTTTGCCACAACAAAAAATAGGCAACTTTTCCCAAATCACCCAAAGGAACGAACATGCAGAGCGAACAAGAACAATCAAGTGCCATCTCACGGCGACAGTGGATGATCGGTACCGGCGCCCTGGCCACCACTGCAGCCCTAACCCATCTGGGTGGATTGCTTCCCTCCGCTTATGCGATGGGCGGCAGCAACGAAAAATGGCCCTGGCCCTATGAGAAACTGGATCCGACCACTACAGCAGAACTGGCCTACAAGGAATGGTATCGGGTGTTTTGCGGCTGCGCGGTTATCAGCAGCGTCTTTACCCAACTACGGGAAAAGGTCGGCGAGCCCTACACCTCCTTCCCCATAGACGCCTTTGTCTTTCTCGAGGGTGGCGTAGCCAGTTGGGGAACGATTTGCGGTTCCAATGCTGGCGCCAACATTGTGGCTAATGTAATTATCGGCCCACGAATTGCCGGTGCCAATGAAGGGCATCTAATTGGTACCGATATCATGCAATGGTACTGTGAATCGGCCCTTCCGGTATTTATGCCAAAAGATCCTCGAGTGCGAGAACCCATCCCTCGAACCATCAGCGAATCCCCGCTTTGCCATGTTTCAGTGGGAAAATGGATGGCGGTTGCCGACAAAGCAGTCGGCAGCCCGGAACGCAAGGATCGATGCGCCCGGGTAACCGCCAGCGTAGCCTATCATCTGGTCGAGTTACTTAACGCCTGGAAAGATGGTGATTACGAAGAAGAAGGTGATTGGGCCCCGATCTCGGATTACGGAATCAATGCCCAGCCCAACTGTATGGAATGCCATGCCGGCGGTATACCTCAAGCCCCTCGAAAATAGAGCTAAAAAGTGGTGTGCCCCGCGCTTATGACGAGCACGACGCTCTTTCCCCAAACACCCTCGCTCTCCCTCTGTCGCTGTAACAGAGGGAGAGCGAGGGAACCTGTGGTTCATCAAAGCCGGCAACAAGCTTTCTCCTCTCAGCCTCCTCAGGAGATGAAACCATCATGACAACCTCTCACGTTAACGTGACAAGTGCTCATCCTGGAACACCGGCAAGTACCGTAATTAATGCCGACTACCTAGACTCCCTGCAACTGATCCAACTGGAGTGGTCGTTTCGGCAGTGGGTTAAGATGACCAGTCGTTACGAAACCCGTCTGGCTCGACGGCGCGCCTTGATCGTCTTTCTCCTCATGCGTTATTCCGGGGCGACCCTTGAAGAGGTGCTTTCACTGAATCTTGAAAACGACCTCACCGAACGCGCAATCCTTATTCGCGACGTTGAGAAACCGCAACGTGTGGTCAGGAAAATTCCCCTGGTCGAACATATTGCCGATGAGATCCGGGAATCGTTGTTGAACCCGGACATTTATTTCGCACTCACCGATGCGGATAAGCTCAAACCAACCGCTGTCCGCCATACGTTCTACCAACGCGCCGAGGCCTGTGGTTTCACTGAGACACTATGTAGTCCAGAGAAGATCCGTGTGGCCCGAGTGATGGAACTGCAGCGGGCAGGTGTTTCGCCGGCCAAAATCGAACAACTCTTGGGATGCGTTACATCCGCCAAGCATTCACCGCATTCCGGCACCCTGGATAACGGTTGTGCAACGCCGGTAAAACACATTTTCGAAAGAATCCGTGGAAGGAATAATTTTGCTGGAAAAATCGTGGAGTTGCAACGCGACGCCTTCCAATCCCAGGTGGTTTTGTGTACCCAAGCCGGGCATCACATCACCGCCATTGTCAGCAACGACAGCGCGGATCGCTTGGTTCTCCAGCCCGGCAGCCTGATCACGGTTGAAGTAAAGCCGCATGCAATCAGCCTTCAGACGAACAGCACCTATGCAAGCAGCAGTATTGACAACTGTTTTGCCGGTGAAATTGTTGGCATTACCCGGGGCAGGGTTTCGTGGGAGTGCGTGGTGAACATCGGTGGAGGCACCGATGTGTACTCGCTTAACTCGGTGCATTATGCCGTCACCCTGGGCCTCAAGGTCGGCAAGAAAGTTTGGGCAACCTTCAACAGCTTTGCCGCCATTTTACGGGTCACATGAAAACGGCAAACCTGCCGAGAAATGCTGGTTTGGTTGTAAGGTGCCAAACCAACGTACCCTCTACCACTGCACTTCGGTAGAGGGTTTTTTTATTCTAACGTTACCTACCGCTGCTCTTTTCATTGAACCGACTTCCACTCTACGGCCCCCGTCGTAACGGATTCAAAAATGAATCATTTCTGTTAAAATACGTCGAATAACCGACAAAGATGAACAATAAGAGTAGGCATTAAACGGTGGGCAGCAAAATTGGGAAACTCCTATCCTATTGAAAGAGAAGAACAAACAATACCATTGCCACTAAAAAACGTTCTTTGGCATTACGATTGCTTGATCATCGTTATGTTATCGACTATATAACGGAAAAAATGAGGGTCTCATAAAACCCCTCTCAATAATGATGGAAGCATTGGAAAGCAAGGACCATTCAATGAAAGATACCCAGACCTCGACAGAAAAAAACAATCAAAGTCAGGAAACACCCCTCACGATCATCGGCAGAGTGACCAAGCCGATGTCGTTTTCCCTGAACGATCTGCAATCCATGGATTGCCTTGATACCGGTACCCTGCCCATGATCTGCGGTAGCGGCGAGCCCAAAGGCAAGATCGGTAACTGCAGAGGAGTCCTGCTGGCCGACCTGATCAACCAGGCAGAAGTATTGATTACAGCCCACAACGACACCAAGAAGATGTACGTGGTAACGGCATCCGACGACGGCTACAAGACGGTCTTCTCATGGCAAGAGATTTTCAATTCGGCCAACGGCGAAAGGATCGTCGTCATCCTTGAAAAGGATGGTCAACCGCTGCACCAGGGTTGCGGCGATGTGGATCTTATTTCGGCTAACGATCACCTCACCGGTCCTCGCTATGTGCGGCGCCTGAAGACAATCGAAATCATTATGGTCGAATAATTTTTTTACCTCTCGTTATTCTTAATACGAACAACGTAGTGGTGCAATACAATTGCCCCGCATAACCCAAAGATCGACACGCAAGATCAGCCTTCTTCGCCTTTCGTTATTTTAAATATATATAACGAAAGGCGGCGAACTCGTAAAAAAAACCACAAGAACGATGTTAAGAGCTTTGTAACGTGCTGCCTTTGCGACCTGTAACTTCATGATTTTGGACTATTGACGAATCCAGCATGTTTGACGGAATCAAGGAGAACCCCATGCTCAACCACACAGCGTTTGATCGGCATCTCCAGGCAGCGGTCGCCTTTCACGGACACCTTTGCCTGGGCCAAGTGATCGGAGTACGTCTGGCCATGCTCGGCCTAGAACTTGTGGGTATCACCGATCCTCTGGGGGCGGACCGGAAGAAACTCATCGTTTTTGTCGAGATCGACCGGTGTGCCGCCGACGCGATCATGACGGTCACCGGATCCAGAGTCGGTCGACGCAGCCTCAAGATTGTCGATTACGGCAAGATAGCCGCGACTTTTGTCAACCTGGAAACCGGCGGAGCTTTTCGCATCTTCTCCCACCCAGATGCGCAGGATAAGGCCCTGGTCCTCTACCCGGAGTTGGACGAGAAAACCGCACAAATGCGGGCCTATCAGGAAATGGAGGACACCGAACTCTTTCAGGCCTTAGCGGTCCGGGTACCAATCAAGTGCGAAGACATGCCTGGCCGCCCCACGCGCAAGGTCAGCTGCGAAATCTGCGGCGAGTTGGTGCTGGACCAAAGAGACGTTCAACATCATGGCCGCACTCTCTGCAGGGCCTGCGCCTCGGGAACGCCCTATTACACCCTGGACCACACCCACCCCGAACGATTTTCGGAGGCGGTGGCCCAATGAATCCTTGTAACCGATCACGGTGGAACCTCAAAGGCACCGTTTATCAACGGTCCTGTAAGTGATTGCAGGGTGCCGGAGGTGCAAGGCATCGGCCTGTGCAGCGTACACCTGTACGTAAACAGGCCGATAACGCCGCAGATTCGCTGCCCCGTGATCACTTACGAATCCTTCTTTTTCGGTGAACATCATGCATCCCCTTGACTGGAACAACGCCTGGCAGGAAGCACGCAAAAAAAAACACCAGGACCGCAGTGACAACTCACATTGGAACAAAAGGGCCGCCTCCTTTGCGCAGAACGCGAGAAAAAGCAATTATGCTGAGGAGTTTCTCCATCTGCTCACGCCGCAGCCCCAATGGAGCGTACTTGATGTCGGTTGCGGGGCGGGCACCCTGGCCATTCCCCTCTCCCCTCTGGTGCGACGGATCACCGCCATCGACTTTTCAGAGAACATGATTGCCCTGCTTAACGCCCAATGCGTGGAGAACGGCCTGGCGAACATCCACGCCAGTGTCACCGGCTGGGAAGACGACTGGGACAAGGCAGGCATCGGCGAACACGACGTAGCCATCGCCTCACGCTCTTTGGTGGTCGACGATCTGCGAACTGCCCTGGCAAAACTGAACAGCAAGACGCGTCACCGGGTTTATATTGCCTCGTTGGTCGGCGACGGCCCCTTTGACCGCCGTATTTTCGAGGCCATCGGCCGGAAGCTCGATCGCGGCCCGGATTACATCTACGTCTACAACCTGCTCCACCAGATGGGCATCCACGCCGAGGTACGGTTCGTGTTCAACGGCGGCGGCGACGCGGTCTACCGTGACCTAGACGATGCAGTGGATAAATTCCACTGGATGCTCGACAACCTCAGCCATGAAGAAGAACTGCGCCTACGAAGCTATTTCGCGCGCAACCTCAACAAAACCAAAGGTGGCTGGGCACTTGCCTATCAGCACACCGTCCGCTGGGCGGTCATCTACTGGAACAAAGAACAATGAAGATCAATGCACGCCAATTCGACACCATCGCCCGATCCGTCTTTGCCCCGGTCTATCCCCTTATCGCCGACCAGATCATACACCATACCGGCATCACCAGCGGCTGTTGCTTGGAGATAGGTTGCGGTCCGGGCTATCTCGGCACCGCGTTGGCGCACAAAACCGATCTATACCTGCTATTTTTCGACAAATCTGAAGAGATGCTCGAACTCTGCGAGCGCACCATTGATGAAAACGGATTGCGGGGCCGGGCCGGACTGCTGCCGGGCGACACTGGCTCCATCGCCTTGCCGGACGGCTCCGTGGATCTGATCATCAGTCGGGGTTCGATCTTCTTTTGGGACGATCTCCCCCAGGCATTTCGCGAAATACACCGGGTTCTGGCGCCGGGTGGCAAGACCTTTATTGGAGGGGGATTCGGCAGCGCGGCACTCAAAGAATCGATTCGCCGCCAAATGGCTGAGCGCAACCAGGGAAAAGATCAGTTTGGTCAGAAGATGCGGACAAACCTCGGCCCAGAGATGCGCCGCCGATTTGAGGACGTTCTTAAGGCCGCCGCAATCAGCGACTTCACTATCCTGCAGGATGAGGAGATCGGCCTGTGGATCGTGCTCGATAAAACCGCAACGACAAATCACTTGTAATCACGCACCAAAAGGAAGGAACAATGAAACAAGATGGCCTCGGAATACCTCCGAAACCGCAAAATTTGCCTCACCACAAAAGTGAGTTCAAGCCACAAAACGTCTTTCGCGCGGCGTTTACCGGGAACAACAGGCAACAGTCCCCCCGCATTCTCAGGGTCGGGAAATTGGCCACAGCCCTTGTCCTGGCGGCCTCTGCCCTGGCTCATGCCGCCGACACCACACAGACTGAAACCAGCCAGCAACTCAAGGCAATTGTGGTGGAAGACAGCAGTGAAAGTAAGCGCGAGGACCTTCAGCCAGACAGTACCTCCAACCTTTACCGGGTCGAGGCCAGCGGACGTTTCGGCACCGAAGTCTTCACCGAAAAAGATATCAAAGCACTCCACCCGGACAATGTCTTTGATCTGCTGGACAAGGCGGCCGGCGTCAATCTGATCTACCAGGGACGGCGCAGTCCCTATATCGTCGAAGAACGTGGCGGTGGTTCCTTTACCTACATCATCGATGGCGCAGTCCTGCCGCCTTCAGCAAACCGCATCCTTTACAAGTTTCCGGTTGCAGCCATTGAGGAGATGCAGATTGTCCGCGGTTCCACCGCCCTCACCCTGGGGCCGTCGATTCCCATCGGCGCCTCCAATTCCGGCTCCGGCCTCAACACCGGTTTTATCATTATCCGCACCAAGCAACCCAAGAAAACTGAAGGCGTTGTCACCGCCTCGGCGGAAAAGGCCAATGGCGGCCATCCCATCGAGACCAATGAAAACGTCTATGTCGGCACCCGTTTCGGCGAAGCCAAGGAGGGAGGGGAACCCGGCCCTGTCCAGGGCTACCTTGCCGGACTGGCAACCAAAATGGATCGCCCCAGCCAGGACAGTTGGTTTGACGGCCGCAGCAACGAGGGTGGCCTGGCCAGTGCTGGTTTTACCTACGGCAAATTCAACATCAACATGATGGCCTACAAGGATTCCGGTACCCTGGAGATGCAGCGCGGCGTTGCCATCGACGGTTCGCTGATGGCGCAAAAATGGTGGTACGACCCACTGGAGACCACGCTCTACACTAGCGATATGGCCATGCAATGGACCACTAACCAGACCACCTTGGTCAACATCTTCAAGACCGAGTACGAGCAGACCGAATACAACGGCACCTTTGGCTCCAGCACCACCTCCATGCGCGAATTCAGCGAGGAAACCAGCGGCTTTGGCCTACGCCACAATGCTCGCTTTGGCAACACCCTGCTGCAGGCTGGATGGCAAATGTCCAACAGCCAAGGCTTTGGCCCCAACCTGAGCAGTTCCTATAACCGGTACGATACCACCATCAACGGCTGGTCCGCCTCGGTGGAACAAAAACTCTTGAACGATCGCCTCACCCTCGACGCGGGGTATCGTCAGGACAGCAAGCATGTGGATTACTCAAACAACTCTGCGGCCAATGATGCCGCCAATAACGACGTCGACCTGGCTCCGGCAAAAATTTATGCCCTGGGTGCCCGCTATACTTTAAACGACATGTTTACCCTCAGCGGTCGTTACTATAACGGTGACCAGGGGACCTCCGATGAGTTTGCCATGCTCGCCCTCAGTGGCGACCTCCACGCTGAAAGCCAAGAGCGTAGCGAGGTGGCCCTGGAAGCGAATATCACCCCCTGGTTCCAGCCCACCCTCACCTATTTCGACCTCAACACCGAGAATGCCAAATCCGCTTCCAACAATACCTATGTGGTCAATGGTGAAACCTACTATTATTACACCGAATCCGACGAACTTCGTCGCGGCCTGGAGTTGATGATCAAAGGCACAATTTGTGAAAACACCACCTACAAATTCAGTTGGACCCGGATGCTTGATGCCGAAACCACCTCAGCCGGCGTCACCAGCGATGCCATCGGCCTTTCCACCCCGGAAAACCTCTTCGGGTTGACCATCAGCCACACCTGGCAGCCGTATCGCTTCAATCTCTCCATCAAACAGGTCGATCAATGGACCCAGACCTCCAGCCCCATGGGCACCTCTACCGTTGATGGTATCGGTGATTACACCCGCATCGATGCCAACATCCAGCGAGATTTCCAGCTGGGCGAAACCCTGCTGACCACCACCCTCTTTGGCCGCAACCTCGGGGATGAGAACTACGCCACTCGTTATGTCACCGGCTACTACCCCGACCGGGGACGGACCATTGGCCTAGAACTGTCCTGGGCGTTTTAATTTTGTACAAGGCAACAACGAAAGGAGAGACAATGAAGCACGCAACCTGGAAGGCAACCTACATCACCGCCTGGGCCCTGGTGGCCTTCAGCGGGGCGGCACTGGCAGAGCAAACCCCAACTGAAGCCAAAGAGAGCGAAGGTGCCATCAACAATGTGTTTACCTTAGGCCAGATCACGGTTACCGACTTCGAGCAGGGAGAAAATCCAATCAGCTACGATAGCCTCAGCAAAGAAGAACTCTACGATTTTAACCGGGACAGCCTGCCCGAGGCATTGAACCTGGTGCCGGGTGTTTCCATGACCTCAGGCAGCGGCAAGCGCAACGAGTCCACGCTCAGTCTTCGCGGTTTCAACCGCTACCAGGTGCCACTGACCATGGACGGCATCCGCCTCTATTTGCCCGCGGATAATCGGATTGATTTTGACCGCTTTCTTACCCCTGATCTCTCTGAGATCCAGATTTCCAAGGGCTATGTTTCTGTCATCAACGGCCCAGACGGCATGGGAGGGAATATCAACCTGGTCACCCGCAAGCCGATAAAAGAATTTGAAGGCGAGTTCCGCGACACCATGACCCTTGGCAATGACGGCAAGTATAGCGGCAACACCGTCTACGGCAACGTCGGCGGTCGTCATGAAAAATTCTACTACCAGGCGAGTTTGGAAGAACGCGACGTCGACCATTGGCGCATGTCCGACGATTTCAACTCCACCGTGGCCGAAGACGGCGGCAACCGTGACCACAGCGACAAGAAGGATTGGCGCACTAACCTCAAAGCCGGATTCACCCCTAACAGCACCGATGAGTATTCGCTGAACTTCATGCACCAGGCCGGGGAAAAGCACGGTATCGGTGATGTGAACGGCACCTCTGCCATCAGTCTCTGGGACTGGCCCAAATGGGACGTCACCAGTATCTACTGGCTGGGGCACACCCAGCTGAACAGCACCACCTACATCAACACCAAAATCTACTACAACGAGTTCAAAAACGATCTCGTTGCCTATACCGACCTCGACCTAAGCACGCCGAAATGGACTAGCTACTACGACGACAATGCCTACGGCGCCTCAATGGAACTGGGCACCACCTCTATTTCCCATCAAACACTCAAAGGGGCGCTGCACTACCGCCGGGACAACCACACCGAGTGGCAGACAACCCATGCCACTCACTTCACCGAGCCCAAGCAGGACACCGATGAAGAAATCTATTCGATTGCCCTGGAAGACACCATCCACATTACCCCCAAATTGGACATGATCCTTGGCATCAGCCAGGATGAACGTAGGAGTCTGAAAGCAGAAGAGTATGATTCAAAAGCATCTATATTTTTTGATCAACCCACTGACGACAGTTCAGCCACCAATTACCAGGGGGCACTGGTGTATCGTTACCGCGACACAGGCAAAGCGCACCTGAGTGTATCGGATCGTACCCGCTTCCCTACTATGTTTGAACGCTTCAGCTCCAGGTTTGGCTCAGGACTCTCCAACCCTTGGATTAGCCCTGAACGAGCCCTGAACCTTGAAGTAGGGGTATCCGACACGATTTTTTCCAAGATCCACGCCGAGGTCAACCTGTTCCACAACACGGTGGACGATGCGATACAGTCCGTCTCGCTTGGAAGCGGGTTTACCCAATTTCAGAATGTGGGCGAGGCCACCTTCAAAGGGATTGAGTTGGTCCTTTCCACCATGCTCACCGACGAGTTGGAGGTAGGCGGCAACTACACTTACATCGACGCCGACATCGATAATCCGGAAAATCCCGATGACGAGATCACCGGTACCCCGCGCCATAAGGTGTTCATCTACGGAAAATGGATGCCCTGGGATGGACTGCAGATCATCCCCAGCATCGAATATACCGACCAGCGCTGGTCAACTCTGGCTGATAATAGCCCTGGCTATGTCGAGACCGGTGACTACACCCTGGTCAACCTCAAGATCGGCTACCAGCTCACCGAAACCTGGGATCTTTCGGTGGCTGGCCGCAATTTACTCGACAAAAATTATGCTCTCTCCGATGGCTACCCCGAGGAAGGTCGCAGCTTCCTGGTCACCGCCAGGTACCAGTTTTAAGCGCGGGGGAACAGGCAAGATGCAACCTAAAGATGTCCTCCTGTACAACGAAGTGGCCCTAGGGGTAAACGCCCCTATTTACACCTATTATGCGACGCGAATCGTTACCCGAACCGGCATTGTCAATGGCCGTTGTCTCGATGTCGGCTGTGGAGGCGGTTATCTGGGATTGGCGCTGGCCAGGATAACGTCCCTTGACTTTGTCTTTTTTGATCAGTCGCCGGAGATGCTGGCCTGTGCCGAGGAAAATATCACCCGCTTCGACTGCGCCACCCGTGCCCGCACCCTCCACGGGCGGGTGCAAGCCATTCCCCTTGAGGATGACTCTATCGATCTGGTGATCAGCCGGGGTTCGGTGCCCTTCTGGGACGATCTCCCCACCGCCTTTGCCGAGCTTCACCGCGTCCTCCGCCCTGGCGGCCAAGCCTATGTCGGTGGTGGCTTGGGCGATCCAAAAGACCTGGACAAAATCGAAAAACAACGACTGCTGGCCCATCCCCATTGGAAGAACAAGGGGCATCGACCACCCCATCACGACAACCAACACTACACCGATGGCCTCACCCAGGCAGGTATCCTTTCTTTTGCGGTCAACCGCAGCGATGAAGGGCTGTGGATCAGCTTTTCCAAGGAGAGCGCATGACTGCAATACATCCCCACCCGGTCAATGACCTGCAGCAGGTCGCACCAATCCTCTCCGAGGCGACGTCGGTGCTTTGTCAGGCCTATGGTGCGTCCCTGGACACCTTCACTATTGAGCGGCTGGTGGTGGGGGTGTTCTTTGTCGGCATCAAGCTTTCAAACGGCCAGGGCGGAGTGGCCTATACCCCGCCCGAGGCGGTACAACATGCCGGTCGCCGCATCCTCAAAGGCGGATCGCCCATGGTGCATGGCATGCAGGTGAGCACCGTGCTTGCGGGCGACTTTATCCACCCCTTCTCCGGGGTGATCCGCCTGGCAACACTTAATGCACTGTCCGCTCCCCTGTTTGAGTCCGGTCAATACAACCTCGATGGCGGCGATGATATCTCCACCATGGATGGACTCTTTCGTCAGCGCCGGGTCTGCATGGTGGGGGCGATCATCCCTCTACTCAGGAGGCTCAAGGATCTGCAGCCCAAGGAGGTACGCATTATCGACCGTAAACAAGAAACCAAGGAGGAGGCCGAAGCCGGATACGGTACCTTTATTCCCCCGGAACAGGCGGCCCAGGCCCTAGGCGACTGTGAGACCGCCGTCTTCACCGGGGCATCGGTCGCCAACGGTTCGATCACCGAACTGCTGGCGCTGACGCCTCCCGATGCCGCGGTGGCCGTGGTCGGCCCCAGTGCCGGATTTGTACCGAATCCCCTCTTTGCTCGCAAGGTGGCCATGGTCGGCACCTCCATGATCATTGATATCGACCGCGCCCTGGACCTGTTGGCCGAAGGTGGCGGTGGGTATCGCCTCTTTGACGGCTGCGTACGCAAAATCAACTTGCTCAATGCCCCACGCCTGCAACAGCTGGGACTGCTTTCTCTCGTTAATCGTTCGGAGTAACAATGGATACACCCTATTTTGACACCTATGAAAACCTCGTGGCACAGGCCGGAAAATTTCACGGCGATATCTGTCACGGCATCCGCATCGGCACCCGCATGACCATGAGCGGCCTGCGCCGTATCGGCATCACCGACCCCAAGGGGGCGGATCGAAAAAATCTGATCGTCTTTGTTGAGATCGACCGCTGCACCACCGACGCCATCATGGCCCTCACTGGCTGCCGTCCGGGCAAGCGATCAATGAAAATTCGCGACTACGGCAAGATGGCGGCCACCTTCATCAACATCGAAACCAACAGAGCCTTTCGAGTGGTGGTCAAGGGCAACCGCAAAGCCGGCGACGACGGCAGCGGCAATGAACCGGATTTTGCCGCCATCCCGGAAGAGGAGCTGTTCACCATCAACGAGGTCGAGGTGCAGCTGCGCCCGGAGGACATGCCCGGCAAACCGCTGTCGCGCATCCCCTGCATGCGCTGCGGCGAAATCATTATGGATGGCCGCGAAATCAGGGTTGACGATCAAATCCTCTGCCCGCCTTGTGCGACGGTGGCAGACTATTACCGCATTATCGGATGAGGATAAAAATGACGTATTGTTTGTCTGATTGCACCCGACGTCTCCCGCGTTTGCTAGTGCTTCTCTTCCTGTTGCAAACAACCCTACCGCTGCAGGCACGGGAAATTATCGACATGAGTGGCCGTCGGGTGACTATCCCCGACACCATCACCAAGGCGGTGGCGGTTTCTCCACCGGCGACCTATCTGCTCTATGCCATCGACCCCAGCCTCCTGGCCGGGCTGAACTTCCCGCTCTGGGCCAGTGAAAAAAAATACACCGTGCCCAGCTACCGTCACCTACCGGTGATCGGTGGTCTTGCGGGCCAGGGGCGGGCCATCAACCGCGAAATGCTGCTTCAGGTCAAGCCGGATCTGATCCTTCACTGGTCCTGGAGGGATGATGCTGCCAACAATAAGTTTCTGGCCTCCATGGCCCAGCTCCCTTTCCCCCTGGTCACGATCCGGATGCATTCCATTACCGATTATCCGGCGGCTCTGGCCTTTACCGGCGAACTTGTCGGTCGTAAAGAGCGGGGTGAACGCCTGCGCCGCTCTGCCCGGGATAGCATTGACCAGGCCAGGCGAATCGCCACATCCATCCCCGAGGCCGAGAAGGTGCGGGTCTATTACGCCGAAGGCACCGACGGGCTGAGCACTGAGCGTTCACAATCGATTCATGCCGAGCTGATTCCCCTGGCCGGCGGCATCAACGTCCATCACGGTGAAGAGGTGGACCATTACGGCATGGAAAAAATCTCCATGGAGCAATTGCTGCTCTATGATCCCCAGGTCATCCTGGTGAAAGAAAAAGCCTTTTTCACACGAATCTTCACCGATCCCCGCTGGCATCACCTGCGGGCTATCAGGGACAAACGGGTGTATCTGATCCCCTATGAACCCTTCAACTGGTTTGATAGACCGCCTTCCTTTATGCGTCTTTTGGGGATCAAATGGCTCTTAAACCTGCTCCATCCGGACCGCTATCCGGTGGACATGGTTGCCGAGACCCAATCCTTTTATACACTCTTTCTCGGCGTCGACCTGACCCCGGCCCAAGCAAGGGAAGTGCTCCATTTATGAAACGCCTGACGCTCCCCCTGCTGACCCTGCTTCTGGCGGCGGCGATCCTGCTCTCACTCTATCTCGGTAAATACCGGGTGCCGCTGACTGACATCCTCGCCTTTGCAGGCTGGAAATTTTTCGGCCACGATGTCCTGGATCCTGGAAAAAGCAGTCTACTAGCTAATATCCTTGTAGATATCCGCCTGCCGCGGAT
>JAQUEZ010000384.1 GCA_028684915.1 Desulfobulbus sp.
CGGCATGGCATAAGTGAATATGCCGTTGGCATCGGTTTTGACCACTTGAGTAATAAAGGGATCGCTCGGCGGCAGTACTTTTTTGGGGTTATCCTTGGATTCGTTGAGATACTCGATTTCCACCTCCACATCTGCAGCCGGTTTGCCTTTCACCAGCACCTGAGCGGTAAAGACATTTCCGGTCCAGAGCCCATACGGTCGGGTTTTGGGGATGATCTCGGTTTCCAGGCCAAGCGGGCTATCCCATCCTTGCTCCAGGCCGAGGGCGTTGACGCAGACCTTGGTGGAATGAACAATGAACGACTCCTCGGCCGGCTCCCAATACGGTTGCGGCTCAACAAAAAATAGATAATCGCCGGGACGTTTAATCTGATAGAGGCTCTTCCAGGAAGTGAAGGCCTCCGGATCCTTACCCTTGACTGCAAAGAGACTCGGGAGCAGATCAGTGGTGGTACCACGGCTCATTACGCCAAACCGTTTTGGCTTGGCCATCTCCATGGAGTGGCCTTCCATGGGATGGAGAAATTTAACCGCCACCTCGATTTTCTTAGGGTCCTTCTGGGTGACTATATCATCAGAGGGAATGACTGCGCCAAAATGGGCACAGGCGATGGTTGCCGTTCCCAGAATAGCGGTAAAGCAGGTGCTCCAGGCAAGTTTTTTGGCTCGGGTCATGTTTTATCTCCTGTGGGCAAATGAATGGACGCATCAAAAGGTGCGAGGACCATAATACGTTTTTCATAAAAATCACACAAAAGAACACGAAATTCAAATTCGTGTGCCAGAAGGATCTGACCTGCTTGGTCAGCCACACATAACTGCGCATGTTGCCGTTACAAAATCATGCGCAACATACTCGCGTATTTTCAAAAAAGTTTTATAGAGATTTGTTCCTATGCTCGAGATGGCCTCGCCATCCTCGCGAACGCCGGGGATGCGTTGGTTGATGGCGCCGTAAAAACTTCGATCTACTGCGTCGCAGCATTTTTGTGTTTTTAGCAAGCCATCTTTTAGAGTTTGATGGACTTTTTTTACGAGTCCATCATCGTTGGCAGGGCAGAAAAATTGATTGATCAAAAACTTAGGTAAAGAGCACTAATCCCCAAACAGCCAAGGTGAGGAGAATGGCCATTGAAACCGCAGCTGACCCCAAATCCTTGGCAAGGCCCGAGAGTTCATGCCGGTCGGAGCTGATACGGTCCACAACGACCTCTACTGCGGTGTTAAGCAGTTCAACGATGAGAACCACCAAAAGGCAGCCCACTAAAAGGGCCCGTTCTACGTTGCTCTGCCCGAGCCACAAAGCCAAAGGCAGCAAAAAGAGGCAGAAAATCACCTCCTGACGAAAGGCCGCTTCGTTGCGAAAGGCAGTACGTATACCGGTTTTCGAGCAGGTCCATGCCCGCAATATCCTTGCCAGGCCGGTGCCATTGATTTTATCCTGCATGTCTGCGGCTACTCCAGAGTACGGGGAACTTGGGAAAGAAGAATCTAGAGGGGAAAATACACCATTTCCTGCCACTTTTCCAAAGACTTTATCCCCTATCCGGCCAACGAGTGTTGCCGTCGCCAAAACAGTTCAACTGGAAAATGGATTGCCGCCCTTCGCACCGTGTGGTATCTCTAGACAAAGTTTTTTTGCATGAGGCAGGATCATGAATCGCGATACATTCTCCCATTTACGGGCAAAACTGGGAAAAACACAGAAGGCTCTGGCCGAACTGCTCGGCGTTTCCCTGAAAGCCGTACAGAGTTATGAACAGGGATGGCGGGCTATTCCCATCCATGTTGAACGCCAGCTCTACTTCCTGGCGGTCAATCAACGCGGCGAAGGTCACACCAAGCGGAAAGATTGCTGGGCGCTGAAAAAATGCGATCATAAAAAAGAGTGCCCGGCCTGGGAGTTTCAAGCCGGCCATCTCTGCTGGTTCCTCAGCGGAACTCGTTGTGAATGCACCGCCGATAAAAACTGGAAAGAAAAGATGGAGATCTGCCGCAACTGCGAGGTTTTGACATCTCTGTTGTAATTCAGTCACACCTGCCGCAGCCTTCTTTCTCTTTGATGCTTCTTTTGCTGTTTTTCCCCAATACCCAATTTGCGGCGAGACGACCATGGCAACGCTGAACATTGGCGTGGCTATGAGCGGCGGGGTGGACTCCACCATGGCCGCCTCGCTCCTCATGGAGCAGGGCTACCGGGTCCATGGTTTTTTTATGCAACTGCCGCTTACGCGCCAGGAGGCTTTGGAGGCTCGGGTCCGTCAGGTGGCTGATCGCCTGCATATTCCCCTGACCCTGATTGATCTGCGCCAGCAGTTCAGCCAAGAGGTGATCGCTTATTTCAGCCAAACCTACCGTGCCGGCCTCACCCCAAATCCCTGCATCCACTGTAACCGCATAATCAAGTTTGGCCTCTTTGCCCAATCCATGCGCCAGGCTGGTATGGACCAGATCGCCACCGGCCACTACGCTCAAATCATCAATCAAAATGGCAGGTTGTGGATCGGCCGCGGTCTGGACCCGGTCAAGGATCAGTCCTACTTTCTCGCCCGCCTGACTCCCGACCAACTGCACGATCTCAGCTTTCCCCTTGGCCAATGGACCAAGGAGGCAATCTACCAACGAGCCGCAGATCTGGGTTTTCAGTTCGGCGGTGAGGAAAGCCAGGATGTCTGTTTTCTCGAGCAGGACCTGCCGAGCTTTCTTGCTGAGCATGGCCTCGGCGAGCAAAATGGCGCGGTCGTTACCCTGGATGGACGAACCATCGGTGCGCATCGCGGAATCTGGCGTTACACTATTGGCCAGCGCCGCGGCCTGGGCTTGCCCGATGCCACCCCCTGGTATGTTGTCGGTCTCGACGGCGCGGACAACCGGGTAATCGTCGGTAAAAATGAGGATCTCTTCACCTGCCTCTGCCCGCTTCATTCCCTGCTTTGGACCAACGAGACACCGCCGCTTCCCTGGAAAGGTCTGGTACAACTCCGATCCCGCCACAGGCCAGCACCAGCCATCCTCAGCCAAACCGGGGAGGAGACTTGGCAACTCGAATTTGAGCAACCTCAGCGGGCCGTCACTCCGGGGCAGTTTGCGGTACTCTACGAGGGGGAGAGGGTACTCGGCAGCGGGATTATCGCACGCGCCACAACGGAGGATCAACCATGAAACGGGTCGCCATCACCACCTTGGGATGCAAGGTTA
The DNA here is from genome assembly GCA_028684915.1 of Desulfobulbus sp. The sequence goes on from JAQUEZ010000384.1 coordinate 3,199, forward strand.
ACCAGTTTGAGTCTGCAGCCTTTGCCAGTGCCTTTGAGGCCCGTGGCTGTCAATTGGTGCCCTTTCAGGCCGAGGCCGATATCTATGTCATCAACACCTGCACCGTTACCGGACGGGCAGGACAGCAGTCGCGGCAGTTGATCCGGCGGGCGCTCAAACGGTGCCCCGAGGCACGAATCTTCGTCACCGGCTGTTACGCCCAGATGGATCCGGAGGCTGTGCTCAGCCTTGGTGAACATCCGGTGGCCATTGTCGGCAACGGCAACAAGCACAAACTGGTGGATGCCGCCCTGTCGGAAAATCCACCGGATCTGATCATGCTCATGGGCCGAATTCGCGACAACAAGAAGATCTGCGACCTACCGGTAACCCGATTCCGGGGCCGCACCCGGGCCTATCTTCGTATCCAGGACGGCTGCAACAACTTTTGTTCCTACTGCATCGTGCCGTATACCCGGGGGCCGAGCCGCAGCTTGGCCCTAGCCAAGGTCCTTGAACAAACTGCGGTCTTTGCCGAACAGGGGTATCGTGAGTTAGTCATCACCGGAATCAATGTGGGGAAGTACGGCCTTGATCTGGAGGAAGGGGAAACCATCTACAGCCTGCTGGATAGACTCTGCCGGGAATTTCCTCGACTGCGCCTGCGGCTAAGTTCGATCGAGCCCACCGAGGTCAACGAGACCCTGCTCGAATTAGTCTACCGCCACGCCAACTTCATGCCTCACCTCCACATCCCGCTGCAGAGTGGCGATGACCAGGTGCTGGCGCGGATGAACCGCCGCTACAGTCGATCCCAATTTGCCGAGATCATCTACCAGGTCCGGGCAGCCTTACCCACGGCAGCCATTGGATGTGACGTATTGGCCGGTTTCCCCGGAGAAACCGAGGCCGAGGCCGACAACACCTTGCAGCTGCTTGCCGATCTGCCGATCAGCTACCTGCACGTCTTTCCCTATTCCCGCCGCCCTGGAACCCTGGCGGCAACCATGCCCAACCATCTGCCCGGTCCGGTGAAGGAAGCGCGAGTCCAACGGCTCAGGGCTCTGGATGAAGAAAAACGCCAAAGCCACTATGCTCAGGGCATTGGCCAAGTGCATCAGGTCCTGGTGGAACGCCGCAACAGTAAAACCGGTCTATTGCAGGGATTCAGCAAAAACTATATTCCGCTCCAATTTGCTGGCAACTCCGACCTGATCCACACCGTGGTCTCGGTCCAACTCACCGACATTGAAGACGGCCAGCCCATGGGATGCTTACCCAAGGACTTTCTTGAGGAAAATTACCAAACCAGGTAAGCTGCTCCCATAATCGGAGCAAAGATCCCCTGCGTGCCGTTCTTGCTCCAACCATAAGGGCGGCGTTCCATGCATCATCCATCTTTCCACAACGATGCGTGGTTCATCGGTTTCTAAATATCTACGAGTCACTATCATGATCGGAGAAATCATAGCCATCGGCGACGAGCTGACCTCGGGCCGAATTATCAATAGCACCAGCGGCCTGGCTGCCCGGGAGTTGTTTCTGCTCGGCCATGAAATCCGGGCCATGCACACCATCGGCGATGCCCCGGAGCTGATCGGCGAGGCGCTCAAGGCAGCCATTGCCCGTTCGGATT
>JAQUEZ010000385.1 GCA_028684915.1 Desulfobulbus sp.
GCGTTCGCTGGGGGCCACGGGAACGACTGGCAGGAAAAGTCGCTGGTAGAGCTGTTGGTCTGTCAGGGAATCCGGAAGTGGCCAGCCCAGTCCGGCTATTTTGGCACGGCACAGATAATCGCCGACGACGGTGGTGCGGGATATGTTCAGGCAGCGGGCGATGGGACGTTGCCCCAACTTGCTGTCAAAGTGAAGACAGAGTGTTTCTCTGATTTTGCGCATGGATAACCTCGTATTTGCCAACGGTGCACCTCCTGGAAAATTGAATTTTCCAGGTTGTACACCAGGTTATCCAGCGTCGCGTTTGGTTCCGGAGCAAAGTGGTCCACCGATTCCGTATTTCAGGGAAAAGTGGTCCAGTTTAAATCGGAATCAGTGGCCCACTTTACAACGGAATGCATGGCCCAGATTGTTCCGGAACTGGTGGCCCACTTTGCTCCGGAATCGGTGGCCGGATGCCACCGGAATCCGCAGTCTGAGCTAAGCTGAGGAGTTTTTGGAATAAACTTTCCCCGGCAAGGTAAGACAGGATGCTTTTTCTGCAAACCCCACAACAGGACATTGGCAATAGCGTGGAGCCCCGACTCTATCAAGGCCAAGCCCTGCGGGTCATAGCCGTCAGGCTAAGACGAAGACTTCAGGGTGAATGGGAGATTCAGACAATTAGGCGCAACAAAACCTTCAGGGCCCCAGCCTCATAATGGTATCCTTTGTTGCCGAGAATGATTCTCGATCTCCTCGGCGAATTGGCGTTAAAGTTTGTGCTAATATACTCGTTTTTTCAGCAAGTTGCATTGTTTTTTCACCATTAGGAGAATACATGAAGCAGATTATTCAGTGATTGAGGAGTCTATCAGGGAACAACTTCCTTCTTTCTTTACTCGGCAGGAAATCGACCTTTTAGCTCGCAAGGCTAAGTTCGTTCAGCGGAGAGGCCTCCTTGATGGATTTACTTTTCTCTGCCTGCTGGCTTTTAATACCGATGCTTTGGCTGTTGAGAGTCTCAACGATCTTACCGTCAAGCTGGAATTGGATCATGACATCTGCATAAGAAAACAATCGTTGGACGAACGTTTTAACCAGTATGCGGTGTCTTTTCTCAAAACAGCCCTCTCTGAGTTGTTCAATAAACAGCTGGCAGACGGCAAATCGTTGGTAATGAGTTGCGATCAGTTTGAAAGAATTTTGATTAAAGATTCTGTTTGTTTTCAGATAGATCAGTCTTTGTCCACGTATTACCCGGGAAGTGGCGGCAGTGGCTCTGCTGCCAATGTCAGGATCCAATTTGAATATGATTTAGTGTCCGGAAAAATCGTCGACCTCAGCCTGAATGCGTTTAACGACCAGGATGCAACCAATTCAACGCTGACCCTTGATGTTGTCAGAGAAGGTGACCTTGTTATTCGCGACCTTGCGTACATGCATTTATCTGCATTGCGAGGTATCTTACGGAACCTTGGTGATTTTTTGTGCCGTCTGCAAGCCAACAAGCAGGTGTATCAACTTCAGGGCGACAAAAAGGTTCGGTTGGATTTTTCCCGGATTGTTCGAGCCATGACCGATGCCGGGATCGATAAATTTGAAGACAGAGTATTCCTTGATCGAAATCTGACGTTACAGGTTCGCCTCTTTGTTTATCTGTTACCTGAAAGCGTCTACCAGGAACGAATGCGCAAGGCCAACCTGAATGCTCAAAAGAAAGGGCGACAAGTAGGCAAAGAATTCAAAGCACGAGCAAGGCTCAACCTATTCATTACTTCCGCATCAGACGAGTTGCTTGATATTGAAAATGCGTGGAAGGCATACACCTTGCGCTGGCAGATCGAGCTTGTTTTTAAAACCTGGAAATCCCTGTGGAAAATCGACAAAGTTAAAAAGGTCAAAAAGGATCGTCTCGAGTGCTATATTTACTCGAAATTATTCATTATTGTACTCAGCATGAATATGTTATGGATAACGCATAATCTCATGCGAGGGCTTTACGGAAAAAATCTCAGTTTCTATAAAGCCTTAAAAACCTGGATGAAATCTCTTGACCGGTTCAAGCAGGTCTTTTTCAACGGGATGGAAGCAGTGACAAGTTTTATGAGAAAGTTTATCGAACTGAGCTGCCGCAAACATTTGTTGGAGAAGAGAAAAAATGGAAACTATTCTCCGGAGATCGTTCAAGACATTTTTACTCTGAGATTTGGTGGAGAATTAATGCCATCATGCGACATAATCTCTGCCGCTACGGCTTAGCCTGACGGCTATGGGGTTGGCCCCATTAAACCGGTCACGAGGTGGCTCCATTATGGCGATCATCAAATGGCTCCATAGGGGCGGTCGGTAACACCCTGGCACTGCTCTGGCAGGAGTACAAAGAAAAGCATCCCGACGGGTGCCAATACAGCTGGTTTTGCCAACAGTACGAACGATGGCGTGGCACGGTCGACCCGGTGATGCGGCAGGAACATCGCGCCGGTGAGAAGCTCTTTGTCGACTACGCCGGTCAGACCATGGAGGTGTTGGATGGAAAGACCGGTGAGATCCGCAAAGCGGAGATCTTTGTCGCCACTTTGGGAGCCAGTAATCTGACATACTGCGAAGCGACCTGGAGCCAGGGGCTGCCTGACTGGATCGGTTCGCACGTACGCTGCTTCGCATTTCTCGGTGGCGTCCCGGAGGTGGTGGTTCCGGACAACCTCAGGAGTGGTGTAAGTAAAACCTGCCGCTATGAGCCGGAGCTGAACCCCACCTACCAGGATATGGCCACGCATTACGGCGTGGCGATCCTGCCGGCCCGGGTTCGTGCACCACGCGACAAAGCCAAGGTGGAAACCGCGGTCCAGATCGTTGAACGGCAGATCCTTGCCAAACTGCGACACCAACGGTTCTTCTCTCTTGTGGAGTTGAACCAGGCCATCGGCCAACAACAGCGCGTACTCAACACCAAGCCCTTCCAGAAACTCCCCGGTTCACGACAGAGCCTGTTCGAAAGCCTCGACAAACCGGTTCTCAGGCCATTGCCGGCCATGCCTTATGAGTTTGCCCTGTGGAAGAAAGCCACGGTGCATATCGATTATCACGTCGAAGTGGATGGTCATTATTACAGCGTGCCCTCGCGTTTGGTGAAAAAGCGGCTCGATATCCGCATCACCTCATCCGTCGTCGAATGTTTTGACCGGGGACAACGGGTTGCCAGTCATCAGCGAAGCCGGGATAAGGGGCGTCACACCACGGTAACCGACCACATGCCGCCGTCGCACCGGCAATATCAAGAATGGTCACCGGAGCGGTTTCTCCGCTGGGCAGCCAAGATCGGTCCGCTGACCACGCAACTCACTGAAAAGATCCTGACTTCCCGGGTGCATCCGCAACAGGCCTATCGCAGCCTGATGGGTATTCTTCGTTTAGGAAAGAGCTATGGCAATGACCGACTGGAGCAGGCCTGTGGCCGGGCGCTGGTCATCGGTGCGGTCTCTTTCCGCAGCATTGACTCCATCCTCAAGCACGGCTTGGACAAGGCCAACGAGGTGGAAGAGGTCGCTCAAAGTCCCGTGGTGCATGATAACATCCGTGGCCCTCACTATTACCACCCCACTGTGCAGTAAGGAGGCGCCATGTTGACTCATCCAACCCTCGATAAACTGGAATCACTCCGGTTGCATGGTATGGTTCAGGCGTTGAAACAGCAGTGGGAACAACCGGAAATCAATGAGCTGTCTTTTGAACAACGACTTGGATTACTGGTCGACCGGGAGACCGATCTCCGCCGGACCAGACTGATGCAGACCCGGCTCCGCAAAGCCAAACTCCGCCAGAATGCGGTGGTTGAAGATATCGATTTCAAACACCCCCGTGGCCTGGACAGATCGCAGGTGCTGCAACTGGCTACCTGCCAATGGATCAAGCAAAAACAGAACCTGCTCATCACCGGTCCCACCGGCGTGGGCAAATCGTACCTAGCCTGCGCTCTTTCCCATACCGCCTGCCGGGAAGGCTTCAGCGTGCTGTATCTCAGGGTTGCGCGCCTCTTTGCAGATCTCGCACTGGCCAGAGGTGACGGTCGCTATATCAAACTCCTGGCCACTTTTGCCAAAGCCGACCTGCTGATCCTTGACGACTACGGTCTGGCACCACTAACCCGAGAACAACGCTATGATTTTTTAGAAATTTTAGAGGACCGCCATGGACTACGTTCAACACTGGTCACCAGTCAACTCCCGGTTGAGCACTGGCATGAACACATCGGCGATCCCACCACAGCCGATGCAATCCTTGACCGGCTGGTCCACAACGCCCACACCCTGAAACTCAAAGGAGGATCGATGCGGAAAAAGACCCCATTGACAGAACAACAAGACAGCAAGTAGAGACACAATTAACAACCGCGTCGCTACGCTCCGACCGGGGTGGCCGGGATCACCGGAACAGGTGGCCGGCTTCCACCGGAATGCCCGGCCGCCTTCGACTGGAATGCGTGGCCGACTTCACCGGAATAGGCATTGACATATCCGTGCCGGCAAGGCCAAGTCGGCGTAACGTCTGGACAAGAACGTAGGCCAAAGATGAAAAATAGAGCCTGATCTGATTGCTGAACATCTTCTGCGTACTGGTTCGGTCGGCAAAAAGCATCAGTTGCTGTTCTTTGATCCGGTTCTCCATTTCACCACGGGCGCAATACACCCTTTCGTCAGCATTTCCCGTTTTGTCCCTTGGGCCACCAATGTGAATCACGCTGAGGGCTCTGTGGGGGGTATCTGTGGGAGTGGAAGGTATATTTGCAGCGCCTTCTCTATCCGCAGGTCGCAAGTATCATG
>JAQUEZ010000386.1 GCA_028684915.1 Desulfobulbus sp.
TTTTCCCCGGAGGCATACAACACGCTGCGGCTGATCCTTTTTGGCGTGGCCTTTGTCACCCTGGTTGTTACCTGGTATGTGCGCAAACACCTTTTGTCGACCAAAGTCGCAGCTCATGCGGCAAAAGAGGCTAATGCATCCAAAAGCACGCCCCACCATCCCGCCGTGGCCCGCTACACCACCATCATGATAACGGCCATGGCCCTGTCCGAAGCCATCGGCATCTATGGTTTCATTCTCTACATTCTGGGCAAAAACCAGATTGATCTCTACCTGTTGACCGCGCTCTCGGCGGCGGCCACGACCCTGTATTATCCCAAGCGACAAGACATCGTCGAACTGGCTCAAAAAATCTGAGGTTGCCGGTGGGCGCCAATAACCGCCCACTCTATTTAAAAAACTCACCCCGCCGTTATTTCGACGAGCACAGCGAGGAGAAATCTCGCTATAGCGCGAGATTTCTCCCTTCGTTCGAAAGACCCTGCCCACCCCGTAGCCTGCTAAGAGATATTGCAGTCGTTCAATCGTTTGGAATGCGTGCTTTCAGTGGATTCCACTTTTGGGTTTGAAAATAGGCGCCGACTTGTCGCTTGATTTGAGGGGAGAGGGTAGATATTATTTTTGAGCCGTTTCGCCTAGCTATCTGGAAACGTTCTTCTTCTGAGATGTTGACGGGAACTCCTATCCATGCTTGCGCAAGCACTCTCTCAATGCCGCCCTGGATTCGTTCTTTAAGGTTACTTCGCCATTGCGGCAGCTTTACACGCTCGTCAGTCTTGGATGGGGGCTGTGCAACTAATTTGGCACGTGTAGGAGAAGGAGCGGGCTTGAGGAAATTGTTGAGCATGTTGAAGGAGACTTGCTCGGGTTTGAGCAGTGCCCTCAGGAATGGGTCTTGGAGTTCGCAGCCCGCTTGGGTTACTGCGCTCGTCAGCCAAACGATGGCTTCGTCGATGCTCTTCGGATGCGGTGTGCCGATCTTGTCGGCTTCACGGTCATGATTGTCGAAATAGCCGTGGGCTTTCGAGTCATAGTTTGTGAGCCGGCCAAGATAAGCAGCAGCACGCCGAGCGCGGGCAAAAGGACAATCTGGTCGTGATTCAGCAAGCTTGCCGAAGGCGACTCCGAGACCCGCACAGCTCAACTTGGCATTATCGGACGTGATTGACGATTTCTTTAGATGGTCTGCAAGCGACAAGCCTTGAAGCCACGCACCGGCAGCGCAATGCGAAAAATCACTACCTGCCGAGCCTTCGGCGACACCCCATTCATACCAATAGCCGCGAACGTCGGATTCGAAATCGGTTTTTGCCGAAAGTTTATTTGCATGATCCCGGAAGACCTGCACAGCAGTGGTAAACTCCTTCGCGTTTCGGTAGGTTTTGCCGAGATCAACGATGCGTGAAAGCCGATCAGGCTCGGCAACGATTGAAGCCTTCGCCGCTGCAACGGCTATTTCCTTTCTACGTTGTTCAGTGAGTTGCGGCGGCAGTTCGCGCTGTAACCGTGGGCCAGCATGGACAATCTTTGAGTGGTTTTGATAGCTGACTCCGCAATCCCGACTCGTCAGTACTGTCTGCCGCACGATTGTGCTCCAGACTTCCGCAATATCCGCCCCGAGATCCTGTTCGGCGGCAATCAAGATGGCGGCGGCCACTTTGCTGTGGCGGGTCAGCACATGCCCCGCGCTGCGGACGGCCGCAGCTTCTTCGCCGAGCGGATTTACGATGAGCGTTTGTACCCAATCGCGAGACACCTCGAGCAAGTCCGCGAGAACTCTCTCGTCAAGCCCCGGAATGCCTACCGCATGACATGCGGCCACGTAAACGAGGGCATCAAACAGGGTGCGGTCGCTGTGATCAATTCGTCGCTCTTTCAGCCGGGCGAGCAACGCAATGACGTGATTCCTCAAGCCGTCCGGCCCGAAGCGCACTGCGAGTAATCCCCCAAAGAACGAGCCTTCATCACGTGCGGCATTAGCGCCACGCACGGCATCGAGAAGCGCGGCAACCTGCTTGTCCGTGTCCGGCAGCGATGCGAGTTCGCGCAAGCCATCCGGACCGTATTTTTGCCATGCACCGATCAACATACTCGCGTCAGCGTCGCTTAGTTCGCGCAGCAGAATATCGGGATGTTGTTTCAGCAAGGTGCCCCAGGACTGCCGATCACCGTGGGAGTGGCGCCAGTCGGTGTCACGTGCGGCAAAGAGAAAATGAACATGCGAGTGTCCGGCTTCGTGCAGGAGACGCGCCGACTCGCTGAAATCGTGCACGAGATTCTCGGCATCGTCTGCGACAACGAGCCAATTCTTTGCGGGATCAAGATTGCTGATGTGCTCCGCTGGCAAGCCAGCACGGGAAGCGGGACGCCAAAGGACATTCCATTCGCCGCTCTTTACCGCAGCGACAGCAGCTTGCAGGAGGAGTGTACTCTTGCCCTCGCCTCCCGCAGAACGGATGAGTTGAAGCGAGCAGCCGCCTTTGACGCTTCGAACTTCCGCAAGGCGTCGGGTGATTTCTCCAACATCCGTCCGGCTGGGAATGTCGGGGCATGCGGCGTGTCGCCAAGTGGGGGTTGCGCCGTCGAAATAGCGGACAACCTCCTCGGGGTGAAGCGGCGAAAGCCCGCCGAGATAAGTTGCGTCAATGAGTTCCCAACCTGCGAGCGGCGATACGCTGGAGGGAATCACGGCGGCTGGAGACATTCTCTGCAACGTAGAAAGGACTTCGCCGAAGATGGTGTGGCAGTCGATGCCTCCGAACGCCCGAAATCGGTTCATTACGATGGCGGGTTCGACGGCCTTGATAAGCTTCTCATGCCGCTCCAGCACCTGATCGGCATTGTCTTCGTAGAAGCACCAGATGACATCAAGCGGCGCCTGCTCGTCGTTCATGAGATCAACGAGCGCACGTGTAAACACGTCATCCCATCCACCGTAGGCGGCAACAATGAGTGTGCGTCCTTGGAGGAGACGTTGCAGCGATTTCGTTAACTTAGGCCGAGGATTAGTTAACTGCGCTTGGGTGTGCAACGTGTCGGAATCGAGCCAGAATCCATGCAAATGAACGACGGTACAGATTCCATCTTCTACTGAACCCGCAATTGTCCCGTCAGCGGTCAATACGCGTCGTCCGCTTCGGCCGCCGACGCTGCGCACTGCCAAAGAAATCAGCGGGTCGAAGTTTGTTGTCAGTACCGGGCCCAGAAACCGTTGATTTCCGCCCGCCACCATTTCACCAAGACTCGCCGTACCGGAGGGAATATTCCAATCTACGGGTTCACCATTGCCACTGGGTAATTGCGGCGCTGTGGCTTTGCGGGCTTGCAATACAGCCTTTTTGATAACGTCGTTGATAGCATCCTGACCCATCTTGCTTCCGAGCCACTTCATCGCTTCTTGGTAGGCATCGCCACCCGTCTTGCCATTTAGCGCATCTTCAAAACGCGGCAGCGAGAATGCCGCACGGTCACGAACCTCTTCTCGGACGAAGTTGAGAATTTCCGTTACGCCCGGCACGCCAACGCCATCCTTTAGCGACAATGGCGACCCGACGAGAAACGCCACAGGGCGCTTCGTCGCGATGGCCGCGATGAGAAGGTCTTCTTTAGAGAGCAGTTCAAATGACATATTCAACGATTATCCTATGTTGTTCATTCTTGCATCGCCTAACAACAATACTGAGTGTACGATTTGCTCACGAACACCTTACATCGCGCCGCTTGCCTACCCAATGCCCCGCGCAACGCCTAGCCTCTCGACATAACTTCGGCAGGGAAAATTTGCCGTAAAATCGTACACTAGCTCCTCTCGTCCTGCAAGGTTGAAGCACCGAACATGCTTTCTTCCTTCCCTCCAATGGCATCCTTTTGATATATTGCCGTTCCTCTATCTGACACAGCAGGCAACGCACCGACTCCCTGAGAGCCGTTGAACTGCAACACTTTCACGCCCTTCTTCAATTCCAGAGCCCCTGAATCGAAACCATGCAGCTCCGTCCCCTCCTCACCCAACGTTTCCCCCACATCCCACCCGCACGTCTGCCCGGCGGTTTCGACCGGGTGGGCGACATTGCCGTGGTCGGCATTACCCCGGAGGCCGAACCCTGGCAGCGCGAGATCGGCGAGATTATCCTGGGCCTGCACAACACCCTGCGGGTGGCGGCCCGGCGCGACGGCGAATACGGCGGCGAATTTCGCACCCTGCCGTTGCGGGTGATTGCCGGCGAACAGCGGTTGACCACGGTCCACCGGGAAAACGGGGTTGTCCTCCATCTGGATCTGGCCCAGGTCTATTTCTCGGTGCGTTCGGCCCACGAGCGGGCGCGGATTGCCGCCCTGGTTGCGCCGGGTGAAAGGGTGGCGGTGCTCTGTTCGGGGGTTGGACCTTTCCCGCTGATCATCGGCCGTCACAGCCGGGCGCGGGAGGTGATCGGCATTGAAAAAAACCCGGTTGCCCACAGCTACGCCCTGCGCAATCTCCAGGCCAATCGAGCCGTCAAGACCGTTCGTTTTTTGCAAGGCGACGTTGCCGAAATCCTGCCGAAACTGAAACAGGGGTTCGACCGCGTGCTGGTCGTCCTGCCGCACGGCGGCGAACCGCTGTTGCCCTGCGCCCTCGACGCCCTCAGGCTCGGCGGCACGCTCCATTTCTACGACATGCAGGCCAAGGGCTGTCACAGCGCCACAATGGCCAAGGTTGCGGCGGCCTGCGAGGAACGCGGCCTGCAGATGCAGCCCATGCACACCGCGGTCTGCGGTCACTGCG
>JAQUEZ010000387.1 GCA_028684915.1 Desulfobulbus sp.
CCAGGGAAAGTTGGGAAACGGCAGTGTTGCTCGCCCCCTGTTTGCGGACCCAGTAGGTCAGTGCATGGTAGGCGAGATGGTGTCGGCGACAATATTCCCTGCGGGATAAACCGCTGTCCGCCAGGGCTTTGACATGCGCCTGCCAGAATCTACGCCTATCCTTGAGGGCTGTATGGTTGGTGGTGTTCACGGTGGGGCCTCCTTGGTTGGTGTTCAAGTCGGCCACAGTATGACATCATACGATACTGGTTAAAAGATGCGGTTGTTTTGACGCTTATTTTAATCCTGACGAAAAAAATGGGCTTACACATTTGATAATTCATTTGCGCCCCATATAATGGGCAAGAGACTTCCAATTATTTCCTTTTGATTATGTTTTTAGTGGGTATGCAGTTTACTCAACCATGCGCCATATGTGGTATAGAGCATTGGTGAGATCTATAGCCTGAAAATCGCACTCGCTTTTCAAGTATTAAGTAACATGCCAGTATTTAACATTTTTTTATACTTTCGCTCAGTTTATCGCCCAAAGCCCGATGAAAAGTCGATGCCTATAGTCTCTATATGTTGGGGCAAGTTGAGCTAACTGCATACCCAGTTTAATTTTTTTACAATCGGCCATTCCGTGGTTTTTAACTTTTCTTCACAACCCATGCAAGACAATGGAATCCTCACGTTAGCTACGGAGAATGTGGAATTGGATAGAGCTTATTGCGAGGCGAGTGCCTGTGTTTTGGGCGCGGAGATGTATATTAGCATCGACATCGATGATACCGGCTCGGCATGGATCTGGAGGTGCTCGAACACATTTCTAAGCCGTTTTTCATCGCCTAGGGCGTCGGCAAGGGCAGTGGGCTGGGGTTAGTGGCCGCAGAGTGCTCCACGATTTAATGCCGACAAAACGTTACATCGATTTTCAAGAATCATAGTTAGAGTGGAATCAACCAAGAGGAGAGGGAAGCATGCTGAATTTTAAAGATTTAAAAATTCGCAATAAACTGATCGCGACATTCACTCTGATTCTCATATTTATGGCGGTGATCGGCTGGGTGGCGTACCGGGGGATGACGTTAATTGAGCGCAACCTTAACGGCTTGTTTTTGGTCAGTTTGCCGTCTATGGATCTACTGATCGAGGCAGACCGCGACCTGCAACAGTTATTGGTCGCCGAGAGATCGATGATTTCAGCAGATACCCAATCTCCGGTTTTTGCTGCTTTGAAAAAGGATTACGAGACAAATCTGAAACAGGTGTATGAGCGATTCGACAAATTCCAGAAACTGGTCAACTCGCCGGAGGAACGGACGCTGATCAGTTCATTTGAGCGAGATCGTGCCAATTGGGAGCCAGTTTCCAGTCAGGTGGTTAATCTTGCCGCGTCTGGTAAACCGGATGCACGGAAGGCGGCAATGGATCTTTCTCTAGGAAAGGCGAGCAATTTGTTTGAAGCAACCCGTGATAATCTTGACAAACTGACTGAAATCACACTGAAAAACGCGGAAAAAGCGCACCAAACATCCGAATCGGTTTATAATAGAGCGCTCATGACTTTGGTCGCATTCCTGATTACGGCTTGTGCAATTGCAGCAGTGATGGCTTTTCTCCTTGGCGTGGCCATTGCTAAGCCGATCAGGGCTGCGGTGACTGGGCTTCAGGATATTGCCCAAGGTGAAGGCGATCTGACCAAACGTCTGACCGTTCGTTCCAAAGACGAAATTGGCGAGCTGGCCAATTGGTTGAATATTTTCATGGAAAGATTGCAAGGGATTATTGGCAAGATAAGCCATAATACCCAGGCATTGGATGGCTCTTCCAACGATTTGCTCCAGTTGTCTGATGGGCTGGCCATTGGCGCCGGTGATGCTTCCAGGCAAACAGAGAGTGTTGCCGCGGCCGTTGAACAAATGAATACCAATCTCGGCAATGTCGCTGCGGCTATGGAAGAATCGACCACTAATATCAGTATGGTGGCGGCCGCAGCGGAGGAGATGACTTCGACTATTAGTGACATCGCCAAAAATGTGGAGCAGGCGAATCAGGTTGCTGGAGATGCGGTTGACCAAGCGGCCCGTACCGCTGAAAAAATGGATGCTCTTGGTGAGGCTGCGCAGGCTATCGGTAAAGTGACGGAAACCATCACGGAAATTTCGGAGCAGACCAATCTGCTTGCCCTCAATGCAACCATTGAGGCGGCAAGGGCTGGAGAGGCAGGAAAGGGATTTGCCGTTGTTGCCAACGAAATCAAGGAACTGGCTAAACAAACTGCTGCCGCCACCTTAAATATCAAGGAGCAGATTGCCGGAGTGCAGAACACTACCTCGGAAACCGTGGCTGATATCGGGGCTATCACCAAGGTTATTAACCAGGTAGGGGCGATTGTCAGCACTATCGCAAGCGCGGTCGGGGAACAAGCTTCGGCGACTCAAGAAATAGCAAACAATATTTCCCAGGCCTCCATGGGGCTGCAGGAAGTGAATGAAAATGTAAACCAAAGCTCAGCAGTGGCGGCTTCAATTACCGAAGATATCGCCGGGGTGGGAATAGCCTCCAGCACAATTGCTGAGAGCAGTAGGAAGGTGAGAACCAGTGCAGGGTCACTGCAGAATCTGGCAACTGAACTGAAAGGAGTGGTGAATCAGTTTAGGATTTAGTGGGGCAAGAGTATCGAAGATTGTCGTTTTCTTGTCGTTTTCGTAAAAACTTTCGAAAACGAGGTTCCGACCTTGGTAACATACTGTATTCTCGCTACTCAACTACTCGGATTTTGCCTTTTTACGAGTCCCCAAAAAATAGGGGAACCACATCCCGCCGTGGCGGCGGGATGTGGTTTTACAGCACAACTTAGAATTTGATGGAACCGAACATCATCATGTAGGACCAATTGTCGTCTCCACCGGTTTCTAAGGTAGCGGCATCATCGGGATCGGCAATGCCGCCGACCACGGACAAGGACAGGTGGTCATTGACGGCCCAGTCAACGATCAGATCGTATTCCTGAGCGTAGTCATCACCGGACTGATGACGGTCATAGTTTAAGTAGGCAAGCGTAAGGGTGACAGCGTCAAGCGGTTTGAGGGTCAACTTCAGCATATGCGAATCAAGATCGTTGTTGCCAATAGCGTATTCACCTAGGATTTCACCCTGATACCAGGTCTCCCAACCGGTAGATCCGTAATACAGTGCATCGTAATCTTGGTCAAAGCTTGCATAACGATAGGTCAAACCTGGTTTCCAGGGGCAATTTTCAACTTCATATCCAACAGATGCGTACCAGGCATTACCGCTTTGGAATCCGCTATCTCTGTCCTCATACACATACTCCATCTCAAAATGAAGCGGTTTGAGGACATCCATACCACCCATAAGGGCAAAGGGATTGACGCCACCGCGAACATTGTAGACAAGCATGGAATCACGCGCAATAATGTCTGATTCCACGGTGTAGAGTCCCGCACCCAAATAGCCCATGTTCTCAACATTGTATGCGACGTTACCACCACCGACTTTAGTATCGGAATCAGGATTATCGTCTGCCTCAAAATAGGTCAAATCAGCGACCCAGTTTCCGCTTTTCATCTTGATGATACCAGCGTAATCTGCGCTGTTGCGACCACCAACCCAGAAGGCTGCTCGTCCAAATCCGGAGCCACCCTGGTTTGCAAAGAGAAAACCATTGCCAACAACATATGACTGGCGTCCAAAAGAAATGTCGAGGAAGTCCTCGCCGAGGGCGCTGAACAGGTTGCCGGATTTCCAACCAACATACGCGTGCTCAATGCGCAGGGAATCATCGCTGTAATCAATGTTAGATGCAGCTGCGTCAGTGCCGCCAAAGGTGTTTGCTTGAACGGCATCTAGTTGGGCGTAGATGGTCTGGGTGCTCGGCAGTACGTAATTTACATCGATGCCGGGACGGATGAGAGATTCCCACCAGGAATTAGATTTTGTTCCGAGCACTCCGACATCATTGCCAAACCAAGAGTTGCTCTGGGCGAAAAAGCCCAGGTCGGCTTCCAGGGTTACCTTGGCATAACTTCCGTTTGCTCCGGTGTAGAACTGAAGGGGGTTGGTTTGATCTTCAGCCTGAGCATTTCCGCCCATGAGTACGGCGGAAAGCAGCAAGGAGGCTGCTGCCAAGGATAAAGTGGTTTTGGTGTTCATCGTAACTATTTTCTCCTGTCTTGGTTTAATTGAACATTGGCGCATAAACTAATAAAGACCGTTCAGAGAGCGGCCTCAGCCTAATCTGAATGGTCAATGTTCTTTAAAATGCTATTATTACATGAAAAATAATAGCAATGTTTATCAGTATAAAAAATTGGCCCAAAATACCACACTCATCCAATCCTAACAAGAAGCAAAAAATGGTTTAAGAGGGACTTAGATTGTTCGATAGCCTATATCTCATTGAAGTTATGTGATATTTTATAATCTATAATTCGGCTTGACATGAAATGGAAAATATTTTGTATTTTTATTACCCCATGGCTTTTCTTACATGAAGGTCGATTCTAAAAAAGAGAGTGTGCGTCAGAGCTGTTTTACTTTTCAATCGAGATGATTAGCTCAGAAAACGGGAGATTACCCATGAACCACCTGCTGCAGCCTTTACACCTTGGCTCCTTATTGCTGCCCAACCGCATCATCATGGCCCCACTTACCCGCTGTCGAGCGACAAGTGACCATCTCGCTACTTCCCTGATGGCAGAGCATTACGCCCAGCGAGCCAGTGCGGGATTGATCATTGCTGAGGCGA
>JAQUEZ010000100.1 GCA_028684915.1 Desulfobulbus sp.
GACCTTGGCCTCGCTAATATAGATGTGGTCTTCGGCCTTGCACCCGGCCATAATCTCAATCACTTTTTTTCCGGTGAAAAGGGCCTGGAAGCCATCCTTACCGATGGTCCCCAAGGAATTAAAATTCTGCCCGCAGGTTCAGGCGTACAACGTTTTACCCGTTTGGATGCGCACCAAAAGATGCGCCTTTTGGAAGCACTTGATGCGATGAACAACGACTTTGACTTCGTGCTCATCGATACAGAAGCCGGCATTTCGGAAAACGTCACCTATTTCAGCACCGCTGCCCAGGAAATCCTCGTGGTGACCACCCCCGAACCAACGGCTATTACCGATGCCTACGCCCTGATGAAACTTCTTTCCAACCAGTACCATGAGAAGCACTTCAACCTGATCGTCAATTTCATCAAAAATGAGGATGAGGCCCTGGATGTCTACCGCAAGCTCACCATGGTGGCCAACCGCTATTTGGATATCTCCATTGATTATATTGGTTCCATCCCCCGCGATAAAATGATGGTGGATGCCATCCGCAAACAGCAGGTGCTGGTGCAGCTCTACCCCGAATCGAAAACAGCCAGCGCCTTCGAGTTACTGGCCAGAACTATAATCCAAGAACCCCAAACCATTGAACCCAAGGGATCGATCCAGTTCTTCTGGAAACGTCTCCTGGAATTCGGCGGCCGATAATAGCCGCAGTTCAGTCAACAGGGACGCTGACGCACATGATATCAATGATTCCACCGGTACCACCTCTTGATGATCGATCACAGTTGATTCGGGAGAACATGCCGCTGGTCGAACTTGTAGTACAGCGCATGGTTCCCCAGGTTCCCAGCTTCATGACCAAAGAAGACATGACCAGTGCGGCCATGGTTGGTCTGATCGATGCGGCAAACAAGTTTGATCCGACCAAAGGGGTCAAATTCAAGACCTTTGCCGAGTACAGGGTTCGGGGAGCCATTTTTGATGAAATGCGCAAACTGGATTGGTTTTCCCGCTCAATGCGCGACAAACAAAACCAACTCGCCCAGACCATGCTCCGCATGGAACGTCAACTGGGACGGTCTCCCGAAGAAGACGAGATGGCACAAGCCTTGTCCTTGTCGCTTGATGAGTATCACACCCTGCTCGCTGAGGTCAGTCATCTTGGCTGTGTCAGCCTCCATGAGACCCTGGATCACTCCGAAGAAGGTCGAAGTTTTCTTGACAACCTTGAGGATATTGGCGGTCCCATGCCCTCGGATATTCTCGAACAAGAAGAGATGACCCAGATTTTGGCCGGTATCCTCGAAGAACTTTCACAAAAAGAACGCCTGGTGATCGCGCTTTATTACTACGAAGAGCTCACCCAAAAAGAAATTGCCGAGGTGCTCAGCGTTTCCGAAGGCCGGGTTTCACAGTTGCACAGCCAGGCCTTGCTGAAACTTCGAGTCAAGCTCGTCAACTCTGAGCTTTACGACTTTTGATGGACTCGTAAAAACTTTGATCGACTGCGGCGCAGCGTTTTTTTCGACGCGTGGTACGAGAACAATAACCGTCAGTTCAACTTCAGGTGGCCTATGTTGACCGACTCTCCCCTCCTTGCCAGTTTCGGAATTTTTGCTGCCCTGCTCTGTCTGCTTGTCACCTTGCTTATCGTCTGGCGAAGGCGGGTGGAAAGCCGCCTCCTGATCAAACGGGTGACCACCCTTCGGCAAAAAATCGAAGAGGTACTCAAGGATGAAGGGTTTGATGCCCAACAATCCATTTTCGGCAAAGCCCTCCAATCAGCCAGTTTAACCACCGAACTACAACGTCCACGTCTGGACAACCTGGCTAAAATCGATAAGCAGGCCCCGGAGAAATACCGCATTTTGAACAAACTGGCTTCGCAAGGACTCAATGTGGAAGAAATTGCAGCAATACTTGGAGTATCCAGCATTGAAGCCAACCAACTGCTTAATTTGAGCAATGTGGCTCAGATGCGCCAGGGGTTGTAAGCAGCTCTTGCTCACAGGGAAATGGATTGAGCCAAATCCGCGGTTAAGATTAACCACTGCAATGCCGACAAGAAAGAAAACCAAGCAATAACAACAATAGAGGAACTATGGGATCGGGTAAATACAGCGCGCTGAGCGGAGCGGTGGCCAGAGAACAGGCGATGAGCAATGTTGCCGCCAACCTGGCCAACACCAGCACCACCGGCTTTAAAAAGAATCGGATCAGTTTCGCCGCTATCCTCCGTGGAGCCCAACAAACCGGCGATGCCCGCGGTATCAACTACGCCCGTATCCGCAAGATCAGCACTGATTTCTCCCAAGGCGGTATGCAAACAACCGGTAGACCGCTCGATGTGGCCATTGACGGCGAGGGATTTTTCAAGGTGCAAAAAGGGCAGGAAACCTACTACACCCGATCCGGTCGCTTCATGCTCGATGACAATGGTTTTCTCAAGACTGAAGACGGTGCCAATGTCCTGGGCACAGGCAATGATCCACTGCAGATCGATACCACTCAGGGAAAGGACATCTATATTGCCGAAAGCGGGGAAATCTCGGTCAACGGAGCGGTGGGTGGGGTACAGCTCGGTATTTTTACCGTCGATGACACCGAAAAAATGACCAAGGTCGGCGACTCTCTTTTCCAGCTCAAGGAGGGAGGCGACCAACCCCTGGCCAACGCCCGGACTCTGCAAGGCAATCTAGAAACATCGAACATCAACATGGTTGAAGAGACGACGGCCATGATCGCCACCCAGCGAGCATTTGAAGCCAATACCAAGGTTATAGAAAGTTACTCAAAGCTTGGTGAAAAACTCGATGAACTTGGCTCTGTCGGTTAACGACAGCGTCTTTTTACACTCCTTTACGCACTGACGACGAGGCACAGCCCATGCGCTCACTCTGGACATCAACCACCGGTATGTCGGCCCAAAACCTGAACATGGACGTTATTGCCAACAATTTGGCCAACGTGTCCACCACCGGATTCAAAAAGAGTCGGGCCGATTTCCAAGACCTGCTCTATCAGATTATGAAGGTTCCAGGAAGCCCGACTTCAGCCGACACCAAATCGCCCACCGGCATTCAGGTAGGCTTGGGCGTGAAACCGGGAGCAATCACCAAGGTGTTCACCGAGGGCGATATCGTCCAGACCCAGAACCCGCTTGATGTGGCCATTGAGGGACAGGGCTTTTTTCAAGTTTTGCTCCCCGATGGCAACACCGCCTACACCCGGGCCGGAAATCTGAAAATGGATGGTGAAGGTCGCCTCACCACCTCCGATGGCTACCCGATCCAACCGGAAATCACCATTCCTGAAGATGCCCGGGAAATCACCATCGGCGAGACCGGGGTGGTCAGCGCCATCCTCGGTTCGGATACCACCTCCACCGAACTGGGTAATATCGACCTGGTCGATTTCATCAATGAGGCGGGGATGGTTTCCATTGGCCGCAATCTATTTCGCGAAACCGAAGCCTCTGGGACGGCCATTGTCGGCACCCCCGGTACCGACGGTATCGGTACCCTACTCCAGGGCTATGTGGAAAATTCCAATGTCAATCTGGTCGAAGAGATGACCCAGATGATCACGACCCAACGCGCCTATGAGATCAATTCCAATGTGATCACCACCTCCGACGAAATGATGCAAACCGTGACCAACATGGTGTAATGGATTGATTTATAATTTTTTTATCGCCTGCATCCTTGTTCTTCTTCCTTGCGAAGCGCTGGCTCAGATTGCCGTGCAGTTTCAGCCCCGAGCAAATGTTAATGGTCCAAGGATTGTTCTTGGCGATATTGCCAAAATTCGTTCTGGCGGTGATCAAACCGAAATCATCGCCCAATTACCGATCGCCTCCTCCCCTGCCCCAGGTAAGTCAAAGGATTTGTATACCGTTTCAGTAATCAACGCCCTGCGTAACCGCAAAGAGGTGGCAGGCGTGGACTGGCAGGGCAGCCCGACCATCGTGGTTGAGCGCCGGGCAACCAAAATCCAGAAATCACAAATCGAGACGATTTTAGCTCAATTTCTTAAGGAAAACGGCAGTAATCTGCCGCAGGCAGAGATCCGCCTCAGCATACTGCACGCCCCGGAGGAGCTTCTCTTTCCCGTGGGGACACTGGCATGGAAAGTAACCCCTTCCCGATTAGGCATTCTTGGCAGCACCAGTTTTTCCATCGCCTTCACCGTAAATGGCCACCCCGCAGGAAACTGCGTTATCCGCGTTCGACTGGTCGCCTTAGGTGAAGTTGCCGTTGCAGCGACGCCCCTGCGCAAGGGGGAAATACTCTCTGCACGAAGCATTCGCCTGGAAAAACGCGATCTGAGCGGAGTGGATGATCCCTACACGAAAAAGGAGCAACTCATAGGTTTAGAGGCATCTCGAACGATCACTGCCGGAATTGTTTTCAATCATGACAACATTTCCGCACCGGCAATTATCAAAAATGGTGAGATGGTGACCATAATTGCCCGCAAAGGTCTGATGGAGCTGACCACAAAAGGTCTGGCCAAAGAAAACGGACGGCAAGGTGAGACAATTCGGGTGAAAAATATCAGTTCCAACAAAATGATACACTGCCGGGTAGACCGTCCTGGTGTTGTCTCCGTGGAGTTTTGAGATGAAAAGTACAGGTACGAGGCGATTGACCGCATTCCTGAAAATTGTGGGTGCTGGACGTCATTGGGGTCTTTGCATTCTCTGCATTGTCCTCCTCGCGGGATGCACCTCAACCCGTAACATTGAGGTTGCGCCGGTGACCGAACCACTGGAGGAACCCGTCAGCGGTGATGCCAAACCGCAATCCCCGGGGACATTATGGAACGGCGATGAGGGCAATTGGCTGGCGGATATCAAGGCTCGCCGGGCAGGCGATATCGTTACGGTCATCATTGCCGAGCAAGCAACTGCTTCCAAGGAAGCCACCACGGATACGGATCGTTCTTCAAGTGTTTCCGCCGGAATATCCAGTCTTTTTGGGTTGGAAAAGTCTGTAGCCGATAGTAACGCCAATATCACCCCTTCCTCTTTAATCAGTGCCTCCTCTGCAAACAAATTTTCCGGCGGAGGAAAAACTACTCGGTCGGAAAATCTGGCCGCTACCCTGACAACCCAGGTCATCAAAGTGTATCCCAACGGGAACCTCAAGATCCGGGGGGGAAAATCGGTCACAGTCAATAATGAAAACCAGATTATCTATCTCACGGGCATTGTTCGGTCCTATGATGTAACTGCCGACAACACTGTGAACTCAGGCGATATTCTCAATGCCCAAATTACCTATACCGGCAAAGGCGCTCTTTCTGATAAGCAAAAACCTGGCTGGCTGATGCGTATTTTCGATAACACCTGGCCCTTTTAAGATGCCTTCAAGGAGTCTTCTGCGATGAACAAACCTTTTCAATACATCACCTTGCCGCTTGTCGTGCTGCTGGCCAGCCAATTCTTTTTTTCCTCTGGCGCCTGGGCAACCAGAATCAAGGATATGGCAGATATCGAGGGCGTTCGCGAAAATCAACTCATGGGCTACGGTCTAGTGATCGGGCTTAATGGAACCGGCGACGACATCAAGAAATCAGTGTTTACCAAACAGGCCATGGTGAACATGATTAAGCGAATGGGTATGGCTTTAACCGATGATGTCTTCAAACAGATGAAGACTAAAAATGTGGCCGCGGTCATGGTCACATCGCAACTGCCGCCATTTGCCCGACCTGGATCGGCCATAGATGCACAAATTTCTTCGATCGGTGATTCCTCCAGTCTTTCCGGAGGGACCTTGCTCATGACCCCGCTCAAAGGACCGGACGGCAATACCTATGCCGTTGCCCAGGGACCATTGGCTGTAGGCGGCATTGCTTTTGGCGGGAAGTCAGCAAAGGTGCAGAAAAATTTTCCCACATCCGGCCGTATAACCGGAGGGGCGCTGGTCGAACGAGCGGTAAATTTTGCCCTTCCCACCACAGGTGATATCCTTTACCAACTCAGGGAAACCGATTTCACCACTGCTTCAAGGATGGTTGAAGCAATTAACGCCCATTTCGGCAATGGAACAGCACGCCCCTTGGATTCCAGATCGATCAAGGTTAAACGCCCAGCTAGTTTTCAGGGAGACATGGTCAACTTTATAGCAGATCTGGAAGGTATCGAAGTTGAACAGGACCAACCGGCCAAAATCGTGGTCAATGAACGCACCGGAACCATTGTCATGGGTCAGGACGTCCGAATCTCCACGGTTGCGGTCTCACACGGCAACCTTAATCTGGTTGTCACCGATTCCACTCAGGTTTCCCAACCCAACCCACTCTCAGGTGGGACCACGGTTGCCGCACCGACAACAACAGCCAAGGCCATTGAAGACCCGGGCAACCTGGTGGTTATGCCCATGGGGGCCAATCTTGGAGACATAGCCCGTGCGCTCAACGCCATTGGGGCCACCCCCCGCGACCTGATTGCCATCTTTCAGGCGATTAAGGCGGCTGGTGCCCTCCACGGCGAGTTGGTCATTCTTTAATTCCTTTAACCACCGGCCGTGCCCATGAAAACAAATTTGGACAATCCGCTGCTCACCGCTCCATCCCAGGCTGTAACCGACCAAAAGACCTTCAAAGATCGTGCGGCTCTGAAAAAATCCTGCCAGGCATTTGAAGCCATTTTTATTCAGTCGATGTTTAAATCGATGCGTAAAACAGTGCCTGAGGGAGGACTTTTTGAAAAAGATCATGCCACCGAGATGTACCAGGATATGATCGACCAGGAACTCGCCACCCAAATCTCTCAGCGACAAAGCCTGGGGCTTGCCGACCAGATGTATCGGCAGATGGAAAAACTCATTGCGCCAAAAAAATGATCCGATACTAATTTTTTCTCATTTTTTTTGTAAAGTTTTTTCCAAAAGGATCCGATATAAAGCTAACGGGAAATAAAAATTCCCGGCGCACGAGCCAGGATGGCCGAAAAATGCTGCAGGGAGGCGGGAAAATGGTTAATGAAATCAGCTACAACAAGGCTAATAGCTCCTTATATGCCTACAAGAGCTTAAACGTAGATATCTCCAACAGCTCAACAGTTCTCAACCCGGATGGCAGCCAAACCGCCACTACGGAATCTGTGAGTTTGCGCAGTGAATCTACTTCCGCCCTGACCTATAACGGCTCCATGAAATTGCAGGACTTAGCCGACTCAGGGTATGATAAGCTGCGAGCCTGGGTAGCGAATCTGCTGCAAGAACAAGGCATTAACACTAAAATAGCCTCCAATGACAGCGAAGTTGACATTGCAACAATCGACCCTGGGCAGGCTCAGGATCTGATTAGTGAAAA
The DNA here is from genome assembly GCA_028684915.1 of Desulfobulbus sp. The sequence goes on from JAQUEZ010000100.1 coordinate 7,312, forward strand.
CGGTTATTTTGGTGTAAAACAAACATCCGAGCGGATTTTTCAATTTGCCATAGGGGTCGCCGGTGGCGATACCTCCCGCATTACCGCAATCAAAGAAGGAATTGATAAAGGGTTTGCCGAAGCCAAAAAAGCTTTTGGTGACTGGCTACCCGACATCTCCTACAATACGTACGATGCGGTAATGAAAAAACTCGATGATTGGGTTGCTCAGTCCGAGACTGTAGCCTGATCCCCCATTTCTCAAAGGTGAACGTGATGACCGTCAATTTTTTCGGAATCCCTGGTAGAGGGCAAATCGGTAGCCTGAATATCAATCAGGTTAGTGATTCGCAAAAGTCGTCTAAATCTGAAGCAAAAGAGAGTGTCTCCTTCTCCTCGGCCTTAGAGGGTGCATCTGCAGCCCAATCCTCGAGCAAAGTTGAAGACGCCGAACGTACAGCTCGCGTACAGGCACTGAAAGCCCAGGTATCCAACGGCGAGTACAATCCTGACCTGAATAAAGTTGCATCCAGTTTGCTCAAGTTCTTGGTTGAGGGGTAATATCATGGATCGTGAAACTGTTCAGGAACTGCTTGTTCAGCTCCGGGATACCATCCAGGCTGAACGGGAACACGCCAAGGCATTGGACCTTGTAGCGATGATGGCTGATGTCCGCCGCAAGGAGACACTGATCAAAGTGTTGCATTCGGTGAAAGAACTTCATCCTGAAGACCAGCAATATGCTCGTCAGATTCAGCACGAGAATCGTCGCAATGCCTTTCTGTTCCGGGCCACCTTGAACTGGATCCAGGAAACCATGGAATTTTTCGGGAAAAAATCTGCTCCGGTAACCTACAATCCCTACGGACGTCCACACAACGCCGTTGCCAACGGCCGCCTCATTTCCGGTATCGTCTAAGCCCCCTTCAACCGCCGAGCTACGCGCGGTTTCCTCTTTCTTCTCCATTAGTTACAAAACTTCCTCTTTTCACATCTTGCCCTAAACTCCCCTGTTTTTTCTGCCGATAGTAACATTAGGTAACACTTTGTCGCGTAAAGGTATCTTCTTCACTCGGCAGAACAATTGTATTTTACCAATGTCTATCGTTGATGGACTCGTAAACAGTCCATCACACTTTAAAAGATGGCCAGGTAAAAACACAGATAGACAAGGAGCAGTTTTCTCCCCGGCTCGAAGGCATACATCAGGTATGTCGAGCGTCGGGAAATACGCTGCGACCCAGTAGATCGAAGTTTTTACAACGCCATCATTGTTGAAAACCGAGGGATCAGCCGCTCATGACCAGCCTGCTCAATGCACTCAATGCCGGTAAAACAAGCCTGCTGACCAATCAAAAATCGATTGAAATCGTCGGCAACAATATTGCCAACGTCAATACCGAAGGATATTCGCGGCAACGGGCCGAATTATCGCAGATTCCTGCGGTCAATTTCGGCGATTTTTTTGTCGGCCAAGGGGTGACCGTCTCCAATGTCACCCGTGATTACAGCGTGTTCATTAACCGGCAACTGCAGGATAAAACGATTGAATATGGCGAAGAAGCCGGCAAATCGAATTCTCTTGCCGAACTCGAGCGTATTTTTTCGGTGGGTGAGGACAATCTAGCCTCGCAAATTAATGATTTCTTTGATGCATGGCAGGAATTGACAGCTAACCCCAGTGGCGAGGTCGAACGGGATGTGGTTATCCAACGAGGCCAACTCCTTGGTGAAGCGTTTACCAGCATTACCAACGAATTGGACACGGTGGTTTCGAACATGAACACCGAGATTTCCGGTGAGGTCGATTATATCAACGAAAAGATAGGTGAAATCGCCAAGCTCAACGATCGCATCAGCCTGGTCGAGATTTCAGGGCAAACAGCCAATGCCGCACGCGATCAGCGAGATTTGATTGTTAAAGATCTCTCTGAAACCCTGGGCATTGAAACCTACACCGACAATCGCGACATGCTGTGTGTGCAGCTTCCCGGGGGCATGCCCCTCGTTCAAGGCAACATGGTTTCGACCATCAAAACAGTGACCGTTGGCACCGATGTCAGTTTGCAACTTGAAACCACCGGTGTGACCATGGATATTGACTTGCAAAACCTCGGTGGAAAATTCAAGGGCATGTTTGAAATGCGAGATGTCTTTATAGCTGATCTCCAAAGCAATCTTAATACACTTGCCATTGACCTGACCAGTACGGTGAACGCACAACATTATGAAGGCTTCGGCTCGGATCAGGTCAATCACCGCTTGTTTTTTAACGATATTTCCGCTCTCCCCGTCGGCCAGGTTGCCAGCCGAAACGTTGCCTTGGCCATCTCCAATGCCTCGGAAGTTGCGGCAGCCGGAAATCCGGAGGCAGCGCCCGGTGACAATAAAAACGCATTGGCCATAGCCCAACTCGAAATTGATCACCATATGGGGACCACCGGCGATACCTTTGACAATTTTTTTGCCAAAATGGTGGCCAATGTCGGCATTGAAGCGGCACGCAACGAACTGGCGCTTTCGGGCGCCAAAGATGCCACCGTGCAATTACAAAATCTCCGCGACGGGTATTCCGGGGTTTCCTTGGAAGAGGAAATGATCGACCTGATTCAATTTCAACGCGGTTTCGAATCATCGGCAAAATTCCTTTCCACTGTCGATGAAATGATGAATGCACTCCTCCAGCTCAAGGGATAAGCCATGAAAGCCACACAAGGAACCACCTACCGCATGTTGGGATCTCGTCTCAATGATGTCGCCCAACAACTTGAGGAGCTTCGCAGTATCGGCGCAACCGGTAAAAAGCTCAACAAGGCCTCCGATAATCCGGCAGCCGTACGCCCGGTATTCAATACCCGCAAACAGATCTCCAATATTGATCGCAATATAGAAACCATGGGTAAATCGCTTGATACCATGCAGGCCACCGACGGCCATCTTGAGCATGTGGAAAACATCATGCAACGATCCAAGGAGATCATGACCAATGTCATCAATGGCTCGCTCAACGATGATGATCGCGCCGTACTTGCCGACGAGTTGGCACAACTCCGCAAAGAATTGCTGGATGCGTCAAACGGCATGGTTGATGGGAGGTACCTGTTTGCAGGATACGAAGAAGATACCAAACCCTTTGTCGAAAATTCGTCGTTCCAGATCAGTACCTTTGACCTCGCTGACCCCACGACTTGGCCGGTTTCCTACCAAGGGGACGAAAATGCGACATCTCTTGAGATTACTCCTGGTGAAAATATACAAGTAAACCTCACCGGCAACGATTTGTATTTTGGGACGAAGGAATGGCCATCCACCTCCTTGGAGGGTCCCGAATATCCGGAAACAGGACGTTTCAATTTATTCAACGAACTGACCTTAGCTGAAAAAGTTATCCGTGATTACGATCCGTCGGTTGAAGACGATCCATTGACAGTAGGCGTAGACGAATTAGCGGAGATGCAGAATACCCTCCAAAACAGCTTAGATAATCTTGAAGGAGCTGCCGAACAGAACCGACGCCTGCGCTCCCAGCTCGGCAACCGGGCCAGTCGGGTGGAAACAGCCATGGATTACCAGGCAGGCGTCAAGGTCGACTTGAAACAAATCCTCTCCCGCTATGAAGATGCCGATGCGATTGAAGCCTTCAATGCAATCGTCCAGCAGGAAACCGCCTTTCAGGCCGCGCTCAGTGTCACTTCTCAAGTTTCAAGTATGTCGATTCTCGACTTCCTCTAAGAGCGGCCAACTGACTCAAACCGCTTGCCTTTTTTATTTATTTACACGATACTACCGCTAAAGATATTCTAGCGTTTAATTACTCCTGGTTTCAGGGGGCTTTTCGCAGCCGGAATATCTTGATTTTCTTTTTCTCCTTCGGAACCATCCGAACTGCCACAGGTGTAAATATATGCTGGTGTTGACCAGAAAACCCGGTGAAGGCATTATCATCGGGGATAATATTACCATTAAGATAATCGAAATGAAAAGCGGCGGCATACGTATTGGTATTGATGCGCCCCGGGACACGAAGATTTATCGTCAGGAAGTCTACGATCGCATCCGTCAAGAAAACATTGAAGCAGCGGCCGGTTGGGATATGAATGATCTTGATCTCCTCAGTGATCAGCTTGCAGGAAGGACGTTAAAAAAATGAAAACTATCAATACCCGTTTCGGTGAGGTGGAATACGATCCCTCCCATATCATCCATTTTCCCGAAGGATTGGTAGGGCTTGATCAACTAAAAAATTTCCTGGTTATGCCCAATCAAAAACAAGGGCCGCTGTTCTGGATTCAAAGTGTCGACGACCCTGCTTTTGCTTTCGTCGTTACCGATCCGACCAACTTTTTCTTAGACTACGCTGTCGCCCCGGATAAAGAAGAACGGCGCAAGTTGGAGATCGACGACAACGGCATGTGCTTTGTGTTGGCCATCGTCACCGTGTCGGCAAGCAAAGAGATCACCCTGAATCTTTCTGGACCGATACTCTATGCCCCCGAGACCCGTAAGGGCTTACAGGTTGTGCTCGAAGATCCCCGCTATGATATTCGCACGCCGCTGCCCAAGGTAAGTTAAGCGTCGTTTTTTCCGCCTGCCCTTCATCCCCATCCATTCGCCGGACTCCTGTCCGGCGTTTCTCTTTCCCCTGCCCTTTATCTCCGCCGTGCAGCTCACACACTTTTTTCATAGGCAACATATTGTTACTCCGCCTTTTGTTGTCATAAAAATTTCTAAAAAAACACTTAACCATTTCCCAAAAAACTCCGAAGAGTATTTCGAGAGAACGCAGTAAGCATTGAGAGAGCAGTTACGTTTGTATCGTTAGCCACAGGTCAATCGTTGGACGACCGAGGCTAGTAATTTCATGGAGGAAACCATGGCTTTAACGATCAATACAAACGTTGCGTCCCTGAATGCCCAGAGAAATTTAACCAAATCCCAAGGAGACCTGGCCACCGCAATGCAGCGGCTGTCTTCTGGGTTGCGCATCAACTCCGCCAAGGATGATGCCGCCGGTCTTGCCATCTCCGACCGGATGACCTCCCAAATCCGTGGCCTCAATCAGGCCTCCCGAAATGCCAACGATGGTATTTCCATGGCGCAAACCGCTGAAGGCGCGCTCCAGGAAACCACCAACATTCTCCAGCGCATGCGTGAATTGGCCATTCAATCGGCCAACGACACTAATAGCTCCTCGGACCGTGCATCCCTTCAGGCAGAGGTCAATCAACTCCAGCAAGAGATGACCCGCATTGCCTCCAGCACCTCGTTCAACAACCGGAACGTCCTGGATGGCACCTTGAACAATGCACAGTTCCAGGTCGGCGCCAATGCCAACGAAACCATCACCTTTTCCATCCCCTCGGCCAAGTCGGAGGATCTGGGCATAAACACGCTCAAATCAACCAATAACGTGGGGATTGAGGCAGCAACTTCCGCTGGAACGACTTCGGCTAGCCTCCCAGCAACATCGGGAACCGGGACCGGTGGAGCAGTTCCGGCCAACTTGGAGGCGGCTCGAGCTGCTGCACTGGCAGCGCAGAGCATAACTTTTACCCTCAGCGATGGAACAACGACCACAGCAGTACTTACAGATGGAATGTCTGCTTTGGATGTTGCAGATGAGATTGACAACGCAACAGGAGCAGGCGCCACACCTGTATATGGCAACAATTCCGTGCTGGTTAGCGTAAATACTTCATCGTGGGTTGCTTTCGACACCTTCAGTATAAGCATCGGTGATGGCACAAATGGCGATGTACTGATAGTCACCCAAGGCGATGGGGATGGTACATTAATAGGCGACCTGACCTCTGCGTTATCATCGCTTTCTGTAGCAGGACTCACAGTAACAGATAATATAGACGGAACATTTACCTTGTCATCGGCATCCGGTGGATACAATGTAGAAATATATAACGTTGTAGATACAGCAACATCTGCAACGGTTACATACACGGGTTCAGAAAGCAATACGGGCGAACTGACCGAAGCAAACGGATCGGCTTATGTCCAAAGAGCCTCTCTAACTTACCCGTTCTCTTCTTCCGATGAAATAGCATCCGCAACCTCAACGGGATCAGCACTGGGTGTTTCCGCTGGAGAAGAAGGATTGACGAGTACGGGTGTACCTTCAACGTCCTCAGGCAATAATGTCGTTGCGCAAACCCTGACCATTGTCGGACCGGACGATACCCGTTCAGTTGCCGTCGAGACAGATGATGACGCTTTTACCATCGCTCACAATATCAACCTTGAGTCATCGCTTACTGGAGTTACTGCAGAAGCACGCACCACTGCAACTATCTCTGATTTGGCCACAGACGGCACCATCAGTTTCAAATTGAAAGGAACCAACGCTGACTCCATCGAAATTAGCGCAACGGTAACTGCCGACGATTTAAAGGCACTTGCTCAGGCAATCAATGATCAATCAGGGGATACTGGTATAATTGCCACGTTGAGCGGAAACCAGAAAAGTATTACTCTCATCCAGGCGGAAGGATATGACATTCAAATTGGGGATTATGCACATAGTGGGAACCAAGCAACGGACACTCTCATGGTTACTGGAAATGAAGGTGCCAGAGTTGTCTTAGCTGGGAACACCGGCAGTGGGACCGATTCCACTGTCATCGGCGGAGAACTGAGTTTTTACAGTACAGGAAATTTCAACATCAGCAGCACGTTGGATAACAGCGGTGGTTCGTTGTTCAATAGTGCAACTGGAGTGGCTAATGCCAGTGAACTGAACGCTATCAACACCTTAGACATCAGCACGGTTGAAGGGGCGACCGAGGCCATCAAGGCAATTGACGGAGCAATCAGCCAGATCGATGATCTGCGCGGCACACTCGGAGCGATTCAAAACCGGTTTGAAAGCACCATTTCCAATCTGCAGAACGTTTCCGAAAACCTGTCCGCAGCCCGCAGCCGAATTCTCGATGCAGACATTGCCCAGGAAACGTCGGCCATGACCAAAAACAACATCCTCCAACAGGCTGGGGTTTCGATTCTCACCCAGGCCAACCAGACCCCGCAGTTGGCGCTGCAACTGCTCCAGGGATAAATAAAAAATATTCTCACGGAGGGCTTGCCGCCAGGCTGGCCCTCCGTGGCTCCTCTCTACCAGTTGAAGGACAGCGCCATGAAAATAGTCATGTTTCAGTACAACAGGGAAGCATCTGCAATCATAAAGGAAAACAACCTAGGCCGGGGCAAGAGCAAAAAACAAACATTAGATAACTCCATTCTCGCCAACGGCTACTCAGACCGGCTTTTCTGGGAAGAGATTGCCAGTATTAAAGCAAAACCCAAAAGCGAATACATTATCCCCGGAAACTGGCAGTAAGTCCAAACCGTCTTTCCCCTTCATCCCCCTGCTCTGGATCTCACCTGAGCAGGGGGATTTTTTTTGGGGCACCAGAGAGCAGCGACTTCCGGGGCGATGTGGGGCAGTAGTGGAGATTTCTCCTTTTTCCTCGTTCCCATGCGCTGCATGGGAGCGGCTACTGGGCTGCGTTGCAGCTCCATTTCGCTGGACGACATCGACGGAAAAACGATATAGATATGCTACGCATCGTAGGTAGGGTTCCCATGCGGCGCATGGGAACCAAATCACTCCCCTCCCCATTCGGAGAATTCTATGGGTCGTAGTCGTTACACGATAACAGAAAACAACTCGCCCTACTTCCTCACCTTCACAGTACTCAACTGGCTGGCGGTTTTCACCCGACCTGAGACTGTGCAAATCCTGTTGGATGCATTGATCTGGCGACAACGGAATAAAGGCGTCAAAGTGTACGGCTATGTCGTCTTGGAAAATCACATGCATTGCATATTGCAATCACCTGATTTACAAAAACAAGTCCACGATCTCAAAGCATTCACTGCAAAGGAAATCCTGCGCTGGCTGGAGGAACGCAAAGCTGGACAACTGCTGCAGATGTTTGCCCTCTTCAAAAAAGCTCACAAAAGCGATTCGCAGTATCAATTCTGGCAGGAAGGCAGCCATCCCCAACTGATGCAACATGAAGAAATGTTGCGAAAAACATTGGATTATATTCATTATAACCCGGTGAAACGGGGCTATATAGACGATCCGCTTCACTGGCGATATTCCAGTGCGCGAAATTATCACGGCAAGGAAGGATTGATGCCGGTCTATACCGAATGGGGCAGTTGAAAAAAACAGCTCTCATTTTTTCACTCGAACAACCATTTCCTAGTTCCTCGTTCCCATGCGCTGCATGGGAACGGCTACTGGGCTGCGTTGCAGCTCCATTTCACCGGGCCACATCGGCGGGAAAATAACGATTGGGATGCGGCGCATCAAGGAGGGGTTCCCATGCGGCGCATGGGAACCAGCGGCAACCAGCGGCAACAACAACCAGCTGTTTTCATAAAACAATCCGTATAAACAAAAATTTCATTTCCAGCAGCCAATCAATACACAGGAACAAAAAAAGAACCCGTAATTATTTTTCTTTAAAAAAAAGCTAAACTTTTACTTCAGGGCGTTCGATACGCATTATGAAGGAAAGGGTCAGAAAATAGATCGACCCATGATTTTTTAGCAAGATTCGAGAAAATATTTTCCAAGGAGGCGCCGATCGGCGAAAATACTTCGAGCAGTAGGTAGTTGTTGTACTTTTGCAGGACCAAAAACGGCAAGGATGCCGTTTAAAGATTAGCCAAAAAATATTCATGGAGGAATATCATGGCACTATCAATTAACACAAACGTAGCCTCTCTCAACGCTCAGCGTAACTTAGGATCCTCTCAATCCGCGCTGGCAAAATCAATGCAACGCCTCTCTTCCGGCTTGCGCATCAACTCCGCCAAGGACGATGCAGCCGGTCTCGCCATTTCCGACCGCATGACCTCACAGGTCCGCGGTTTAAATCAGGCAAGTCGAAATGCCAACGATGGTATCTCTCTAGCGCAAACCGCTGAAGGTGCGCTTCAGGAATCCACCAACATTCTCCAACGTATGCGTGAATTGGCTGTTCAGTCCGCCAACGACACCAACACCGCCTCTGACCGTGCCTCTCTCCAGGCCGAGGTCGACCAGCTCAAACAAGAGATGACCCGTATTGCAGAAACAACTACCTTTAATGGTAAGAACCTGCTTGACGGCTCCCTGACAACCGCCCAATTCCAGGTGGGCGCCAATGCCAATGAGACTATTTCCTTTGGTATTCAATCAGCCAAGTCTTCCGATTTAGGCAACAACAGCGTAAAAACTAGCAACGCCAATGGTATCGAATCAGCGACAACTTCTGCTGATGGCATTGCCACAAAAGCCATGAGTGCTTTTGGCTCAGGGGATACAGCGGCTGCCAACCTTTTAGCAGCTCAGGAATCATCTTTTGCGGAGCAGGTTATTACCGTTACTGAAGAAGACGGAACGTTTGCTAAATACACGACGACTGCCGGAGACACAGCAGCAGATACTGCAACCGACTTAGCTGGAGTTGGCTCAATAACGACCGCAACAGGGACTTACCTACAAAACTCTGTCGACCTCACGTTTGACATCAGTGGATGGGACGGCTCCGCCTCCTCAACCTCTGAGCTCACTATTGACATCGGAAGTGGTGATGGAGCAGCGGCAACGTTGACCGTGGTGGGTACTGACGGGGATTTTGCAACAGCTTTGGCGACTGCACTCAGTAGCTATACCGCAGAGGGGAATAACACTGTCACACAAGATGGCAACAAACTGACTATCACTAATAATGCTGGTGATAACATTGAATTGTCAAATATTACAGTTACTGCTGCGTCTCTGGATTCTGCCACCTACACCGGTACCGACTCTGGCAATATAGATGTTGCAGAGGCATATGTACAAAGAGCCGGTGCTGTGTATACCTTTGATTCAGGCGCAACCGTAGCTTCTATAACATCTACGAAGGATTCACTGGGTGTTGCAGCAGGTGAGGAGGCTCTGGGCGGCACAGGCTTAACCACAATTAACGGCGGAAACGCTGTTGCAAAACAAACTCTAACTGTCACCGGTAAAGAAGGGACTACCGCAGTTGAGGTTGAAACGGGTGACACAGCAACAGCTATTGCCGAAAAAGTCAATGCCGTCTCTTCCTCAACGGGTGTCACCTCCACGGCAAGAACCACTGCAACGCTTAGTGACCTTAGCGCCGATGGCAGCGTCACCTTTGAACTGACCGGAATAAATAGCGAGGCGGTCTCTATTAACGCAACCGTCAAAAAGGACGACCTGACCGAACTTGCAATATCCATTAATGAGCAGTCTGGCACCACTGGTATTGCCGCTAGCCTGAGCGCCGATAAAAGCTCCATCATCCTGGAACAGTCTTCCGGTTACGACATTAAAATTGGTAATTTTGATCACAGCTCAGCGGTAACTGATACTGATGGTAATAATACAGAAGTAGTTCAGTCAATTAAAGTTACCGGAACTGAAAGAGCAGGGACGACCCTTCTTGACGGTGGCACAGCTGGAGAATCAGCTGAGATGGATTCCACCGTGATTGGCGGTGAAGTCAGCTTCTCCAGTGCAACTAGCTTCAACGTTAGCAGTAATATTGCAGACAAAGATGGATCGCTCTTCAATAAAGCTAAAGACGGAGCTAATGTTAGTTCTCTTTACTCTATCAGCGAAGTCGACATTTCAACGGTTGAAGGTGCAGCCGACGCAATTGAAGCAATTGACGGCGCCCTGATGAAGATCGACTCCATGCGCGGTGACCTTGGTGCTGTCCAAAACCGTTTCGAGTCCACCATCTCTAACCTAGGCAACATCTCCGAAAACATCTCGGCTGCCCGGTCGCGGATTCTGGATGCGGACATTGCCCAGGAAACCTCCAACATGACCAAGCAGAACATCCTTGCCCAGGCCGGTGTCTCGATCCTGGCCCAGGCCAATCAGCAGCCGCAGTTGGCTCTGAGTCTGCTCGGATAATATCCTCTTTCCCGGAGGGACTCTTAAGAGTCTCTCCGGGCTTCTGATATTTTTTCTACATTTCATGGAGGTCGGCAGATGAATATCGAGGCAGTAGGCACATCAATCGCCAGTCCGCCACGGGCCAATGAACCAAGCCAGCAGGTGGAAAGCAAACGTCAGGCCAGTCAACAGAACAATCCCAGCTCCGCAGAAGAACAGAGCAAAGCGCAACCCGAAGAGTTGCTGCAGCAGATCAAATCACTCACCGAGGATGGTGTCTATAGTGTTCGCTTTGAGCAGGAATCCGAATCGCAGCAATTGATTGTAAAGATCGTCGATCAGGAGACCGATGAAGTGATACGGCAAATTCCGCCCGAGGAACTGCTCAACCTCACCAAAAATCTCAAGGAATTAGCTGGCAGCATCGTCAATATCCACGGCTGACCGGCACACGGAGACAAAGGCCATGACTATTCAATTTGGCGGATTAGCGACAGGAATTGATACAAGCACTATCGTCGAACAGCTGATGGAGCTTGAGCGGACGCCGATCACCCGCCTGGAAACGGATCAGACGTGGCAAAAAAATCGGCTTGAAGCGTATACGGAACTGGACACTCGACTCAAGTCCTTTTCCGACAAAATCAAAAACCTCAATTTTTCCTCAACCCTGCTGCAGCGCTCGGTCAAACAGAGTTCGGAGGAGTTTCTTTCAGCTTCGGTGACCAGCAAGGCAGTGACCGGTGCCAGTTACCAGGTTGAGGTTGTTTCTTTGGCCCAGGTGCAGAAATCGGTTTCCGGTGGCTATGCCGACAAGAGCAACGCCCTGTTCGGTAGCGGCCAGTTGAGCCTCACGGTTGGCGGGACCAGCCACACGATCGAGATCGACGAAACCAACAATTCATTGGAAGGCATGGTCAAGTCGATCAACGAGGCTGACATCGGCATCTCGGCCGCAATTATCAATACCGGGGACCCAGATGCCCCATACCGCATGATCCTAACCGGTACGGACGTTGCCAAAGAGTTCTCGCTGGATACAAGCGGCTTAACAGGCGGTGAGGCTCTCTCCATCGGCGATCCGGTGCAGGCAGCAAGCCGGGCGGTCGTTCGTGTCGACACCATTGAAATAAGTAGCGATTCCAACACAATAAGCGATATCGTTCCCGGTGTCACCCTGGACTTACTCAAAGCTGAGGAAGGAAAAACAACCACGCTCAATATTAACGTGGACAAAGAAAATGCCAAATCGGCAATTTCCGCCTTTGCCGAAGGGTACAACGAGGTGATCAGCTTTATCACCGGCCAGTCATCCATCAACGGCTCTGAAAGCGGAGTGCTCGGTGGCGATGCCAGTATCAACGCCGTTAAACGGCAGTTGCAGAACATGCTCACGGAGACGACATCCAACTCGGGGATTTTCAAGACCATTTCCCAGCTTGGCTTTGAAACCCAAAAAGATGGCACCTTAAAGGTCAACGATACGACCCTAACCAAGGCAATCAACACCAACCTCGACGGCATAGTCAGCTTGTTGGCTGGCGAGGAAGGCGTTACCGGCGTGGCAACCAAGTTCAAAAATTATCTCTATGACATGACCAATACCGGCACCGGCCTGCTGAAGAACAAGAAAAGCAGTATCGACAGCAGCTTAAACAAAATCGGGACCAGGATTACCGCTGTTGAATCCAGATTGGAAAAACGGCAGAAAAATTTAGAGGCGCAGTTCAGCGCCATGGAAACCCTGGTGAGCGGACTCAATTCGCAATCGTCCTACTTGACTCAGCAAATGGATATGCTGAGCAACATGATGAGCGGGGGGAAATAATGAACGGATATGTGAATCAATACCTAAC
>JAQUEZ010000388.1 GCA_028684915.1 Desulfobulbus sp.
CTTGCGAGATAGCAGACCTTGCCCACCAAGGCAAGGTGCAATTGCCTTGGTGGGTTATGACTCGGTCGAAACCGCACTCTCTGCGTCACACGAAGCCTTTTCGCTCTTCTCCTGAGCTTTGAGTAACTCCAGATAGTCTTTGATTTCATTAGGGGCATAGTAGCGGAAATTGACCCTCCGACTGAGCCGTGCGGTGAAATCAGAGAAGGCCATCACGATCTCCCGCCCTTCTTCCATCAAGGCAGCGCCTTCTTCGTAGGTGATGCCGCCCATCTCCCCCAGCCGGCCCTTGAAATTGGCGTAGGCCATGTCAAATTGCCGCAGGATGCTGAACATGATGGAGCCAATCGGCGAGTTGACCCGCATGACCCGGGAGCCTTTTTCCTTCACCAAATTGATTTTCTTCTCCTCAATCTCCTGCCAAGAGGGTCGCTGTTTTTTCTCTTCGTGTTCCATGGTTGAACCTCCGTTGCTGGTTAGGCAGTAATACGTTGTATATTGCGCTTGATCCGGTGGCGATGCCAGCAGTCAAGCAGATAGACCGATCCGTAGGGAAACACCGCCGCCAGCACCATGAGTAGACTGCTCTTGGTGGCCAGGGGCACCAGGTGCGGCTTGATGACAAAGAAGCCATGGTAGATTTCGTGGGCCTTTACGCCGAACTGGCTCGCCAACCGACCGACGTTCTCCGGGGTGCTCAAACGAAACAGGACCAGGTAGATGACATAGACCACAAAGGCCTTAAGCAGCAGGGAGAGGGCCCGGCCGGAGAGCAGGGAGTTGACCGCCTTGCGGGTGATGTTGCCGACAAAGTAGCGGCTGATGTAGCTGCACATCAGGGTGTTAATGATCAGGGGCAGATAGGGGATGCAGCCAAAGAGCAGATGGCTGAACCAGTCAAGCTGGAGAAAGACAAAAGGAAAGAGGTAGAAGTGGAAGACCGGAAAGAGCAGCACCAGGGCAATGCCCTCGTTGAACCCGCTCTTCAGGCCGATCTTGAAAAAATCGATGGTCCGTTCCAGGGTGAGGAACTCGGCCGGAATGTTCTGCCCCTTGCTCTCGATCACATAAAACTGTTGAATTTCGGAGATGGCGCTGAGCAGGTTGACCGGTTTGTAGATCCGGCCGCTATCAGTGGTGATAATCTGGGCATTGGTGTCGTTTGCCCCTTTGGTTTCCCGATCCCTAGCCATCAGCTCACCTGATCACTGCCGGTATAAGGACTGACATTGAAAATATCACGGAGCAAATCTGGTTTGGCCCGTTCCATCTCGGCGATGGAACCAAAGGCCTCGGCATGAAAGGGTGTGTAGTATCCCCGCATCTCCTTGCTGTGCTTCCTGGTTACCAGGAAATATCCACCGAAATAGGCGGCGTTGATCAAGGCGGTTGCAATGACCTCATGCTCCTGGCGCAGGTGCTGGACGACGGTGAACAGCACCTGCCGCATGGTCGGATCGCCTTGTGCCATGGTGGCGATCTCCATGCAGCCGGCCTCTTGGGCCTGTTTGCGGGCCACCTCCTCCAGGACCTTGACCTGGAAATAGACCAGACCATCGGCCATGGAGAAGGCCAGAAAGCGCCGACCCTCAACCCGGTTGATGTAAGGCTTGAGCATGGCCAAGTAGCCAGCGGCATCGAACCAGCCGGAGATGTCCATCCGCTGGGGCGGCGCGATCTCTTCCCGGCTTGGCGCAGGGCCGATGGTTTCCCCATAGATATCCGCCTGCACCCGCTGCACCGACTCCCGGGATGACGGCTTTGGCGGCTTCTCTGGCGCCACCTCCTCGTGCGATTCCTTAGCTTTCCCCGGCGTTTTCTCTCCCACCCAATGTTCCAGTTCACGCTGTCGAGCCTGCTGATCAGCCTTCTTGAGGGTCTTGCCCAACAGTCCCTCGGGCATCTTGTGGTGCATCCTGATGGCCCGAAGGATGTCTTCCTTGCGGGAGAGTTCTTTGAACCCGGGAATGCCGGAGATAATGGCGCCGGCGGCCAGGGGATGCTCGCCCAGGGCATAGAGCGAACCCCGTGCTGATTTAAGCTTACCCAGGTCATGGCCCAAGGCGGCCACTATGGTATCGGGGATCACATGCCAGGCCTGATTGTCCGAGAGCAGCTTGACCACCTGCTCGGCCACGTTGAGGCTATGATCGAGGAGTGTGGTCTTGGCCAGGATCCGGTAGGTGTTCTGCTCCCAGGCGGCTTCCACATCACCCTGGACATCGACCACCGAAGGGCACTGCCCTTCACGGTCAAGGAGCCGGAGAATCTCCAAGCACACCGCCCGCTGCCCGGGTGCTTGGTTGAAAAAGGACCAGGTCCGCAACTGGCTGGCAAAGGAGCGGGAGCGTGGGTGTGCCAGCTCAAACTTCTCGATACCTTCAGCGATCACCTGCTCATTCCGCCAGAGATAAGCCAGTTCCGAGATATGCTTCACCCCCTCTATCCGGGTGGAGGTTTTGGGCCTGACCCACCGCCGCGAGAGCGTGCTCAACGTCATCTGTTCAAGGAGTGAGGGTTCCTGCTCCTCGCTCCGCAGCACTAATACGCCGGCAAGGCCCACCAACACCAAGGCCACTCCCAAGATGCCTGTCGGCCAGATGCTCAGCATCAACCGCTCTTCACTTGCTTTTTGATGATCGTCTCCCCAGCCAGATCCGGGAAGATCACCTTGAGTTTGCCCTCCTCGACCGTGGCCGTCACCCCCTTGTAAGTCCCGGAGTAGGTGATGAGGAAAAGTTCACGCGGCTTCATCTTGAGTATCTCGCTCGGTTTGATCCGCACATCTTCGGTCTCGCGGATGGCGATGTTGCCACCCAGGGAGATGATGGGGGAAAACCGTTTTTCTTCCCCCAAATGCTCGGAGACATAGTTGGCGGTACTCGGGTCCGGCACCCGCATGAACAGCTTGGTGTTACAGTTGTCGAGGATGGTGTTGGCCCGATCCTCGCCGACCTCGGCATACAACTGGCTGATCGATTGGCAGTAGCCGTGGATGAACACCCCGGCCCCGCCAGCCTTGGCAAAGAGGTCCTCGATCCCCTGATAGAGCACCGACTGAGCCTCGTCGATGTGGAGCACTAAGGACGGCGTCACATTCCTGCCCGAAGAGTAGACCCGGCCGACAAAGGCCTGGATCATGGAGATGATCACCTTGCCGGCGGTATAGGCGGCCCGCTTGGTCAACAACGAGCCCAACTGCACCACCAGGATAATGCCCTTGCCCTCTTCCAGCCGTTGAATGAAGCGATTCTCGTCGGCCTTGCCGATGATCTTGCCTACATTGCCGGAGGTCAGTTCGGTGAGCGCCACCCGCAGCGAACTGACCACTTTGGAGTAGTAGTCTGCCGGAGTTGACAGGATCTTCTGGATGTCCAGAGAGAGTTGTTTGGCCTCTGGGCTGTCGATGTAATCGATCTTCTCCTTGAGCTGCTCCAGATCTTGATGGCTGATGTGGTTCTTGATGTCGTTGAGGTTGAACGAGGGCTTTGTTCCGGCCTGCTCAGCCAGCATAATCAGGGCTTGGACCACCACCAGGCTGACCTCGTAGGCCACCCCGAAAAAATACGGTTCCCGGCCGATGGCCACCCCGGCGGTGATATGGGCCACCAGTTCCTCGGGCATGTAGTAGGAGGACAAGGGATCAAGGATGGCGCTGTACTGGGGAAAGATCGGCGTGATCAGCATCAGGTCGTCGAGCCGGTCGGTCTCATGGGCCAGTTGGGTAATCTTGGAAAACAGATCGATATCACCCTTGGGATCAATGGCCACCACCGAATACCCCTTGCAGATATCCTGCTCGATGATGTGCTCCATGATCCTGGTCTTGCCGACCCGCGTGGTGCCGAAGCACCAGAAATGGCCCTTGCGGTGGCTGTCGGGAAAGCCCAGTTCCATAACTGTTTGGGATGATCGAGATGCACGCCTTGTCCAATATGGGTCCAGGGCGCCTTCGGCTCTGATGGTTCTGGTGACTTCATGGCAAGGCCTTGACGATCCGGACCTCGATTCGTTCCTGGAGTTCCCGGTCCACGGCAATGATCACCTCTCGCGGCAACCTTCTCGTGGTCAGGACAATGCTTTTGTGGCCGACGTAGCGTTTCAGACAGCGAAACTGGACCCGATGAGCCGCATCACCCAGATGATGGCGGAGCAAATTCTCGGTCAGGGTCTTGGAGACCCGATTCAAAACGACTTTGGTGCGTGGGGTGCCGTTCACCAGCACCGGTTCGATCCGGCGCAGATGGAAGGCTCGGCGTTGGCCAAGCTGCAACCGGCCGGCATTACGTTCATGCAGGCCGATCCGGTTGAGTGGACAGATGGCGATGATCGGCTCGTCGGGGATGATCTCGGTTTCAACCAGGAGATGCTCACCAGTCCTGTTACGGACAACCTCGCCCCAGAGCAGTCGCCGCTCAAACCCTTTGAGTAGGCGAACCTGTTTAATCACTGCGGCCGTAGCCAGATGATCCTCCAGAATGGTCTTGAATTGATTGCGGGAAAAAACGGCGGGAAGATCAAGGTTCTGTTGAACGGGGAGCCCGTTCTTTTTGCTATAGGCCAAAATCTCCAGACGCATCCCCTCTCGGAAAAAGACCATGATCTCCTGCCGGTACCACTGGGAAAGCTGGCGAGCAAAGGCAGATTCAATTTCCTGGATGACTTCGGCGGTGGAAAGAGCGTATTGGCTGGCTAAAGACAGAATGATGGACTGCATAGATGATCATCTCCATGGTGAAAATG
>JAQUEZ010000389.1 GCA_028684915.1 Desulfobulbus sp.
CTCAGGCAAGGGATCGATGCCCTGCCCATGGTCTATCCGGCTGTGCCTGACAATGCAGCCCGTCTGCGCTTTTTTGTCAATTGCACCCACACGCCCGAGCAGATTCGCATGGCTTTGGACGTGGTCGCCCCAGAACTGGCCGCCCTGCACCCAAAAAGCGCCTAGCAACAACGCCCCGCTTCTGCCTTTGGTTTGCAACGGCTGGCGTTTGGGCGTGATCCCAGGATGATGACAACCACTTTGCGTAATTGCGTAAGGAAGCCCTATGATGCTCAATGCTCGGGACACGATCACACGATGCCTATTGTCCTTGGTGAGGACTCCCCTGCTCTATTCCCCCTACTACCGCTTCCACCTCCCCTGGCCCTCGCAAATCCTGATCGAGAACACCAACTGCTGCAACGCCCAGTGCGTTATGTGCCCCCGAGACACGCTCACCCGCAAACGCGGTTTCATGGATTTTGGATTATTCGAAAAGATCATGACCGAACTGTCCGGCGCGCGCCGAAAACCCGTTGTTCATTTGCACGGGTTCGGTGAACCGCTGCTGGATCCCTTGTTGCCTGAACGAATCAAGCTCGCAAAGGCCTGCGGGATAAAGCAAACCTACATTGTCACCAATGCTTCGCTCCTGTTCCCCGAGACGGCACGGTCGCTCATCCTTGCCGGGTTGGATGCAATGAAGATCAGTTTTTACGGCACTGATGAAGCATCGTACAACGCCACCATGCGACAACTGGACTTCAAGGTGGCGCTGCAAAACATCAAAGATTTTATGCGGATACGAAAGGAACTGAAGAAGAGCAATCCGAAGCTGATCCTGCAATACCTGCCTCAGGAAAACAATGGCTCCAAGATAGCGGAGTTTCAGTCCCTGTGGCGTTCTCTGCCGGACAAGAATCGAGGCGACTGCCTGAACATCAGCTCGCTGGACAACTTTGGCGGGGGGAAATCGTACAACCCGGTGGGAGAAAAGATCGTGTCGGTCTGTTTTTATCCGTGGTCAGCCCTGTCGGTGCTCTGGGACGGCAAAGCTGTGACCTGTTGCGTTGATTACAACGGCGCTCAAGGCGTGGGAGATGTCAACACCCAGAGCATACGAGAAATCTGGAATGGACCCGTGTTGTCCTTGATCAGAAAGAACTTTGGTAGACTCGACTATAGCGGGTTCCCGACCTGCCAGCGCTGCGACTGGGTGCACAGGCGGTAGACGAATACCGAGCGGAACTGCAGGGACTACTGCTCTAAACAAACGGACCTGAATGGTTCGCTTTTCTGCTGTTTTTCACCAAACACCCCATCACTTGCCCTCCTCCCACCGGGTGACCGTTATGCCCAAGATAAAAACGACGGCCGCGACAGCCCCAATGGTCGAAGCATTACTCAACGCGGTCCCATTGTCCTGAAACACCATGGCTGCTCGAAGGCCCTCGTTCAGATAGTACAGCGGCAGCACCTTGGCGAACTTCTGTAAGAAATCCGGCATCATCTCAAGGGGGAAGAAGCTCCCCGAAAGGAACATCATCGGGAACATAATGGCGTTGGCTGCTGATGAGGCGCTCTGTGCCTCCCTGACGAGCCGGGTGAGGATCATCCCGATGCCGACAAAGGTAAAGACGTCCAGCACGATGAAGAGCGGCAGCCAGGCGTTGATGCTCAATTGCACGTCAAACACGATGTAGCTGACCAGCAGCATCAAGGTGGTGGAGATGACCGCGAGGATAATCTGGTGGAGAATGCTTGACAGTATCCAGTCGGTACGGGTGATGGGCGTGGTGGAGAGTTTCCTAATGATCCCTCTCTGCCGCAGTTCCGTGTTCACCTGCACCGTGCCGAACAGGCTCTCGGTCATGATCGCCATCGCGATGATGCCGGGGATGAAAAACTTGAGGAACCGGTATTTCCGGGTGTGTATCGATTCTTGCGCAGTTCGGATGAAAGGCGGCTTTGCGGACAACTCTTGATTCATCGTCGCGAAAACCAGGTTCAGGAGTTGCATCTTCTCCAGCACCGAACTGGAGCTGGGATCATACACAAATCTGAGGGTAGCGAAGGCGTTGAGGTCGCCATTCAGCAGATATTGCCCGGACAATTTTTCATAGTCTTTGGGAATAACGACCACCAGGTTCTCCTTAGTGTCGTTGACGTATTGTGTTGCCTCGATAGCGGCGTCGACCGGGATTACTTTGAACTTTCCGGTCGAGGCGAGGCTCTTGCCGATTTCCGCTGAGGTTTCGGTTTGGTCGAGATCCTGCAGGCACAGGTTGTAATGGAGGTTGTCGTCATCCATAAAAATGGCGCCGAACACCAGGATCAGCAGGATCGGGAACATGGTGGTGAAGAACATGGCTGTCCGCTCGCGGTAGAAGCACTTGAGGCTCACCACCAGATTTGCGCCGACGACGCGAAGATTCATTGAGCCCCCTTCTCTCCGCCCGCGCTTTCATGGAGCGCCTCGCCGGTGAGCTTCAGGAAAACCTGTTCAAGGTTGGGTTTACGAACGTCCATGCTGACAAACGACGCGTTGGCGTCGTTCATGGCGTTCAGTATTTTTCGGATATCATCCATGTGTTCCACTCTCACCTGGAGGGATCTGTCGCTGTTCTGCTCCGGCGCGAAGCCCAACCCGCCAACGACTGCAAAGGCCTTCTCATCGACGGACTGGAGGGTGAGGACCAGGTAATCGGCGTTACTCTCGATCAGCTGGGCGGGAGAACCCATGGCGATGATCTTGCCGCTCAGGATAATCGCGACCGTGTCTGCCAGCAGTTCGGCTTCTTCCATGTAGTGCGTGGTCAGGAAGACCGTTTTCCCCTCCTTTTTCAGTCCCAGCAGAACGTCCCACACCTCGCGCCGGGCACGGGGGTCGAGCCCCGTTGTCGGCTCATCGAGAAACACGACCGAAGGGTCATTGACGAGCGCAATGGCGATGCCGAGACGCTGCTTCAAACCTCCTGAGAGGGTCGCGTATTGCTCGTTGGCCTTGTCCTTGAGATTGACGAGCGCTATCAACTTATCGATATCGTCATTCCTGCCGCCAAAAAGCCGCGAGTAGTACAGCATGGTTTCCCGGACCGTTAACCTGTCAAAAGAACTGAACCCCTGAGGAAGCACCCCGATGCGGGGAACGATGTTGCGCTTTTCCCTGGTGACGTCCATCCCGAGCAGGCGCACGTTTCCTGAGGTGGGCCGGCGGATGGTTTCAATGATCTCGACGGTGGTGGTTTTGCCGGCTCCGTTCGGGCCCAGCAGAGCGAACACCTCACCCTTTCTGACCTTGAACGAAATGCCGTTAACCGCCAGCAGATCATCCCCGTAGCGCTTCGTCAGTTGTTCAACTTCGATGGCATATTCAGCTTCTTTGGTCATGAATCGACATGCTGCCTTGGTAGAGCGTTGATCTGAAAATCGCCGTCCTTGCCGCATTGAGACTGCCAGCTCAAGAGGGCGATGGAAAGCCACATTGTTCCCTGGGGAAACGAACGTACCCGTATGGACCGGTCGACAGCCAGGGGATACCGCGCTAGGGCCTTCCCCGATAAACGTACCGGGAAAGCATAGCCGTGGTCCTCTTCTACCGGTGGCGAGACCTGCACGTGCAGCGGAGCCACACAATGGAACCCGCACCCCAGCGCCTTGACCACCGCTTCCTTGACGGACCAGAGCAGGGCTGAGGCCTTTGCCATATCTCCCCCCGTCAACCCTAAGGCATGGTGCAGTTCCTGGTCATGGAAAACCCGGCGCAAGGGATATTTTCCCTGGAATTGATCGGCCGCTGCCACATCAATGCCGATATCGGACGCATCCCCACTCAGAGCGGCCCAGGTTTCCCCGCCACCCTCGCTGAAGGAAATGGACGGACCCCGAACGCCTCCCAACAGGAGATGCGGCCTGCCCAGCGGGCCGTGAGCCACCTCAAGCGGGAAAGCAGAGCTGTCGCACAAATACCGGTAGTGCCAGTGCGGATTTTCCCTCGCCGCAAGGTGCTCCCAGAGGAAAGCTGCCAGACGAATCCGGCCTGCCACCTTGTTCGGCCCCCATCCCTTGCCGGTTTTGCCCTCATCCGGCAAGGCTGCATAGAATGCAGGACTCCTTTGATGAGCAAAACTTGCGGCATGGACGGTTATGCCCGCCTTGGCCATACCCCCTCCTCCTTCCCCACTATGCAGGCTCAGTCTGCAACCCAGTGCATCCGCATGCCGACAACCTGCATGAGGGTGCGGCCCAGTTCGTCAAGTCCTCTGGCGTCCCAGCTGAAGCCCTGCTCGTTCTGCTCCCGCATCCGGGCCTCCAGGGTGATCCGTTCCCCCGCCCGACATTGTCGGCAAAACCGCATCTCCCCGATCTCCATGGGAAGCAGGGATCGTTGTTCCGGCATCTTCATGGCAACGCAGTAAAAGGCAATCAGCTGTAGGAGCGCTTCGAAAAGGTAGGGCGAATACTGGTACTGCGCGTTGGCCAGATGGGCGAAATCATCGGTCTGCCGGTAGAGGGTTCGTCCCCGCACCGCTCCCGGACCGGCGCCGTCAAGGAGCTCCAGGACGCGATACCTGCCGGCAAGACCGCTGTGGTCCTGGTACCATTTGAGCACGGTTGCACTTTCCATGGGCCCGGACTGCAGTTCGTCGAGCCGGATCGGAAAATCGAGGAATCCCCCCCGAGGCATCCTTCTCCCTCTCCGCCATCCAGAATCACCTGGCCCTCGCAGTGCGGGGTGAAGCGGTCGGTCAATCTGCCAGAGG
>JAQUEZ010000390.1 GCA_028684915.1 Desulfobulbus sp.
GACGCTCTTCCGATCTCCCTCGTTCGGTTGTAGCCGTTCGAGGACCAGGCAAGGGAAAGGATGAGCAAAACCGCTGGATGGCCGGGGCCGAGTACATGCAGGCCACCCTGAAACCGGCCCTTGTCCTTCATTTTGGCCGCAGGGTCTCAGGCGTGTGGGAAAATGCCTTGTTCCTCCCGTTGCACTCTCGAAAAAAGGTCAAAATTCAGGACCCCCGGCAAATGGTTTGTCCATTTTAACAACATGAAATGAGGTTTTAGAATGAATTATCCCGATGGCTTATCTTCTGTTTCTGACGTTGAGTTCTACTTATCCCCTTGGTTCTATCTCTGGTGTTTTCTCATACTCTCTTACATTCTCGTTTCTAATTATCGAGACGGTAATAATGTTCGGAATGCATATAGGTTATACATTTTTTCCGTTGCTCTCTGGCTGACTGGTGGGCACCTGGGTGTTGTAGGTTCGATCGCTGAATTATTGTTTTACGCTCTTGGATCGATAACGACTTTACTCATCTTTGCAGAAGTGCATCATGAGGGGAATACCTTCTCAAGCTGCAGGCTGAGTCGCGATGAAAGCTAATATTTTTATCACTTCACAGCGTGGTCTGGTGGGCAACAAGCCCCTTGGCGCTGAGTACATGCCGCAAGTAATGGAACGAGTCCAGCGCATGAAAGCCGCGATACGCGAAGAGAAACAATCCATCGACAAACGGCAACAGCGTTTACCAGGTTTCTAAAAATGTTCCCCGAAATGATGACCTTGAAAGAGGTGTGCGAATATTTCCGAGTTGAAAAGCGTGTCTTGCTCCGTTACGGTCTTGAGAAGATCGGGGGAGTACGCTTGGGGCCACGTTCTTGGAGATTTCCACGAAGTGAGGTTACGAACCATGGCGTACAAAAACTACAACAAAAACAAGGAAAAGTTTCCTTGGACCGGACAGAGGCTGATCAACGGAAAGAGGCAGAGGAAAAGCTTTCTGACGAAAAAGGAAGCCCTTCTTTGGGAGTCCGAACGGCTCCCCGAATTATTAGCGCAAAAGATCCATACGATTTGCTTGCTTGAATGGGCCACTGAATACCTGCGTTTTGCTGAGCAGAATTACACGCACAACACCTTTGATGAAAAGAAACGAGCTTTTCGTCTGTTTTTTGCTTCGTCAGGTATTAATCCGAAAGATCCGGCCGATCTGTTGACCGCCTTTCAAGCCCAAAAGGCTTTGCAGGTACAGTCTATCAATCGTTCCGGTAATTCTGCGAATAAGGACAGAAAAAATCTGTCGGCGGCCTGGTCGTGGGGGGTGAAATTTCTTCAGCTTCCGGAAGTGAACCCATTTTCTAAGGTGGAAAAATTCGCCTCAGAACGATTGGAAAGATACGTTCCAACCATGGATGATTTCTTGAAAGTTTTCCATTCTCTGGAAGACGATCAAGACAAGCTGATGCTCTACTGCTATTTGCAAACTGGAGCCCGGCGGGATGAACTTTTTCGTCTGGTGTGGACTGATGTGGATTTCTTCCGTAAAAGAATCCGGCTCAGTTGGAGGAAAAACAAAATTGGGGAATGGCGCTCACAATGGGTGAGCATAAAGGACGACCTGGTTGAATGGCTCATGCGTCACAAAAAGAAAAATTGTGATTTGAAAGAGCCTGTTTTTCTCAGCCATCAAAGTCTTGCCTATCAATATCGGCAACACTGGCTAAAGCGGATCTGCAAGAAGGCTGAAGTAAAACCGTTTGGCTTCCATGGCATCCGGCATCTATTCGCTTCGATCCTCGCGGCACAGAATGTGCCCCTGGTCGAAATACAATACATGCTTCGGCATACCAGTTTGGCCACCACTCAGCGGTATATTCATCGGCTAAAAAAAGAAAACCGGGAAGTGCTCGCGGCACTCCCCGGCTTGCTAGACTTTGAGAAAAGTCCTTCAAAAGTCCTTCAAGGCGATTCTCAAAATTTGAAACAGTCACTAAATAACTGATATTACTTGGTGACCCCAAGGGGACTCGAACCCCTGTTACCGGCGTGAGAGAGCAGAGCAACAGGGCCATATTACAGAACTACAGCAAGTTACAGTTGATTAAAACGGATTAAATTGAGTTAAAAAGATAGAAATAACTCACCGGTAACTCACCAACGGCACCTTCCCAACATCTGCCGAACTTACGCCGCACGCAATTCTTCCCGTAAAATTTTCCGTAATACTTCGACGGTCAATGGTTCTTCCTGCTGCCTTTCGTTCTCTCTGGCAACCGCTTCCCGAAGTGCGCTATTGATCATTGTTTGATATCCAGCCCCTGTGGCCGCTGCCTTTTCCCGGAAGAATTCAAGAATATCATCATCAAGCATGATTGTGATTCGCGTCTTCCCAGAAGGAGAAATAACAGCCCCTCGTTTCGCTTGGCTAAAATCGTATTCTTTACGCATAATACATTTCCATTTCTGCCTTACTTGCTTTACGTGCGGAGATCAGGCGAATATTTTCCCCTCGAAAAGTATACACAACAACCAAGATCTTTCCTGTGGTGTCCATCCCCAGCGTTATGAAACGCTGTTCCCCTTCGCCTTCAGGATCCTCAATGGTCAAAGCCATTGGATCACGTAACGCCTGTTCCGCATCGGCAAGGTTGACATGATGTTTACGAAAGTTTTCCTTCGCTTTTTGGGGATCGAACTCTATATTCATAAGCCATTATATGCATATTCAATACATATATCAAGTGCATATTCGGCCTTGGGAGTTGAACCCGCCGCCACCCTTTCAATTCAAGGCCTTCCAGGTTACCGGGATACATGCGGGATACCGTCAAAATAAAACGTGGTCTGTCCCCTATTATGCTTTATAACGTAGAGGTAAGCTGCCTGCGGCATAGAAATTCCAGATTTTACAACAGCGCTGCTTCCGCAGGTCAGCTTGAGCGACTGGTTGTGTGGTATTTAACCTTCTATAGATACGCCGATTTCTGGAGAAAAAACAAAATATATCATTGATCCTTGCCAGTAACTTGTACCACATTTAAATGAAAATGGAGGTACCAATTCTGAAAAGAAATTTTCAATAATAGATTCTCCCCAAGCTACGTTTTCAAATTTGACAGGGAAGCTATTTCCATTCGGATTCGGTGTGTGAAAAAATACTGCGTCTTGACTTGCGTCTTTTTTGTTTAGGTAAAAATATAATTGATATGGTTTTTTGAACTTATTGATTCCATTAACAAAATTTCTAAAAACCTGACAAAGTGCAAAAATATGCTGCTTTCTGTAGCGCCATCCAAAATTACCAACTCCGGGCCAATCTGCATGATAGTGCCAAGAATCGTACCAATCATCTTCCAGCAACGAAGGCTGAAAATTCAATGCGTTAGTTTGAATTTTTTTAAAATATCGTTTCTTCCCTCTTATTTTCCGTTTCGGAACTTCAGAGGGTTGTGGAGGAAAGTATTTTTCAATCATTTCTTGATACACAACGACGCAAATCAGCCGCGCGGTTTTTTGCGTCGGCTGAATTTGCATGGTTATGCCAATTCATTTGTGTCATTCTCTGAAATTCTAAGAACAACCTTTTTTATTGTCTTTTCAAGATGATTCTTAAGAGTATTTAGTGCGTTAGGAGAATATTCGATATAGCGCCGATGCCGAATATCAAATGGTACGTCATCTCTATTTTGAGTGACTATAATTACTTCTTTACCAAGTGTATGGCAGATGCCAAGCTCGTAGAAAACATTTGGATTGCGATGTGTCACATCTGCCACAATAATCTGTGCTGTACAAATAGATTCCCATATATCTTCCACGATTTCGCGGTTGTCAAATATCTCTCCTGCATGCATGCAGCGCAACCCAACATTTTGCGCTGCAATTGAAATGGCCTGCTCGTATATTGCGTAAAATTCATCAGCAAAAGGCATAAGTACAAAGCAAAGGCTTGCATCAACCTTGAAATTGCGAGTAGCCCATATTGGCTCTGCTGGCACTATGTTATCAAGCCTAGCTCGCAACGAATCAATTGTTCTCAAATACCGTTGATTGCTTTCTTCACATTGTTTGAGTTGAGACTCCAATAACGGGCGAACAAAAATATGCTCAGCCACCTCGCCCATTGTCGTCTTCGTGATTCGAGTAAGATCGACCGCAAATCTTCGAGCCAAATCATCAGGGCTGCCAAAGGTGCTTACTATTTTTTCTTTTTTTAAACGGTCTTTGAATCGCTTGAGTCGTTCAGCACCCTCACCATGCTCGATTAAGTTTGGGGGAATAGGATAGTTATCTTCAAGAAAATAACAAAGAATGGATTTATGCTGCTCAATTGCGTGCTCATATTCCAACTCCAGAATGGATTTATCGTTGCCCTCAGGTATTGTTCCATAACGCCAGCCGACCAACAGAACAACATATGAGGCTTCATCAAGAGCTTGAAAATATGATTCAAGTGCCGGCCTTTCGTCTGCGGTACGATACTCGAGTCCGATATAATTGAATTCTACATAGTCTTCAGGACTCGAAAGAGTGGGAATGACACTTTTTAGCGCCTCGCGATGCTGTTCTAGATCTGAGTATGTTGCACAGACATAGACTCCTAATGACATAGATTTAACCTCGATCTTTTAGGGCATAACGCCGGCTGTTGAGCGGAATCTGTCTAGTTCTGGTGCGAGCGAAGCTCGTGACCAGGGCTAGGCAGATTTCCGCTCGAACGCCCTTGATAGGCGGAGCGTGAGCGGAGACTATCAAGGGTGGT
>JAQUEZ010000101.1 GCA_028684915.1 Desulfobulbus sp.
CCATATTCCTTTTCCTGAAGTATCACATCAGGAGACCTGCAGAAGCAATGTCGTTGCACAAAATCGACTACGACCGGTTCAATCAAGCGTTCCATATCAGGCGTTCGATTTCAGGGGAAAAATTAGTGTCGAGCACCAAAACCCGCGCCGAGCACATCATTCCGTGCCATAGCGCCATGATTGATGAAATTGAGCGGCTTATCGAGTCGAACCCTGACAGCCCCTATATTTTTGTGAACCGGTTGGGCCGGCTTCCGGGGAAGCGATACACCAGCAAAGCTCTGAATCTGATATGGCGCAACGCCTGCAAGGAGGTGGGCGAGGACATCGACCTTTACAGCGGCCTGAAGCACAGCAGCATGAGCCAGTTCGTGAATGAGAAAAGGTTGTCGCTTGCCGAGGTCCAAATCGTGAGTGACCATGCCAGGATGGAGTCAGTCAAGAAATACGCCAGCGTCGAGCTTGCGCGGAAGCGTGAGTTAATGGAGACGTTGAGCGTAGTAGAGGATCAAAAATTGAGAAAGGTGAAATGATTTTGGGGGGGCAAATGTTCGTTTCACCGCATGGCGATGTTTCCAAAGTGTTTCCACCCTCCAAATCGCCACAATAAAACGAAACAAATACAAGCAATTGCGCGGCACACTATTATAATCCAATAATTAGCCCCGAAAAGGACAAAAAGCAGCACATCCTCGACAATCGAATGGCAGATCATCAGAAAGGTGCCGATGAAGAAAATATCCTCGCGGCCAAGACCGCCCCGGGTGGCCTCGCGAATGAGAATGCCGGCGCCGTAGGTGATGCCGAGCAGCTGGCCGGCGATGATCGAGAAAGAGGTGTTGACCTTGTGCAGATGCGCCTGGAGAAAACGCGTGGACTTGAGCAGATCCATGACCACGATGATCAGGCTGATCAGCACTATAATCTCCGCCGAGAGCACCACCGCCTTTTCCAGGGAGTGGCGCAGCATCTGCCAGAAACTGTCGTAATGGGCCATGCTCACTGCGCCGCTTTGCTTGACCTGACCGAAAAAGGAAGCGGGCATGCAGAGCACGGGGATGACGGTGAGGCAGGCGCCGAGCCCGCGCAGAAGGATGGAATAGCCGTAGGAAATGCCCAACTTGGCCATGATCGCGCTCTCAACGATCATCGAGTGGCAAACGCCCAGAAACACCGCCAGCACTGTCCACTGATAGGGCGAAAGGCCCAGGGGCGCGGCAAAGGCAATGCCGGCGTAGATGTTGAGCAGCACGCCGCCGGCCAGGGCCACCGCCGCTTCCGGCGGCAGGTCGAGCAACGAGGTGACAGGGGCAAAGAGAAAGCCCAGGTGCCGCAGCAGATCGAAATAGAGCAGCACATCCGCGATGAGGTAGAGCGGAATCACGAATTTGAGGATCAGCAGCCCGCTGGTCGCCGAGGACTTGAGGCTATCATACAGGAGGTGTTTCACCGCAATGCTCCGTAGGCCGGCGAGCGGCGCATCGTTCTGGAGGGCGTTCGCCGCCCTGTTCGACAGCGGCGGCCTTGAGCCCGAACGATATAGCGCAAAAGCGCTGGGAGAACTAGGCGGATTTCACCGGCAGCTTGACGAAAAAGGTGGAACCCTGGCCAACCGTGGATTCCAGGGTGATTTCGCCGTGGTGTTTGTCGTGGACGATGTTGCGGGAGATGGCCAACCCCTGGCCGGAACCCTGGCCAATATCTTTGGTGGTGTAGAAGGGGTCGAAAATGCGTTGGCGCACGCCTTCGGGAATGCCGCCGCCGGTGTCGGAAACGGCGATGACCACATGGTCGTCGGTGCAGGAGGTGCTGATCCGGATGAGGCCCAATTCGGCTTTGCCGCCGTTGTGCTCGGTGATTGCGTGGGCCGCGTTGACCACCAGGTTGACGATCACCTGACCGATGTCGCCCGGATACACCTTGACCGAAGGCAGTTCGCCCAACTCCAGTTCCATCCGCGCCACATACTTGTAGGCGTTCTGGCAGACAATCAGCGAATTGTTGATAATTTCGTTGATGTCGGCCGCACGCTTGCTTTCGCCGTCGCCGGAGTGGGCAAATCCCTTGAGCCCGAGCACCAGTTTGGTGACCCGGTCGACCCCGTGCCGCGTCTGCTCAAAGGCCTTGGGCGCTTCCTCTTCCAGGTATTCGATGTCCGCCGATTCCTCCAGTCGGGCGATCTCGGCCAGCAGGTCGTCCACCTGCGGCGCTCCCGCCTGCACAGCCTCTTTCAGTTGGCCGTAAGTTCCCAATAGTTGGAGGATGTCCTGGAAACTTTCCTGGAGAAAGGTGAGGTTACTGCCGATGAACTGGATGGGGGTGTTGATCTCGTGGGCAATGCCGGCCGCCAGCACGCCGATGGACTCCAGCTTCATGCTGTGGATGCGGCTGGCCTCCTTGACCCGCTGCTCGGTGAGGTTGCGGAAAATCAGGACCGCGCCGATGATCTCGTTGTTTTCTCCCCGGGTGGGGCAGACGATGAAGTCGGCGGAAAAGCTCGCCCCGCCCTTCTGCCAGAAGACGTCGCCGTCGACATGATGGGAAGAGCCGTCCTCAATGGCGGCGAACACCGGGCAGAAATCCCAGGGATACTCGCTGCCGTCGTCCTGGCTGTGGTGAATGGTCTCATGGAGATGCCGGCCAACCAAGTCTTCCAGCGGCCAGCCAAGCGTGGCCAGGGCGGCGCTGTTGGCCTCGACGACCTTGCCCTCCCGGTCGACCATGACCACGGCGCCGTTAACCCAGTCGAGCATCATCTCGTTCTGGTAATTAACCTGCTTCAGGGTCTCCAGCAGAACGTCGATCTTTTTCTGCAGATTGCCGCAATCGGTATGCTCGTCAGTCACCGTGTTTCCCTCGCGGTTTGGATGCCTGTTGCCGCCTTGCCTTCGATTGCCCAGCAACCATTGCGGATTCTCTGTATGGAAGTATGCGGCCCAGGAAGCCAAAGAGCAAATCAAATCAAGCGATCAGGCGCTTGCCGCAACCCATCGCCCCCCCTTGGGCGCACAGTTTCAATCCACGCCGCGCCGCCTCTCTTTTCAAGAGGTTGATCCTTGCCGCCGGTGCTGCGCGGCGCGCGCCGCCCCAACCATCTTCCTGTTGCCCTGATCTCGCCCCTCGGGTAGAGTGCCGCCATTACCCAACTTTTTCACGGAACAACCATGGCCTCCTTGCTGACCATCGACAACTTTTCCCTCACCTTTCTCGGCGCCGAGGGCGACGTCTCTCCCGTGCTGAACAACATCAACCTGCAGATCGAGGCCGGCGAAACCCACGCCCTGGTGGGCGAATCCGGCTCCGGCAAGTCGGTCACCGCCCTGTCGATCCTCCGTTTGCTGGAAGACACCAATCAGGTGAAGAGCAGCGGCTCGATGCTGTTTGAAGGCCAGGAACTGACTGCCTTGAACCCCAAAGAGATCCGGGCCATTCGCGGCAACCGCATCGCCATGATCTTTCAGGAGCCGATGACCTCGCTCAACCCGGTCTACACCATCGGCAACCAGCTGATCGAGCCCCTGCTCCTGCATCAGTCGCTGAGCAAGGCCGAGGCCTATCAACGCGCCCTGCAATTGCTGGAGCGCACCGGCATCGACAACCCGGAATACCGGATCAATTGCTACCCGCATCAACTCTCCGGCGGCCAGCGCCAGCGGGTGATCATCGCCATGGCCCTGGCCTGCCGGCCCAAGCTCCTGATCGCCGACGAGCCGACCACCGCCCTCGACGTCACCATTCAGGACCAGATTCTTCACCTGATCAGCGACATTCAGGCCGAATACGGGATGTCGGTGCTGCTCATCACCCACGACCTGCCCATGGTGCGCAAGATCGCCGACACGGTTTCGATCATGCACGGCGGCAAAATTGTCGAACAGGGCGCGGTGAACGAAATTTTCAGCCGACCCCAGCAAGACTACACCCGCCACCTGCTGGCCGCCGTGCCCCAGGGCGTGCAACCCACCCGTCCGGGCGGGCCAAAGCTGATTGCAATGCATGACGTCAACTGCAGCTTTACCATGAAATCCGAGTGGAGCGGCTTTTTCAACCGCAGCAAACGGGTGATCAAAGCGGTGGATCAGGTCAGCCTCAGTCTCAACCAAGGCACAACCCTGGGCTTGGTGGGCGAATCCGGTTCCGGCAAGTCGACCCTGGCCCTCTGCCTGCTAGGGCTGACCCGCTACGACGGCAAGGTGTTCTATTTCCCCGAAGCCGGAACCAACCACTGCCTCTCGGACCTCACCAACAGCCAGTTCCGGCCGCTGCGCAAGGAGTTGCAGATCGTCTTTCAGGACCCCTTTTCCTCGCTCTCGCCGCGCATGACCATCGAGCAGATCATCACCGAGGGGTTGCAGGTGCACGGCCTTGGCGGAGCCAAAGAGGAACGGCGGCTCCTGGTGGAGCAGGCCCTGCGCGACGTTGAACTCGATCCGGCCCTGGCAGGCCGCTTTCCCCACGAATTTTCCGGCGGCCAACGTCAGCGCATCGCCATTGCCCGGGCCATTATCCTGCGCCCCAAACTGCTGATCCTGGACGAGCCCACCAGCGCCCTGGACATGACCATCCAGAAACAGATCCTGGAGCTGCTCCGAAACCTCCAGGAGCGCTACCAACTGACCTACATCTTCATCACCCACGACCTGCGCACCGTGCGCTCGCTGGCCGATCAGCTGGCGGTGATGCGCCATGGCCGCATTGTTGAGAGCGGCCCGGCCGCCGCCATTTTCGCCAATCCGCAGGACCCCTACACCCGGCGGCTGTTTGACGCCGCCTTTCACGTCACCGAACGCATGGAGAAAACCGCATGATCTACCGAGCCGTTTTTCACGTTGATCTCGACGAAGTCAAGCCCTTCAATATTGCCCTGGCCAATGTTGGCAACCTGCTGCACGCCATCCCGGAAAAGCATTACGACCTGGTGCTGCTCTTCAACGGCCCGGCGGTCACCCTGCTCCAAACCGAGCAGTGCGCCCCGTTTCGCGAGGAAATCTGGCGGCTGCAACAGGCCCGGGTTGCCTTCAAGGTCTGCCGCAATGCGCTCAACCGCTTCAACGTCGACCCGGACAACCTGATCGAGGGCTGCGAGATTGTCCCGGCCGGGGTGGTGGCGCTGATTGAACTGCAGCAGGATGGCTACGCCTACATCAAACCCTGAAGAGGTTGTGTTTTCCTTTTCAGATGCTGGCGGCGGCCCGCCTCCACAAAGAAAGATTGTGGAGGCGTTGGAACTGATGCTTGCACCCTCAACAATCAAGGTTGCTGTATATTGGAAAAGTCTTAACTCGACTTGTAAAACGTGGTATGTCTGCGGAATAGATGCCGAAAATTTCAACTAAAGTTAGGCGGCTAACAGGAGTATTGTGCCTCAATAGTTACTATGAAAAATATTTTTTCTTTATTTGCTAGGATCATATTGCTCATATTGCGAGTTATATTCTATCCTTTTAGAATTTTTTGCAATTTTATTTATGGGAACTCAAAGCCTGACATAGTTGGATATGCTTGGTATTTAAAAGATGAATATCAAAGCTTGATAGATTCTTTCGATGATGATATTGATGAAATTATTACAACTTATGATTTATGGAGAGATCGAGCGGATAAAAGTATTAAAAAATATTCAGATAAAGGCTGTCTTGTTATCAAAGTCACTATTGAAGCAAAAGAACTCAAAGCGTGGCTTCGCGATAAATCGTTTTTAAATACCCTCGATAACCGGGAAAAATATGTAAATTTTCGTTTACGTCAATTCTTGGACGATGCATCCATTTGAATAAAATGGATTAATGACAGAGCACGGTTTAGTTTTGATGGTATCGTACAGGTTTCCGTCATACTGAGGAAGGCTTTGATTGGCCATGATGGCATTGGGTTCGACTCTCGGTTCTTATAAATTGGAAAAGTGTTGACCGGCTGGAGAAAGATACTGCCGCTCTAATCACGATTATTCTGTCATTTTTAGTCGTTGTGTTTTGACTTTGTCTTTTTCATAAATTTACCCCGCATATAAGTTTTAACATACTGAAATTACCGAAGCATTCAACAGGCCCCACGATTTAATATCTGGCGTAAAAATGGCCTAAGCATACTGTTATGCAGGAGAAACTATGAAGTACCCGGTAGAAGAGGTATTCCGAACAGAAGGTGTCCCCGAGTTCACTTTCGTTAAACCACCAAACTACAACGAGATATTTGTCGATATACGGAATCAAGGTAAGCCCACGATCATTGAAGGGCAATCAGGCACAGGTAAGACAACTGTCGCGAAGAAGATCATTGAGAACGCCTTCCCTCTCGGAGAGTTTGGATACCTCTCTGCACGCGCGGCTAGCGACATGGAGCGCATTCTATCCATTGCCGACGGCAAACTCCAGGGCAGATGGATAATCGATGATTTCCATAGGTTGGATTCTTCTGTGCAAGCCCGCATTGCCGATCTAATAAAGATTGCTGCCGAGAACTTCGACCCTTCCGCACACCCAAAGTTGGTCCTCATCGGCATCAACAAGGTCGGAAGTGAGCTCATCCTTCTCGTTCATGACATAGCTAAGCGATGCGGCATACACAGGATACAGCCTGCAGACAAGGAAATCTCCTTTCAAATGATCAATCGAGGAGAAGAGAAACTGCAAGTCGTTCTGGAGGATAAGGAAGCTATTTTCAACGAGACCAAAGGCGACTACTGGCTAACGCAGTTGACGTGTCAGGCGATCTGTCTTAGCCACGACATCCTCGAAACCCAAGCCCCTGAAAGAACACTGGCCTACCGACAAGATGATGTTCGGGCTCGCATCATCGCGAGACTCGACAATACGTACAGGGAACCAGTCAAAGAATTTGCCCGTGGGAAGCGCTTCCGGCCAACGAACGACCCTTACTTCCGACTGCTTCGCCTGATAGCCGCACAAGGTAGTTCGATTGCAGATCTCAACGAGTTGGCAAATGCTTACCCCGATGTTCGAGGAAGCATCAACAATATCAAGGAGCGACGCATCGCTATCGTATTGGAGTCGAAGCCTATTTGTGCTCGGTTCTTTTACTACAACACTGACACAAAAACATTTGCGATTGAGGATCCAGCCTTCTTTTACTACTTGCAGCACCTCGACTGGGAGAATATACGAAAGGACTGTGGGTTCAGGGACGATCCGCGCAACTTTGATTGGGATTTTGCAATCTCGTTCGCTGGCGAAAATAGAGCCCTTGCAAAGACCATCGCGGATCAGCTTGAAGCCCTCGACTGCACCATTTTTTACGACCAGTACTACGAAGCGAATTATTTAGGTAAAGCGTGGTCTCAGCAATTCAAGGAAATCTTCGGAACCAAGGCAAGGTATGTTGTTTGCCTACTCGACTCTCATCACAGTGAGAAGATTTGGCCGACGTTCGAGAGGGAGATTTTTTCACCTCGAGTAAAAGATGCCGCCGTGATTCCAGTCTACCTCGACGGCACTTCGTTCGTAGGAATTCCCAAGGATATCGTGGGCATTGATTTCAAAGGTTGTGATCCGAGCGAGATAAATCTTGTGACAGACAAGATTGTCTACAAGCTCGAAGAGAAACTCCGGAGTGTATAATCGGGTAGCCGGGGGAATTTCTCCCCCAGCCCCCACACCACCTAGCATGCGGGTCCGCACTAGGCGGTTCCCATGAGCTACCGAGCCGTAGCCGGGTAATGGATGTTTACCCATAGATCTTTGATAGAAAGCAAACCTTGAACCTTGAGCCATTGATTGGTCATGCCCGACTGGGTCGCCAAGGTACGTGATAATCTCAACGGGCCTTTCCGGCTCAATCCAACCAAGATAGCAGTATGCAAGAAGGTACCGAGCTTGGTCAGCTCGCGAACCTTGGTACGACAGTAACGCCACTGCTTCCAGTAGCACATACGCACCCTGCGGCGCAGCCAGTGGTCGAGTTCGGGTACGGGACGATACAGCTCCGATATCCCGAAATATCCCATCCAGCCGCGCAGATACTCGGCCAGCTTGAACATTCGATACTCCATAGAGACACCCCAGCTCCGTCCGGTCAATTCCTTGATGCGCTGTTTGAAACGCACAAAAGCCTTGTCCGCCCAACGGATCTTGGTACCCGTAAAGGAAAAACCGAGGAAGGTGATCTCGTTGGTATGAGCCACCTTGCTTTTCTCCTGGTTGACTTTGAGCTTGAGTCGCTTTTCAAGAAACCGGGTGACACTGGCCATGACCCGCTCACCCGCCCGGCGACTCTTCACCAAGATGACGAAGTCATCGGCATAACGGGCGAAGCGGTGGCTTCGCCCCTCAAGTTCCTTGTCGAGCTCATCCAGGAGGATGTTGCTGAGCAGCGGTGAAAGTGGTCCGCCCTGAGGAACACCCTTGCGGGTCTCGTGGAGGCGGTCACCTATCACCACTCCTGCTCGCAGGTATGTGCCAATCAGCTTCAAGACGCGCTTGTCACGCACCTTTTTGCCGACCCTGGCCATGAGCACATCGTGCTCCACCGTGTCGAAGAATTTCGCCAAGTCGGCATCAACAGCCACGCGGTATCCCTCGCGGATGTAATGGCGCACCTGGTACACGGCATCGTGGGGCGCCAGCCCCTTGCGGAAGCCAAAGCTTGCCTCCGAAAAGCCATGATCAAAGATCGGCGCCAGCACCTGAGCAATAGCTTGTTGGATCAGGCGGTCAAGAACGGCAGGAATCCCCAGGGGACGCGTGCCCCCCGTTGCCTTAGGAATCTCCACCCTCTTGACCGGTAACGGCTTGTAACTGTTTGCAAAGATTGACGAACGGATCGCCGGCCAATGTTCCCAAGCATAGGCCATGAAGTCGTCTATGGGCATGCCATCCACGCCCGGCGCTCCACGATTGGCCTTGACCCGTTTCCAGGCTTCACTCAGGTTGGCTCGGGAGAGAATCCGCTCCAACAGGTATTCATCGGGATCGGATTGACCGTCAACGCGCCGACCAACTACTCCCCCGGTCGGGTTCATCGCACTGGTCGAGCATGACGGATCTTTTCCCTTCTCTGGGTTCGGTCCTTCGTCCGCTGGCGGCGGACTACTATAACCTCTGCTGACTCCTGCCTGGGAACCAGGCATGTTGCCATGCATGGCGCTTTCCAACGGGAGTTGGATCGCATACCGGACAGGTCTCCCCGGATAAGGACGTGATCTTTCACTATGCAATCGCGGCATTTACCGTATCTCCTCAACCCGAGGCGTTGTCATGTTGTGCTGACTTACCTGGAGACTCGGCCTTGTATGCCGTTTCTGTTCGTCGACTCATAGCTTTGCGTTCCAGCTTCCTCCAGACGAGCCCTCGCGAGATCGCCCTTGCTTTCGGCTAGTATTTATGCTCCTGTCATCACGACAGTAACAGGGTTTACATACAGGGGACTTACACCCCATGAGATCACGCCCATGCCGGGCGTACACAGGGCGTTGCAGGGGACGCCTTCCAGCAAGCTTCGCTTGCTTCCGGTCGCCTCTGAACTTCGACGTTCAAAGTCAACATTGCTTCTGTATATCTGAACCGTTCCAACAGACGATCAGTGCGCTTGGGTGATCGAGAGTGACGAAGTCGGCAGGGTTCTGCGCCTGGGAGACTCTGGCGTCAGCCTTGCGCACAACGAAGGTGGGAAAAATCATGAGGGATGAGCCAGCGCCGCAACCAAAGCATGCTCTCAAGAGAAAAACAGCAGACGACGTCTCTTGACATCCTGCTTTTCACCGTGGCGCGAACAAGCCGGGACGCTGGAACGTCCAGGGCTGCATTCCCACGCTGGAGCGTGGGAATGATCACAAAGACGAGGGACGGTCTTCCCGCCGCGTGTCGATGGTGGAAATCGAGACGAATGACACAGAACAATCGATCTGTCGAAGAACATTCGACATTATCCAGAGCAAGGAACGGAATATGACGGGACGTCTCGGAGCATGGGAAGCGTGTTATGAGTTGGGCATCGAGGATATCGACCTGCAGCACCACTTCTTTTTCAACCTGATCAACCGTTTGGCCAGCGAGTTGCTGCAGACCGACAACGTGCAGCACCGGGGCGAGTTGATCAACGAACTCAACGCCTACGCCAAGTTCCACTTCATCAGTGAAGAGAACATGATGCGCAAGTCGGCCTATCCCCATTTCCTCCACCACCAGAACCTGCATGTGGAACTGATCGAACAACTCTCCACCCGGGGCAGCATGCTGTTCCTCCCGGATGCGCAGGGGGCCGTCGAGTCGATCGTCACCTTTCTTGGCGAGTGGTTTCTTCAGCATACCAGGGAAGTCGACAGACAATTTGCCCGTTACCTGCTGGAAGCGCCCATTGAGGACTCGCGCTGGTAACGGCCCGGCAACCTAAAGCGCAACGCAAACGCATTTTTTTAAAAAAATCAGTCAGATGTCACGTTTATCGCTTCCGGTTTTCGAAGTAAAGTGGTCGGCCAACAAAGAACTTCACGCTGCAAGGAAAGTGCCTTGGGGGAAATTCAGAGGGACGGCAGCGATTCCGGAAACCCGTTCTCCAGTTGGCATTTTTCAGGATTACCCTGGCATTTGAGCCTATTGGCGGCATCGGGCCAGAAGCGCACATTGCTCAAACAGAATTCGCCTGAAGAGTGGGTGCAGTAGGGGATGAACACGAACCCGCCTTTTGATTGCCGCCAGCTTGGCTGTATGTCCCTAGATTGCGGTTGTTGTTCAACCCGGTAAAGCCTGCAGGAGTTCATAGTTTGCTCGCATGTGGAGATTGTGAATGATGGGGGCCTGAAAGGCGCCCTGTGTTTGCTGATCAACGTTGCTGATCAACCAATGTGGCAAAAGCAGCAAATACAGCAAATGCAACCTGACTAAAACGAGTTTTAGGCGGCAACGCAATGATCTTGTCCGCTGCAAACGCCTGACAGGCAGACGCAGGGCTCGGCTGGAACCGATCAACCACCACTGCTCACCCCAAAAAAAGGCCTAAGGCGCTTCCTTTGACTGCAACACCAGCATCACCAGCATCTGAAACCGCACCGCACGCCTCGCCGCTCTCCGCCGAATTTCTTGCCACCGTCAGCCACGGGCCGGGCGTCTATCAGATGCTCGCCAAAAAGCAGGTCCTCTATGTGGGCAAGGCTCGCGACCTGCGCAAGCGGCTGAGCCAGTACGCCCACTTCAGCGGCCCGGTCCATTCCAAAACCGCGGTCATGCTCTCGCATGTGCAGCGGGTCGAGACCATCCTCACCACCACCGAAAAGGAGGCCCTGATTCTTGAGGCCTCGCTGATCAAGCAGCACAGGCCGCGCTACAACGTCATCCTCCGCGACGACAAAAATTATCCG
The DNA here is from genome assembly GCA_028684915.1 of Desulfobulbus sp. The sequence goes on from JAQUEZ010000101.1 coordinate 11,312, forward strand.
CTGATCATGGTCACCACCCGCGATCCCTGGCCACGGGTGGTGGTCACCCGCAAACGGCTGCGCGACGGCAACCGCTACTTCGGCCCCTACTCTTCCGGCACGGCCATGCGCGCCACCCTGTCGCTGCTGTATGCGCAATTTCCCCTTCGGCGCTGCAAGATCATGCGCGAACGCACCCGGCCCTGCCTCAACTACCAGATGGGCCGCTGCCTCGCCCCTTGCGCGGGTTTGGTGGATGCGACGGAATACCAGCGGATGGTGCGCGACGTGCTCTTGATTCTGGAGGGCAAGGTGAGCGAGGTGGTTCGCGAGTTGACCGCCAAGATGGAGCAGGCGGCAGAGCACCTTGCGTTTGAAAAGGCGGCCTTGTACCGGGACCAGATCAAGGGATTGACCCGGACCACCGAACACCAGGCCATTGTCGCCGAGCATCACCTGGATCAGGACGTGTTCGGCCTGCACCGTCAGGACGCCTCGGTGGGCGTGGCCCTGCTCTTTGTCCGGGGCGGAATGATCACCGGGGCGCAATCGTTTTTTCTCGCCGACCCGCTGGGCGAGGACGACAGCCTGCTGGCCCAGACCATCCTCCAGTACTATTCGGCCGAACGCCAGCCGCCGCGCGAACTGCTGCTGCCCTTTGTTCTTGAAGACGAGGCGCTGATCAGCGAGCGGTTGGCGGAGTTGCGCGAAGGCCCGGTGGCGCTCTTGGCGCCGCAACGCGGCAAGCGGATGCAGTTGATGCAGATGGCTGAGACCAACGCCGCCCAGGTGTTTTCGGAGCTGGCGAAAAAGGAGCAGTCCTGGGAAACCCTGGCCACCGCCCTGCAAGCAAAGCTGCGGCTGGCCAACCGGCCGGAAACCATCGAATGTCTGGACATCTCCAACCTTCAGGGCAAGCAGGCGGTGGGCTCGCTGGTCTGTTTTGTTCAGGGCGACAAGGCGGCTAAACTCTATCGCCATTACCGGATCAAATCCCAGGACACCCCGGACGACTACGCCATGATGCGCGAAGTGTTGGAACGAAGGATCGCCAAAGGGGTTGAAACCGACAATTTGCCTGATTTGCTGCTGCTTGACGGCGGCAAGGGCCAGTTGCAGGTGGCGGTTGACGTGCTCAGCCGTTTTGATCTGCTCCAGCGCATTGATCTGGCCTCCATTGCCAAGGAAAAGGAAGAAGAGGGGGAAAAGCTGTTTCGGCCGGGGCGAAAAAATCCGATTCTGCTGCCCGCCCATTCGCCGGTGCTGCTCTATCTGATGCGCATCCGCGACGAGGCGCACCGCTTTGGCATCACTTTCCACCGCAGGTTGCGCGGCAAGGCGCAGTTGCAGTCGCAGTTGGACGAAATCGAGGGCATCGGTCCGAAACGCAAGCAGGTGCTGCTGCAGACGCTAGGCAGCGTCAAACGGGTGACCGAGGCCGGGGTGGAAGAACTGGCCGCTGTGCCCGGCATCGGCCCGGAACTGGCTCGGCTGATTTACCGACAACTGCACGGAGACGACCATGGAACCGGATGAACGGACGATGGCGCGGCTCAAGGCCGGTTGCATCTGCAAGGGCGTTAAGCTGATCCGCCTGATTGAGGCGATTGAAAACGGGGCAACCACTTTTGAACAAGTCGCCGTGGTTTGCGGCATCGGCGACGGCCCGTGCAAGGGCAAACGGTGCGGGGCAAAGGTGCAGCAACTGCTGCTGGCCCGTGATGGCCTGGATTGAGGCAGCCATCGATTGTTCCGCAATAATTCAATTTTTACATCAAGCGAGGCCTGCTGCACACAGCAACATCTCGTCGAGGAGGGTGCGTCATATCAACCCGTAACGGAATCCGGGAACACATCAAGTCAGTGACCACCGGCAAAGCCGGTGGCTTGAAAGATTTGGAGCCGCTCAAAGCGGCATGTTCAAAAGATTTACGGACCACCCTTCGGTGGTCAAGTTGTCGGCTACAGCTTTGGTAGATTGTCGGGAATTCGAATTTATCACCATTCGAGTCCTCCGTTTTAGGCTTGGCACAGCAAGACAAAATCAGGTTCGGTAGCCGGTAACCCTTTAATTTAAAATGAACTTGTTACCAACACCTACCAAGTCGTATCTCATTCTACACATGTTCTCTGGCTAGGAGCTTCCACATAAATCATCCATAGCTCAGACAACTGGCAGCTTTCGATAATCCAGTAACCGTCAAACTTTTGGGGTCCCCCGGCAAAGCCGGGGGTTTACCCAAGGGAAATTATCCCCCGGATTCCGCAGGCTGCATCCGGGCTACGGTCGCCGGCCAGCTCTCCGTACAAACACAACAGGCGTCGCCGGATGATCCGACGACGCCTGTTGTGTTTCCATCAAGCAGCATCTGCCTGAAAGGGTGCAATCAATCAGAAAAACAGATCCCGGGTTTTGCCGCCCCGGATCATAGCCACGTTTTCCCGTGCTTTTTCCCGATGTTCGAGCTTGGGCACCTTTTCCAGTTCCCGATCCACCATGGCGTACCCAAGGGCCTTGACCTCGGGCGAGGCGTAATCCTCCAGATATTCCGACAGGGTCATCAGGGCGTTGGGGTGACAGACGTTCTTGATCTGGCCGCTCTTGGCCAGGGCCATGAATCGGTCGCCGGTGCGGCCGGACCGATAACAGGCGGTGCACCAGGACGGCACCAGCCCTTCCTCGATCAGCCAATGGATAATCTCGTCGGCGGTGCGCTCGTCGTTCTTGGCGAACTGGGCTGTCAGATCGGGATCAATCACCCCGGTTTCGCGGCGACGCTTCTCCGCCATGTAGCCGCCCACGCCAACGGCGCTGCAGGCGCTCATCTGGGTGACGCCGCAATCGAGCAGATCCTTGCGCATGGCGGCGCTTTCGCGGGTGGAGATGATGATGCCGGTGTAGGGCACGGCCAGACGCAACACCGCAACGATCTTTTTGAAGGTCTCGTCGTCGGGAATGTTGGGATAAACGGTGCTCAGGTCAACGCCTTCAGCGGGCCGGATGCGCGGCACGGAGATGGTGTGGAAGCCGACGCCGTAGGTCTCTTCCAGGTGTTCGTTGTGCATCACCATGGCCAGGGCTTCGAAATAGGGATCGTACAAGCCGAACAGCGCGCCGGCCCCGACGTCGTCAACGCCGCCGGTCATGGCCCGGTCAAAAGCAGTGGTGTGATACCAGTAGTCCTTTTTGGGGCCGTTCAGGTGGTATTTCTCGTAGGTCGGCTGGTGGTAGGTTTCCTGAAAGAGAATATAGGTGCCTATGCCCACGTCCTTGAGTTTGCCGTAGTTTTCCACCGTGGTGGCGGCAATGTTGACGTTGACCCGGCGAATCTCGCCGGAGAGGTCGGCCTGGGTTTGATAGATGGTGCGCAGACAGTCGAGGATATAGTCGATCGGGCAGTTCTCGTCGTCTTCGCCGGCCTCCAGGGCAATGCGTTTGTGGCCCATGCCGACGATCTCGATGATCTCGTCGCGGACCTCCTGCTGGGTCAGCTTGCGGCGTTTGAAGGTGTGGCAATCGTTGTACGAACAGTAGGCGCAGCGGTTGACGCAGTAGTCGCTGACGTACAGCGGCGCGAACATGACGATGCGGTTGCCGTAGATCTCCTCCTTGATGCGACGGGCCGTCTGGAACAACCGGGGCAGGTGTTTGTCGTCCATCTTGAGCAGGCTGGCCACCTCCAGGTGGGTCAAGCCGGCAAACCGGGACGCCTTGTCGAGGATCGCGTCGATTTCGCTGTCCGGGGTCGCGGCCGCCTGGGCCAGGATGGTCTCGATTTCGTCGGGACGGATGAATTCCTCAATTTCCATATTTTCTATCAGCATAGAGTGACCTCCCACTCGGGCGGCAGGTGGTTGTTTACGGACAACCGCCATCTGTCGTCAGATGAATTGTGCCGTTTACAATCAATGTGGAACCAGACTCCCACCAGCCCGAACGGCTCGGGCTGGTGGGCGCGTGTGTGTTGCAAATCATGGCGAGGAGCGCCGAAGCAGGCCGCTGCGCGAGGCGACGACCCGGCGTCGACGCTCCCCTCTCTCCCAATAAACATTGGTTTCAACAATAGGATCAATGCCGCGTGCGGGCAAGCGGCTCAGGCCCGCACACAACCGGCGCCTTCGGGCTGCGCCTCTTGTTTGTCCGTGGCCGTGTAGTGGTCGTGGGACGGAAAAACGTCAAAGTTCTCAACAATAAACAGATACACCAGAATGCCCACCGAGATCAGGCCGATGGACAGGAACAGCTCGCCGGCCGATGGAAAATAACTTTCCCCGGCCGCCTTGGCCATGCCGGTGAACACCACGTTGCCGCGGTTGAGCGCCACGCCCACCACCATCAGCACGGCGTTGCGCACAATCATTTTCTGGCTCATCACCATGCCGCGCAGCTTGTAACTCCAGAAGAAATACAGCGGCAGGACGCAGCCAATGGTCAACTCCAGCAGGCACATCAGGCTTTCGGTGTTCATGGCGAACAGCGAACCGATTTGACCGCGAATCACCAGGTCGGAGAAACGCAGCACCGCGTAGAAGCTCATCACATAACCCGACCATTTGGCCAGAAAGGTCATGGCCGGCTCATCCCAATCGTGGCCGAAAAAACGCCCGGCCAGGGCGGTCTCGCAGGTGACCATGGCGGGGCCAACCGCAACCGCCGAAGAATAATAGAGAATCGGCAGCAGCATGGTCCACCACAGCTCGTTGAGCTTGCCCAGAGTGAGCACATACATCGAGCCCAATGAAGATTGGTGCATGGTGGAAAGGGCGATGCCGCCGATGACCAGCGGCGCGGTCAGGCTTTTGAAAAAGGAAGAAAGCTTGACCAGACCAATGCCCTTGAACAGGGTAGGCGCGAATTCACAAGTAAGAACAATGGTGTAGAGCAAAACGCACATGTATAACTCGAACATTACCGAATGCTCGCCCCAGCTGAAAATGGGGTGCCACCAGCCGTACCAGCGGCCGAGATCCATCAGCAGGCCGAAACCGACCAGGCAGTAACCAAGCCAGGCGGTGAGAATGGCCGGTTTGACCACGGATTTAACCTTTTTGACCCCGAGCACATAGTAGATGCCGGCCGTGGTGAAGCCGCCGGCGGCCAGGGCCACGCCCAGCTTGACGTCGATAAAAATCCACAGGCCCCAGGGCCAGGCGTCGGTGAGGTTGGTCATCTGCAGACCGGTGACCAGGCGATAGGCCACAATCCCCACAAACACCAGGGAGAAGGCCATCAGGATCAACCGGAACGGGGTGATTTTAAAGGTGACTCTGTTGCCGTTGATGGTCATGATTGAGGCCCTCCTGTGCTGTCCTGTTTGCCCTCCGCAATGGCGTTGCGGCGCTTGTTGAAGAAATAGAGGCCGGAGAGAATCGCGGTCCATCCGACCAGGATCGCCGGCAGCTTGCTGAGAATCTGCCAGGTGAAGGCCGGCAGCGACTCTTGCGGCACGGCGGTTTTGAAGCCGAGCTTGTCAAACGGTTGATCAGAGAGGTACAGCCAGGCCGTGCCGCCGACTTCGGTCTCGCCAAAGACGTGGTTGACGTAGAGCTGCTTGTTGCCCTCAATGCGTTTGTGAGCCTCTTTCACTAGCTCGTCGCGGTCGCCAAAGGTCATCACCTGATTGGGGCAGACCGCGATGCAGGCGGGCTGCTCGCCGGCGGCCACGCGGGTGTAGCACATCTGGCATTTGGAGACCTTGGGAAAGGACTTGTCCCACTCGTATTTGGGAATATTGAAAGGACAGGCCACCATGCAGTAGCGGCAGCCGACGCAGAGGTCCGGATGATAAATAACCGGTCCCTGATCGGTTTTGCGCAGGGCGCCTACCAGACAGGAAGAGGCGCAAGCCGGATCAACGCAGTGCAGGCACTGTTTTTTGGCAAAGCGCCAGGCTTCGTGGCCGCTTCCGTCGGTGACGTCGTGCTTGCTGACCACGGTCCAGTTGATGTCCACCAACTGCGCCGCGTCGCCCAGGGTGGGCTTGTTGACTTCATCGTACTTCTTTTCGTTCCAGAGCTTACAGGCCACGGTGCAGGCGCCGCAGCCAAAGCATTTGGTCATGTCGACCAGAACTCCCTTAGACATAATCAATCCTCATGTTCCGGCTCACGCCTTGGTCTTGGCGCGCAGATGCACGCTGCGGTCGGTGTAGGTGGTGTGCAGCAGCTTGTGCGCCATTTCGCCATTGGGCTTGCCCAGGTAATCGGCGTACAGATCAAGCACTTCCTTGTTCTCGTGGCTCAAGCGCTTTTTGTAGATCGTGGCGTCGATGGCGTAGATGGACTTCATGCGCGCCTTCCGCACCCAGTCGCTGGGGGGAACCGAGGTCTTGGGTTGCCCGCCGCCGCTGATGCAGCCGCCTGGGCAGGCCATGAACTCGATGAAATGATAGCGCGGCGGCAGGCCGGCCGCTTTGTCGGCCCTGATCTGATCAAGCAGCTGACGGGCGTTGCCCAGGCCGCTGGCTACCGCAACCCGCAATTCACCGACGCCCGGCACCTCAAGGCTTGCCTCTTTCACGCCCTGGAGACCGCGCACAGCAGTAAGGTTCAGGAGTGCGTCCGGCGGATTCTGACCGGTAATCAGGTAATATCCGCTACGGATGGCCGCCTCCATAACCCCGCCGGTGGCGGCAAAGATGACCGCGGCACCGGTGCCTTCGCCCATCAGCGAATCGTAGGGCTGGGGTTCGAGCTTGGCCAAGTCAATGCCTTTGCCCTTGATCATCCGGGCCAGTTCGCGGGTGGTGAGGACAAAATCAACGTCGCGCAATTCGGGATTGCCGGCGACCGCCCCGGCGCTGTTCATCTCGCCGCGACCCGCCTCGAATTTTTTGGCGGTGCAGGGCATGATCGCCACCGAGACAATCTGTTTGGGATCAATGCCTTTTTTCTTGGCGTAGTAGGATTTGGCCACCGAGCCGAGCATCTGCTGCGGCGATTTGCAGGTGGACATGTTTTCAAGCAGATCCGGATAGAAATACTCGCAAAACTTGACCCAGCCCGGCGAGCAGGAGGTGAACTGGGGCAAGGCGGTGGGGGCGTGGCCGTGACCGCCTTCGGTGTGAGCGCCGCCGGCTGCTTTGATCCGGCCAACCAGCTCGGTGCCCTCTTCCATAATGGTGAGATCGGCGCTGAAGTTGGTGTCAAACACCCGGTCAAAGCCAAGCTGCTTCAGGGCTGCAACCATCTTGCCCTCAACGATGGAACCGGCGGGCATGCCGAATTCCTCGCCAATGGCGATGCGGGTGGCCGGCGCAGTCTGCACGATCACATGAAGCTTTGTATCGCTGATCACTTGTAAAACTTTGTCGATGTCGTCGCGTTCGCTGATGGCGCCGGTCGGGCACCACAGGGCGCACTGACCGCAGTTGACGCAGGTGATGTCGTCCTTGATCGGCAGCTCGTAATAGCCCTCGACGCTTTGCACATGCTCGCAGGCCTCGGCACACTGGCCGCAGAGGATGCACTTGCGGTCGTCGCGGACAATTGAGGGGTTGTTGGGATCAATGGGCACGCGCCCACGCACCTGCACCGGCCAGGAGCCGGGGGCGTTGTATTGCTGCGGGGTCCACCCCTCGCCGCCGGAAGGTTTTCCGGCATCCTTGCACCCGGACAGAGTCGCGAGGGCGCCAGCCATGCCGACGGTTCCCAGCCCTTTCAGGAAAAACCGCCGGGATACCGGGAGATCGTTGGTGTCGTTGTTGTTCATATGCCACTTCCTTCGCTGAAGTTTGGTTCTGGCCTCTTCGCCTTTCCTGTTGCCTGGCCGCCTTCCCGTCATTGTGTCATGAAATGTCGTCTATGATCGGTTGCGTGCACACATCCAAACAGACAGCTTCACGAATCCCAGAGGTCAGGAGCTCATCGAGACTTTTTATCGAAGGTTGCAGAGAGGAACGGACAAGCGATCATCCCGGCCGGCGTCTTCGCTTGTCCACCCTCTCCGCCCTTCCCTGCCCCCCTTTTTATGAGGAATCCGATACTGATTCGATCGGGCAAAAAGCAGGTTGAAAAGTCTTAATCGAGAATTAATTCTCTATATATATTTTAATGAAAAATACTTGATATGTCAATCATTCTTGATGATCACAATCGGCAAAATCGGGCGCTTTTTTACTCGATTTTTAACTCGACGCAACACCTGTCCAAGCGATAATTTTCCCGCCGGGCGTCAAGTGTTGCCGATATAAAGAAGGGTGATGCAACGATGCAAGCGGACCCGCTCAACAGAGAGAAAAAAGTGCTTTCAGGGCATGACCTGCGGTCGCAATGGCGTCAGGAGCGGCGCCAACAGAACGAGCCAACAGTTGATGGGATTTGACGGGAAACAAAGAGAAGCACACAAAAATGGCGGCGCACCCCGACCTGTCGCGAAGGTTGACGCCAACTTGCCGACAAAACGTTTTTCCTTCTCATCACCACAGCCCATTGCTCCAACCAGATCCACCATTGATTGACCGAAACAGGCTGCTTGAGATGCGGTTTTCAACACCCCTCACAAAAAATAACGCCCTCAACAGGAAAAAAAATATTGACGGCAACTTCGAATTATGGTCTAAAGGCCGTCCTGCCGCTGAGCAACAAACGAGCAGCAGCAATTGATCTTTGAAAACTGAACAGTAAAGAAGAGCGGGCCAAGTAGTAATTGG
>JAQUEZ010000391.1 GCA_028684915.1 Desulfobulbus sp.
GGTGGGGCCGGAGTGTTCATCCACGGCTACTGCCAATCGATCAGCCAGTTGTATGCCGAAGTGGGCGAGGATCGGGCCAACACCATCCTCGACAACTGCAACACCAAGCTGTTCATGCGGGTGCCGGATCCCAGCACCGCCAACTATGTCTCCGAACATCTGGGGGAAGAAAAACGGTTTTCCCCCATTATCTCCCTGGGGGGCAATATCGCCATCCGCGAGACCGAGGAGGTGCGGATCAAGCCGAGTGAGATCCTCAAGATGAAACCCCGCGAACTCTTTCTCATCACCTACTCCGGGACCTACAAGGGGGTGACCGCCACGGTCGAGGAGGGCAAGCTCAAGGTGGTCTTTCCGGACCTGGCCGGTGAGACGATCATTAAAAACCAAACCAAGGGCGGTTGATGCTGGGCATCTGGCCAACGATTAGCTTGGGGGGTGCGCTGGTGCTGGTTGGCGTTGCCGGCGTCCTGGTACTGCGGAGTGAGGAGCAGGAGCCCTCGTTCCTGGAGCAGATGACGCTGAGCGCCCTCTCGCAACGGTGGGCCAGGCCCAAAACCTCCACCCGGATAGAGGGGGTGAAGCATATCTCGGAGCTGGCTCATCTCTGGCGCAACGAGCAGGTGATTGCCGAGGAGATCGAGAAGGTTGAACTGACACACCCACGCTCCCGCTCCTTTGCCAGCCAGTTGCGGACCTGGTCTTTTTTCAACCAGGCACCCGGGCAGCGGGCGGTGTGTTTGGAGATTGTTCGCCTCCTCGACCGTGAAGGGCAGTGCCCTTCGGTGGTCGATGTCCAGGGCGATGTGGAAGCAGCCTGGGAGCAGAACACCTACCGTATTCTGGCCAAGACCACCCTGCTCGATCATTCCCTCAACGTGGCCGAACAGGTGGTCAAGCTGCTCTCCGACAATCAGGCCTGGCATGTGATCCCGGATACCATGGTGGCTGCCCTAGGTCATGACTTGGGTAAACTGAAATCAGCGCGGGGTTCGCTCTATGCCTTGGGCGAGCATCCCCTAGCCGCCGGCGCCATTATCTCCGCCATCCCAGGGTTCAAGGAACTCTCGCGCAAGGAGGACATCCTCCGGGCCATCAAGATGCACCACAAGATGCCAGAAGGGCTGCTCGGTAAGACCCTCAAGAAAGCCGACCAGCAGGCCCGGCAGCAGGAGCTGGAGCGTTGGGTGGGAGTGGAGCAAACCGAGGGAATCAAGGAGTCGCACGAAGAGGAGGCGAAAGAAAAACCGCCGCAACCGTCATCTCGGGAAGCAGTGCAACGGGTGCAGGCGGATATCTATGGAGAAACCATCAATCCTGCGCCAAGCCGGGAAGAGATCGCCCCGCCCCAGCGGATGGACATCTCCAATTGGTTCGATGCCGCCGGCTACCTAGCCATGCTCAAACCCTACATCAACCGGGTTGAGGGCCGGCGCTTTCTTGCCTTCTCCATGGCCGATGGCCTGGTCTATTTCCAGGTCAAGGTGCTGGAAGAGGTGGCTCGCAAGCAAGCCCAGGATTCCGGTTGCATGGAGATTGCCACCATGGCCCAGAATGATCCCTCCATGCGGCAGGTACTGTTTAGTGTTGTTCAGCACCTGCGCCAACAGCATGAGGTTATTGCCACCCATTTGATCAAGGCCACCTATTTCGGCGGCTATTTCCTGGTGACCAGGAAGCACTGCAAGGAGATGCGGGGATACTACACCCCCTTCCATGCCGAGGCCTTTGGTTCCATCGCCGAGATGGAACGGGCCAAGCCGGATCTACTCCGCGACATCCTCAAAGTCAGTCCCCATACCGGCAGTGACCAGGAGAGCTGATGGCCAAGGAACGGGAAGCCAAAGGGGCAAACGACACCAATGCCCAGATCATTACCACCGATGGAGGCCGGATCTACAAGCCGGTCAACCTGCTCAGTGCCATCTCCGAGATCCAGCAGTTCTATGTGATCGAGAGCAAGGGCCAGAACATTCCGGCCGAGTTCCTCACCCTGGAACGGACCATCGATTTCTTCAAGATCGGCTTAAAAAGTGGGTTCAACGAAGGCATTGCCCTGGTGCTGCTGTTTCCGGTGTTCCACTTCTACCTGTTCCCCTTTGTCTTTCTCCATCTCGACTGGTTCAGCCATCTGCTGTTCGGCTGCATCCCCTATCTGCCCCTGATCATCAACACCCTCATGTGCAGCTACATCAGTCGCTACTTTGTCGGCAACATCACCCGCAAGGCGGTCAACTCCCTGCTCTCCGGCCGAGCCCTCTCCCTGCTGCTTAAGGCCTTTGTGATCTATGTCATCTACCTGGTCCTGTTTCGTTTGAGCACCCCGGAGAACGTCGGTCGGTTGGCGAGCCAGTTCGGCGTAAAGGCCCACGAAATCTACCATGGCTTCTTTGCCATCAAGCCGCACCTGGTGCCCCTGGCCACCAAGAGCAGTCTACTCATGGTGCTGGCGGCGGTGTTTCCCTACGGATCGGTCTATCTGCTTGACTGCTGGCATCGCCACCGGATCAAGCGCAACATACAGCGTATTTCTGCCTAACAACCATTGGAGGTTCAACCATGGAACACGAAGAGAAAAAACAGCGCCGCTCCTGGCAGGAGATCGAGGAGAAGAAAATCAATCTGGTGAAGGAAAAAGGCTCCCGTGTCATGCTGGTCAACTCGCCGATAGGTTCAACTATGTTTTCTATCCTTCGGCAATTTGATATGGCCTACGCAAATTTCAAGGGCCGACTGGGCGAGATGGGCGGCATCTCCTACGAAGAAGGCGCTGCCTTGATGGAAGAAGGTCGAGAGATTGTGATGGCCTTTTCTGATTTCACTGCAAAGCTCAGCCGGAAGATTAATTTCCGCTACTATGCTCCCAATGAAATCAAAGACTATCTGGAGTTACTCAAAGCTCAAGAGAAGAGCGAAAAGGCCTCGTGTGACGCAGAGAGTGCGGTTTCGACCGAGTCATAACCCACCAAGGCAATTGCACCTTGCCTTGGTGGGTAAGGTCTGCTATCTCGCAAGCTATGAAGCAATTTTTCAAATTTCCCCCTGCATGGAGCAACTATGAACAAAACCGAATTGATCGACAAGGTTGCCAAAGAAAGTGCCTTGAGCAAGGCCGCCGCTGAGCAGGTGGTCAACAACGTTTTTTCAGCCATCGCAGATGCGATGAAGACCGGGGACAAGGTCACTCTCGTGGGATTTGGCACCTTTTCCGTTTCTGAGCGTGCTGCCCGTGAAGGACGCAATCCTAAATCAGGAGAAACGATCACCATCCTCGCCAAGAAGGTGGTGAAGTTCAAGGCGGGGAGCAAGTTGACAGAGACTGTCAAATAACTCGCAACCGCTTCAAGATCAGTTCATTCGAGCCCTAACGAGTTAATACGATCAACAGCCTTCAGCTTGTGGTCATTAAGCAAATGCGTGTAACGGTGAACCATTTGCAGGGTTTTATGGCCCAGTATTTCGGCTAGTGTCCGGAGATCAACGCCTGCCATAAGGAGGTGACTGGCTGCAGTGTGGCGAAGGTCGTGAAGATGGAGATCTTCAAGGCCGGCCTTCATCCTTGCAGTCATGAATGATCTCTTGAAATGAAGGCAAGGGACATCCACGAGTTGTTTGGATTCTCCACTATTCGGTGGCAGGAAAACGTGCATTCCGTTAGTTGCATCAACCGGCCGAATGGAACGCAGGATGTTTTCAGTCACTTCTGTGAGGGGAACATATCGCATATCGGTTTTTGTAACCTGAAGTTTGACGAGTCGATTTTCCAGATCAATATCGCCCCATTTCATGCCGGCAGCTTCGCTTGGCCGCATCCCGGTATGCATCATGACAAGGAGATAAGGATACAACTTTGGATTTTTGCTCGTCTTCGCCGCATCCAACAATCGTTGCGCCTCCTCCTTGGTAAGAAACCGAGTCCGATTATTCCGGATCTTTGGCCTCGTGATGTGAGGAATTGGATTATCAACAGGGAAACCCCACTCACGACGAGCGACATTGAAGAGGTGGGAAATCAAAGCGAATTCTTTTTGAATCGTCGACGCTGCAACCTTTTTCATCCGGTAATCACGGTATGCAGCAACCTTTTGAGGACTAATTTCGACCAAGGAGATCTCGGGACCAAAATAATCCACGATTATTTTTGAAGACTGTTTGTCCCGGTTTTCAGAATTGGGTCGTTTCGTTACCGAAATTTGCTCAAGATATCTGTTAAGGGCGTCAACAAATGTTATTTTTTCGATGGGTCGGACATCTTGATACCGCCCCATGCGCATTTCTTTTTCAATTTCGGTTGCCCAGCTTTTTGCCTCCCCTTTCGTGTCGAAGGTCCTTGCCAAGGGAGGATACCCTTTAACACGAACCGTCGCTGTATAGGTGGTTCGCTTTTTGCCTTTGCGGGTCTGAATTCGAGCCATATTCATGCCTCCCGACCTGGTTTTATCGATTTTTTTGTTCCACTTTTTGTTCCATTGTTATCGCAATTAAAACAAAAAGAAAGCAGAAAAAATCAATCGCAAGTGGAACAAATCGCAAAAACAAAAGGGGCTAACCAGTTGAATCCACCGGTTAACCCCTTGATTTTTATGGTGCTCCAGGCTGGATTCGAACCAGCGGCGCCAGGATTAGGAATCCTGCAAAATACGTGTAAAAACATTTTTTTATATTTTATAATCGCAATTTTGGGCGCAATTTGCAACCCAAAAACATCTCT
>JAQUEZ010000102.1 GCA_028684915.1 Desulfobulbus sp.
CTAAAATTCGTCGTTTGCGTAATCGGATGAACAAATCGGCTATGAAAACAGCCATCCGCCAGATTGAAGAAGCCCTGGTAGCCGGTTCCGAGGAGCAGGCCAAGACTGCTCTGCAGGCTGCAATTCCGGTCATCTACAAGACCGCGACCAAAGGGTCTATCCACAAAAAGAATGCTGCTCGCAAAGTGTCCCGTCTGACCAAAAGGGTAAACAAGATGCAGCCTCTTGCCTAAGGTGGACGCTTTTTTTCCTTTGAGTTCCGAGTATTGTAAGGTCATGGGTGCAATTTGCGTCCATGGCCTTTTTTGTTACTCGCCCGTGGTTTTTCCTGCCGCCGGCTCTCCGGTTCATGCTGGAGCAGCCCTCCACTCCTTGTGAACGGACATTGTACCGTTTTTGATCGGAGCCCTGCCAAGGAGTCCCAGAGCGTCATCCATTCTGATGGATTCGCAACAACTCAAAAATTAAGAAATCGCGCATCGACTAAAGAGTACGTTACGAGCCGGGAACGTCGTTCTCAGGGCTTTTTTACAAGAACGACAATCCTCGCCTTCCCCATCGTTACAGGTCACATCCATGTACAGTCCTGAGCAAAATACCTTTGTCGACATGATCGTCAATTCCGATCTTGTCCCGGTTCACCGCACCATCATTGCCGATATGGAGACACCGCTGACCCTTTTTGCCAAGGTAGCGGCCCTGGATCCCCATGCCTTCCTTTTCGAATCCATGGAGGGTGGTGAAAAATGGGGCCGGTACTCCTTTATCGGTCTGGATCCCCTGGTGACCTTCACCAGCAAACGAGCCCAGGTCTGCATCGAATATCCCGGGCTGACCGAAAGCAGCGAGCAGCGAGCGGGCGTCAACCCCATCGATGAACTGCGGCAGTTGCTCGCCTCGTTCAAAGTGCTCGACTCACCGGGCCTCCCCAGATTTTACGGAGGCGCGGTCGGTTTTCTCGGCTACGACATGGTGCGGTTCATGGAAAAACTTCCGGACCGACACCCGCCCATGGACCTGCCGGATTCCTCATTCATGATTCCAGGCATTGTCCTTATCCACGATGCGATGAAGCAGGACCTGACCATCGTCTGCAACGTCTGGAAACGTGGTGCAGAGCGCGTGGAGCAGATGTATATCAACGCCTGCCGACGCATCGAGGAGATCATCAGCCGCCTGGAAGAACCAATCCCCCACAAGTTCGTCTCCCAAGAAGAAGCCGCCGCTCCGCACACATTCAGTTCCAACATGGACGAGTCCAGCTTTAAGGCCATGGTGGAACAGGCCAAGGAGTATATCCTTGCCGGCGACATCATCCAGGTGGTGCTCTCGCAGCGGTTTCATACCGAATCTTCCCTCAATCCCTTTGCCCTCTACCGCGCCCTGCGCCACATCAACCCCAGCCCATATCTCTTTTACCTCCGCCAAGGCGACCTAGTGCTGATCGGCTCCTCGCCGGAGATTTTGGTACGCCTGGAAAACGAGCGCATCGAACTTCGGCCGATTGCCGGTACCCGCGTGCGTGGCATCACCCCTGAAGAGGATTTGCGGCTGGAAAAAGAGCTCCTTGCAGATCCCAAGGAACGGGCCGAGCACCTGATGCTGGTTGATCTGGGCCGCAACGATGTTGGCCGGGTGGCGGAAAACGGCTCGGTGGTAGTGCGGGATCTTTTAGTGATCGAGCGCTACAGTCACGTCATGCATATTGTTTCCGGTGTTCATGGCAAACTGGCGGCGGGCAAAGACCAGTTCGATGTACTCGAGGCCTGCTTCCCGGCTGGCACGGTAAGCGGCGCGCCCAAGATCCGGGCCATGGAAATCATCGACGAGCTCGAAGTTAGCAGCCGCGGCCCCTATGCCGGTGCGGTGGGCTACTTTGGCTTTTCCGGCAACATGGACTTCTGCATTACCATCCGCACCTTCATCATCAAGGGCAAGGATCTGTGGGTCCAAGCCGGAGCAGGCATTGTCGCTGATTCCGATCCGCAGAAGGAATTTGAAGAAACCATCAATAAAAGTATGGGATTGCGCCGGGCGGTTGAACTGGCGGAAAAGGGGTTTTAAGCCGTGATAGTCATCATCGATAACTACGATTCGTTCACCTATAACATCGTCCAAACTCTAGCCACGGCCCCACCTTCGGCTGTTGCCGATTGGCAGGCACCGGAGATTCGAGTTTTCCGCAACGATGCCATTACTGTGGCCGAGATCGAGGCCATGCAACCGGATCGGCTACTGATCTCCCCTGGGCCCTGTACTCCCAGCGAGGCAGGAATATCGATCGAATCGATCCTTCACTTTGCCGGCCGTATTCCCATCCTCGGTGTCTGCCTAGGCCATCAATCCATCGGTGAAGCCTTTGGCGGAAAAGTCATCCGCGCTGGCCGCCTGATGCACGGCAAGACCAGCCCGGTTCACCATGACAATCGTGGCGTATTCACCGACCTTCCGGTACCTTTTGACGGCATGCGCTATCACTCGCTGGTGGTGGAAGAGCCTCTACCCGACTGCCTGGAAGCCACCGCGCACACCGATCAGGGGGAACTGATGGGCCTCCGCCACAAAACCCTGCCCATCGAAGGGGTTCAGTTTCATCCAGAGTCGATTATGACCGGACCCGGAAACATCCTGCTCCATAATTTTCTCCGCCCTGACTATGAACAATTGCTGCGCGCGACAGCTTGAGCACAAAATCAACGAGGTTGACCATGATTAAAGAGGCCATAGCCAAAGTTGTCGCCCTTGAACATTTGACCGAAGCGGAAACGATCGGGGTGATGCAGGAAATTATGAGCGGAGAGGCCACTCAGGCCCAGATCGGCTCATTCATTACCGCCCTGCGCATGAAGGGTGAAACCATTGATGAGATCGTCGGCGCGGTCAAGGTGATGCGCGAGAAGGCCACCTTCATCGACACCGGTATAAATACCGCTGCAGGCGAGGTCCTCATGGATATCGTCGGCACCGGCGGCGATGGCTCAGGCTCCTTCAATGTTTCCACCACCACCAGCTTTGTGGTCGCGGCTGCCGGAGTGCCGGTGGCCAAACACGGCAACCGGGCTGTCTCATCCCACTGCGGTTCCGCCGATGTGCTCGAAGCCCTGGGGGTTGATCTGAGCATGCGTCCAGAAAAGGTGTCTGCCTGTGTGCGCGAGGTTGGGATCGGTTTTCTCTTTGCGCCTATGCTCCACGGGGCGATGAAATACGCCATCGGCCCGCGCCGGGAGATCGGTATTCGCACCCTGTTCAACATCCTCGGGCCAATGACCAATCCGGCTGGTGCCAATGTCCAACTCACCGGCGTTTTTGCCAAAGAGCTGACCACCACCATCGCCGAAGTTCTGGTCCGCCTGGGGATGAAACGAGCGGTGATCGTCTGGGGCGAAGGCAACTTAGACGAGATGACCATCACCGGTGCCACCCATGTTGCCGACGGCTTTGAGGGCACGGTCAACACCTCTATCCTTCATCCGGAACAGGTTGGATTGACGACCGCCGATTTCGCAGCCATCAAGGGCGGAAAGACCGCCGCCGAATCTGCGCAGCAGGTTCGAGCCGTACTTGGCGGCACGCCCGGGGCCAAACTGGACATGGTGCTGCTTAATGCCGGCACCGCCCTGATGGCAGCCGGAAAGGCCGACAGCATCATTGCTGGCATCGAACTGGCCCGAGAGGTAATTGCCTCGGGTGCGGCACTGGCGAAACTCGACCAGTTAATTCAATTCAGCAAAGCATAAATTTGACGTCATTTCGAATGCATGCGAGGAATTTCCCCACCTTCACTCGAAGAGAGCAGACAGAAGCAACGCACCCTGGAAGGCCCTATGATACTTGATACCATTGTTGCCCGAAAATTTGAGGAAGTGGCCGAGCTTAAACGGCGCGGCCTGCCCACACCTTCCCGTCCGATTGCACCGCCGCGCGGGTTTATCAAAGCGCTGGTGGGCGCTCCGGGAGTGGCTATCATTGCCGAGGCCAAAAAGGCATCCCCATCCAAGGGTATAATCCAGCCTGATTTCGATCCGGTCCGCATCGCCCGCAACTACAAACAGGGTGGGGCCCATTGCCTCTCTGTACTCACCGACGTTGATTTTTTCCAAGGATCGCTCGACTATATCCCCCAGGTTAGGGAAACAGTTGACCTGCCGGTGCTGCGCAAGGATTTCATCATCGACCCGATGCAGATCGAAGAGGCCCATGCCGTGGGCGCAGATGCCATCCTTCTTATTGCCGCTATTCTCGACACCGAGCAGTTGCGCGATTACCGCCTGCAAGCCGAATCGCTGGGTATGGATGTGCTGGTGGAAGTGCATGACCAGCGCGAACTCGACTCGGCCTTGGAAGCAAAGAGTCGGCTCATTGGTATCAACAACCGCAATCTCAACGATTTCAGCGTTAGCCTGGAAACCACCTTCACTCTGCGCAAAAATATCCCAGCCGAGATTCCGGTCGTCAGTGAGTCAGGGATTTCCACGGTAGAAGATATGCGGCGGCTGAAAGAGGCAGGTATTGCAGCGGCGCTTATCGGCGAGAGCCTGATGCGAGCCGGTCAGCAAGACCAATTATTACGGGAATTTCTCAACCCATGAGTCTTCTGCGATTCCGGGTCAAGATCTGCGGCATGACGCGGCTCGCCGATGCCTGTTGCGCGGTGAATGCCGGGGTAGATGCGCTCGGCTTTATCTTTTTTGCCAAAAGTCCACGCAACATCACGCCAGATGCGGCTCGGGCCATTATTGCCCAACTGCCGCCCCTGGTCGATACGGTGGGAGTGTTTGTCGGGGAAGAGCTGAACAGGATTAAGGAAATCGCAACCTTCTGCGGCCTGAACACCATCCAACTCCATGGGGTGGAAACTCCGGAATACTGTCGCGAACTTGCCCGCGCCCTGCCCTGCTGCCGCCTGCTGAAGGCCTTCCGGGTTAGAGCCCACAGCACAGCAGACGATATTGCACCTTACTCCGACTGTGTGCAGGGTTTTCTTCTTGATACCTTTCAAAAAGATGCGGAAGGCGGTACCGGCCTCGTCTTTGATTGGGCCCTCATTGAACGTCTCCAACTCAAACGCCCCTTTTTTCTCGCCGGTGGCCTGGACTGCAACAATATCCGTGATGCCTTACATCAGGTCAAGCCATATGGGGTCGATGCCAACTCCGGACTGGAAGATGCACCTGGGGTGAAAAACCATGAAAAAATAAAATCTTTACTTGCCCAGGTGCGAAGATACGAACAGGCCTCCCTCTTAACGAGCCAGTAGTAAGGCATAACGAAAACCCTCGGCCTCCATCTGCTTCTCGAACACCTTGGCCTGGGCCAGTGAATGGCTGGCAAAAATCAACACCCGATACAGATTCATACCAGCCGCCGGATATTGCTGAATCACCACATCCCTCCCCCGTTGAGCAAAGGCTTTGCCCAGAAGACGGGCATTTTCGATCTTCACAAAAGCCCCTACCTGCACATAAAAATTACCCTTATCGAAATCTGGTATGGGTGGTGCTTTGTGCGGTGCTTTCTTGATCTGGGCGGTAACCTGGGGCGCCTTTTTTCCGGAAGAAGATCCGGCAACAGCGGCTTGTTTGCCCGGGGTTGTGACTGCCACCATGGTCTCTGGAGTTGTCTCCTCTTCCCTTTCGGCCAGGGCGACAATCTCCACATGTGCCGTCCCCTTGCCGACCACCCCTAGGCTCTTAGCCTTGGAGAAGGTCAGGTCGATTATCCGATCCTGAACAAAGGGACCTCGGTCATTGATGCGCACAACAGTCGAGCGCCCATTCTCCAAATTCTTTACCAAAAGCATGGTGTTCATGGGCAGGGTCTTGTGGGCAGCAGTATCACCGTACATGTCGTAGACCTCGCCATTCGAGGTTTTTCTGCCATGGAATTGCGCCCCATACCAGGAAGCAATTCCATGCTCCGTATACCCACTGGCTGTTGGAATCGGGTAATAGGTTATCCCCTTAATTACATAGGGTCGCTGGGTGGCCTTGGTCCGCCCTTTTTTTTTGCGCGTATCCCCTGATTTTCCACTGCCCCCCCCTTTGTACTGCGTCTGCTTTGAGGCGCAGCCAAAACTGCCTCCAAGAAAAAGGAGCACAAGGCAAAGGCTGAAAAAACGAAAGGGAAAAGGCTTCATTGAGATTTAACCTCCGACGGCGACAGCACATGTTGGAACCGGTTCAGATAAAACATCCCGGCATGGCCGGTGGTATGAGGAGTATAGGGCAGTTTTCCTGATGCCTTCCCAATGATATTGTCAAACAGGGCATTGCCGTCTTCATCCACCATGGAAAGGCGGAGATCAAGAATCGGCCGAAATACTTTGATTATCCCGTCCTGGTCACGATCAATAAGCATCTGCTCCCAGCGCCGTTGCCCAAACCCCTTGAGCCAGACTCCAGAGCGCGACTCTCCACTTAGACCATCACGCATGGTTAAGGGTAATTCATCAGAGTCATAGGCATTGTGTTCCAGCAGTCGCTCCATTTCCGAGCTTCCCTGGACTGCCAACCACTGCCACATATCATAATCCACCTCTTCGGTACGCAACAGATGAGTCGGCGCGTCGTTGAAACTCCACTGGGCATGGCAGACCTGGCAATCCACCTGCTTACCGTATTTCTGGTGCGCTGGATGGCGCAGCAACGGTACCGTATATTGCCTGCCGTCGCTGGAACCGTTGAGCACTAATTGCCCCTTCACTACCTGCAGGTTGTCCCGCGGCGACTTTTGACCGGTTTTCCAGCCATGGCAGGTGCGACAAGCAAGTTTTTCCTCCTGCCCCTCATGCCCGCTTCGTTGATGACAGTCGATGCACCCCAGGCCCCGTTGTTGGTGGATATCTGGTACCAGGTCATGATATTCCACCCCATAGGGCCGCGATGGATAAAAATTTGCGGTTTTCGTGGTGTAGGGCGTGCGATATTCCCAGTTGAAATCGTGCTCGTAGCGGCCGTAATAATCCCAGCCCACATGGTTGCCGTAATGGCAACTCAGGCACTGGCGATCTTTAGGCGCCTGGAAGCTGTGACTCTCCATCCGCCCCTCTTTCCAGGGCAGGTGGCAACTGGCACAACCCGCTCCATGGGTGACGGCGGTATAGGCATCACCAGTTGTGTAGGTATGACAACGCAGGCAGCGACGCCGAAGCATGTCATCGGCAAGGGCGAGGGCAGTTTGCGGAGGTTCTTCCACTACAATCGCCTCGGCGGTTTCCAGATCCTGGGAAGCGCCAAAATGACGACGAACGGTGTTCACCTCGTTTTTGAGGGTAAAATGAAGGGAATGTTGCGCAGATTTCACCACCTCGAGGTGGCATTTACCGCAGGTCTGCTGCATAAAATGGGGATGGCCCGGTTGGGCAATCAACGACTGATGGGCCGTATCTTTTTCTGCGGCAGTCGCATCCCCCGCATGGCAGACGGTACAGGCAAACCGATGAGCGCTATCAGGCTGTACAGTGGGGTGGCAACTCAAACACCCATTGTCGGCACCTCTCCCCCCCTCCCCCTGTAGGGCACGAGGAGAATCCTGATTCTTTTCAGCCAATAGCCGATGCCCCGGCCACAGGGCCAAAAGACAAACAATGATCAATGTGGGAGGAAGAAGATGCTTCATAATCTTGACACTGTAGCATAAAGTTGCTACATGATAAATCTTCAAATCGCCCCGCGCGATCACAAATATCCCACACGCCGATATAGCTCAGTTTGGTAGAGCGGCTGATTCGTAATCAGTAGGTCACCGGTTCAAGTCCGGTTATCGGCTCCAAGCAATTACAGCTACTTACAGCACTATTCACGACCAGCAGAGTATTCTGCTGGTCGCATATTGGTCGCACAAAAATTATTGCGCGGTGCTCTCCTTCAAGTAACTTTGTTCCCATTCCTCGACAATAGAAATCGGATAAAGCACACGTTTGCCGAATTTTTATAAATTTCGGACCGAATCCTTTCGTTGTCCAATTCTGCAAAGTACCCGGTGACATTCTTAGGCGTTGGGCTAGTTCTTGAGAAGTAAGATGTGTCCTTAGAAAAAAAATCGACCTCAGGGATGGCTAGGAAAAAAACGCTGCGACACAGAAGATCTAAGTTTTTACGACGTCATCATCTCTCAAAAGGCCAAATAAAAAGGGGAGAGAGCTTAACACGCCCCCTCCCCTATTTTAGCTGCTGCCCTCTTGCCCGATTGCAGTCGGGCTAAGCAATTCCTTATTTGCCTGCCGCCGCCTTCCGTAAAAGGGAATAAACCGCCTGCTCCAAGGCCTGATTAAAGGCGTTTGGCTTGTCGAGCATGAGAAAATGATCCCCGCCGGGAACGGTGATGGCCTCAAAGGATTTCATATGACGGCGGTTGGCCTCAAAATCAACCGGCCAAACATCACCGTTGACACAGACCACCGGCACCTTGATCCCATCAAAAACCCGGGCAATCCCGCCATTCACATACTCAAAGAGATACGCCTCCATGGATTCCATGGCAATGGAGGGCGGCGCCGATGACATATCAGCCAGCACCCACTGCCGCACTGCGGGATCGGTACCGGGCCGAAACATGGTTCCGACAAAGGCGCGACTTTCCTTACGGAAGTCATCGATCATCGGCGCCAGCATAGCCTCCGCCTCCTGGCGGCTGAGCGGATACTCGACATTCTCCAGGGTATCGACCCCGATCAGGCCAATAACCCGCTCCGGCATCATCCGCGCGGCATGGGCCACAATCTCGCCTCCCATGGAATGGCCGATGAGAATCACGGTCTTGCTGCCTACGGCCTCGACCACCGCACGCACATCCTCGGCAAAGGCACGCATGCTATAACACCTGCGGGTCATACCGGATTGGCCGTGTCCGGCAAGATCAAGCACCACCACCCGATACTTCTTGGCAAACTGATCAATCTGCATCCGCCAATAGCGCGAATCGCAGCTCCAGCCGTGAACAAACACCAACGTGGGCTCCCCTGATCCATACACTTCATAGGAAATGGGGGTGTTATCCCGGGAGAGCACAACCTGCGGTAAATTGGTCGCAGCAACGGCCGGTATGGCCATTGCCAGGACCAGCAGAATCCCCATGCACCATGAAAACAGCTGCCCCCACCGCATTAATAGTTTGACCCGCTCGTTCCTGATCATTTCTCGCTCCTCTAAAATTTTAAATAAGACCGTAACGGCCGACAGGTACGCTGTATTCCTCTATACGCCAAATTTAACGAACCAAGCATGATGACGTCGTAAAAACACTGCGCCTTGTATATCTGTGTTTTTACCTAGCCATCTCTGAGATGAGTACATTTTACGAGTCCATCAAGTATAATGGATGTTTTTCCAGCCTACCCGTTTTTGGGCATCCTTAGCTACGATGCTCCGCCAGGGCTAGTCGGATCCCCAAGCCGATAAAAATCGAACCGAGAAAACGATCAAGCCAAAGCGACGCTCTTGGATGTTGACGAAAATAACCGGTGGTCCGGGCAGCGGCCAACACGAAAAAAGAATCGACCACAATGGCCGTTCCAATCACCAAAAGGCCAAGAACCAGCAGTTGCAGCGAGACCGATCCATGCCCGGGACGAACAAACTGGGGAAGAAAGGCCATAAAAAAGATCGCCACCTTGGGATTGAGCACATCGATCAAGATACCCTGGCGAAAAGCCTGCCATGGACGGATTATTCTCGAATCCCTGTTTTTACGCTCAAAGGTTGTCCCGCCAGAACGCAGAGCCTGGATGCCCAGGTAAAAAAGATAGCAGGCGCCAATATACTTAACCAGCATAAAAGCGACGGCTGAGGTGGCAAGAATCGCCGAAAGCCCGAAGGAGGCCGCAGCCACATGCACCAGAGCTCCGGTAGAAACGCCGGCAGCCGAGGCAAGGCCGACCCGGGTTCCCTGGGTAACGGTTCGGGACAGGACGTACATCAGGTCTGGTCCGGGAGCGAGGTTCAAAGCCAGGGCCGCAGAAAAAAACACACACCAATAACTTACATCATTCATTCTTTTTTCTCTTCAGTTTGCGCCACTTGTAAGGCGCGAATACTTTCTATCCAAGGTTCATACTGCGAACCGTACACAACTTCAGCCTCATAGCGTGGCAGTTTGCTCTCTACGCTGTCGCGGTGATGCTCATGAAGAATACGATCCAGTTGTTGCCGTTGCTTCAGTGGCAGGTGCAACTTGGCCGGCTGCAATCCGCCAATCGTTCCTCGAGCCCAGAGACGACCGTTTTCTTTTTGATAGTGTACATCCACGATTCCGCGGGTGATGATGTATCGTCCCGCATCGCTATAGAGCTTATGCAACTGGGCCGCATCCTGGCCCGCATCAATCACAAAGAGACGGGAGCGTTCCCTTTCTTCGGCTCGAATTCGTTGTTTAGCCTGAAACCGGTTGGAAGATCCTGATTTATCGCCGGGGTTCTGGCGCTGCTCTGCCTCAACCGCGGCGAGGGTACGCTCAGCTCTGCGGATGGCCTCACGATAGGCCGGACCACTGAATTCAAGCACAAAAAACACCTCCCGATCCAAAACCGGTTTTGCTCGGCGGTCGCCCAAGGGAAGGCCATTGGCAAATACAAAGCCTAACTCTTCAAGCTTCTTGCCGCTTAACCAGGAGGGAGAATGGTCATCAACCGTGTTCCCCTCTCGTCCCAGGTTGCGCCAATGGATGCGCAGATCCACGCCACTGTTTTCCAGGGCCAGCCATTTGACATTAGGCACTTCCCGTTCGCTTAACCACAGACGGGCAACAGGAGTCTGGGACTGATTGTCGACCACCCGAGATAAAACCAGACTGTTCACCGCCGCCAGCAATACAAAGGCGGCGGCAAAAAGAAGCCGAGTCACCAGCGACTTATTCATAAGGCGGCCTCTGCCTTGCGACGGATGGAAACACCACGCATCCGTTTAAGAATCAGGAGCATGAGAATGGAGGTTAGGCCGATAAGCAAAAAAAACTGGTAGTTGGGCAACCACTCCCACCACCAGTCATAAAATTTAGTATAGAGGAGCAAGGTGAAAAAACCGTTGGCCGTGTTGACTACCTCGGGCCACCCATGAAACATTCCCAGGCCGATCATCGCTCCGGCCACCAAAAAGCCCACCACCTGATAGAACATCTCCACCATATCCGGATCATATTCAAGGTAACTGACCTGGCCCCAGTTGGCGAGAATCAGCACCGGCAGAAAATAAAGCAATAAGGCAAAGACTCGGTACAGTGCCGCAAATCCAGGGTACCAGCGATGGGGAATGAGTGAGAGGAGAAACAGGGCCAGGGCTGCAGGGAAAAAAGTCTCGGGTCGCTCGCCAAAGGAGAGCCAATAGCAGCCGCTCCAGGTTGCGGTCTGGGCGGAGAGGAACCCGGCAAAGCTGAGAACGCCCATGGCAAGCATGAAACGGCTTTGCGCACCGTAGGCCAGAAGCAGCGCAAAGATGGCCCAAATCAGCATCGCCTGTGGCCTGGGGGCGATATTAAAAATCTGGCCGAGCATGGACAGATCGAGCACAAAACAAACCAGGGCGATCAAGGCAAAAAGTTTGGCAAAATAACCCGATTTCTCCAACCGAACCGCGCACAGGGTCAGGACCAGTGAAACAAAAGGCATGGAAACCAGCCACGTCACCTGGGTCTTGGTATCAAGCAACCCCCAGTACTGGAAGTAAAAAAAGAAGACCGAGGTTGCAAGCCCCATGGCACCCAAGGATGAGGTTATGCCCATACCAAGGCTGAGCTGTTTTTGCCGGCTGGTGGTATCGATATCAAAGCCAGCGGCCAGTTGGGCCAGTAGACGATGATGGTAACGACGGACTGCCTGCTCCTGCAATGGTTCAAGTGTCAGCACCTGCTCCTGACGCATGGTAGCCAATTCGGAACGAAACGCGGATACCTGATCTGCCCGTTGCTGCGCCTCTGTTTTGGATCCGATCTGCATGCACCCTCCTCGTGCAGTGTTGTTCTAACCGCTATTTGTGCAAAAACCTTTGAAATGCTTGAGAAATATGGTCGATCTGCTGCGGGCAGACCGAATGTTCCATGGGGTAGGTCCGAAACGCCACCGTATACTTCCGCTCTTGCAAAAATTCTGCAGCGCGGATACCCAGCGCCTGGGGGACGACGGGATCGTAGACGCCATGATGGATCTCTATCGGCAACTCCTGGTTTGCCTCGCTTAAGGTAATCGAGTCGCTGGTGGCAAAATAGGTCGACATCGCAACCAGCCCGCCCAGAGGCTTGGGATGGCTGAGACTGACCTGATAGGCCACCGCACCTCCCTGGGAAAACCCGGCCAGAACAATACGGCGACTGTCAATGCCGCGCTCCAGTTCGCGATCGATAAAACGGTTGATGGCTGTAGCCGATACCAGTAACTGATCGGTATCGATTTTACGGTCGATATCCATCACCAGGATATCGAACCAGGCAGGCATGACGTAGCCGTTGTTGACTGTCACCGGCATTGAAGGAGCATGGGGGAAAATAAAGCGAATGCCCAACTCCGGCGGCAGGTTCAGCTCCGGAACAATGGGGGCAAAATCATACCCATCGGCCCCGAGACCATGGAGCCAGATTACAGTGGCATCGGGATTGGGGCGGGTTTCTTGTTCAATGGCGGGCAAAAGTGTCATGGAAACCTCTGCAACAAGAGATAAAAGGGAAACTATCGGGGAAATTTAGTGGCACTATAGCATAGCTCCATAGAAATGCCCACCAACGAGCTGAAGAAAAACAATAGGTTGCGAGGATAATTGCACCAATCACCCCCAATCGGGTTCAAACTTATACCCAACACCATACACTGATCGAATCAGATCGCATCCCGGAGAAGCCTGCTCCATTTTCCGCCGCAATTTTTTGATATGGCTATCAATGGTGCGATCGTTGACGATCCGCTGGTCGGGATACATGCGCTCCATGAGTTGATCCCGGCTGTAAATCCGGCCAGGCCTGACAACAAGAAAAGAGAGGAGCTTGAATTCCACGGCAGTGAGATCCAGAAGTTGGCCATCGAGTCGAACCCGCATGGCCGGTTCATCGATGACCAAACTCGGCGTGGTCGATGTTGTCCCCACGGTCCTCCGTAATACCGCCTTAACCCGGGCCACGACCTCCCTGGGACTGTATGGCTTGCAGATATAGTCATCTGCACCCAATTCCAAGCCGAGCAGACGATCGATTTCCTCGACCCGCGCCGTGACCATGATGATCGGCACCTGGGAAAACTTACGGATATCCTTACATATCTCCATACCATCCCGGCCGGGAAGCATGAGATCAAGCAAGATCAAATCCGGTGGATCCTGGCGCACCAGGGAGGCTACGCCAGTCCCTTCGGCCAACCAGTGACTGGTCATGCCGCTGGCACTCAGATAATCGACCAGCAACGAGGCCAAACGCTCTTCATCTTCAACAATGAGAATATGGGGCATTTTTCAACCTATCCGTTCATTGGCAGTTCAATGGTGATCTGTAGCCCACCCAGAGGAGAAGCGGATGCCTGAATGCGGCCGCCGTGTGCCTCGACAATGGATTTGCACAGGGCCAGCCCCAACCCGGCTCCACCGCGGGCCCGATTGCGTGAACCCTCAACCCGGTATAACCGATCAAAGACCCGCGCCAAAGATATGGCCGGAACCCCCGGTACGGAGTCTGAAAAGGTTAGCTGGTGATGGGTTTTGCCGGCCACCAGGATAACCTTCAAGCAACCACCGGCATCCGTGTAACGCAGGGTGTTCTGCAGTAGGTTGGCCAGCAGTTGCCGCAAGCGCTCACTATCGCCCCAAAGCAACACCCCGGATACCGGGCCGGTATAATCCAAGCCCAGCTGGTGAGCCGTGAACTGTTTGCGCGAGGATTCCACGGTCTGCGCCACCAACTGCGCCCAGTCCAGTTCGGCCTTGCGGTACGTCATGGCACCGATATCAGCCAAAGACAGCTCATAGAGGTCTTCCACCAGACGACCTAAGTGAAGAATCTCGCCATGGAGAACGTCCATGGTTTGGGCATTTAAAGGGCGAACCCCGTCCTGGACCGCCTCAACCTCGCCGCGAAGCACCGCCAAAGGGGTACGCAGCTCATGGGAGATATCCGCCACCCAACGCCGGCGCAGTTGTTCGTTACTCTCAAGCGTTTGCGCCAACTGATTAAAATCGCGGGCCAGCTGCCCCAATTCATCGCCACTGCCTGTGGGTACACGAATAGCATACTCGCCGGAAGCCAGACGATTGGTCGCCTTGGCCAGAGTCATAATCCTCCGGACCATCCGGCCCGCCAGGGGCAGGGACAGCAACGCCGCTCCGGCTGCAATACAGAGCGCGGTCAAGAACAGAGTTTGATGTTGCTCACTGACAAAATGACGAATGCGCAGATCATTGAGAATCTGTGGCGGCACTAACCCCAGAGCGCCGATCGTTTTTCCTCCGACCTTCAGCGGCAACAGATAGGGGTCTGTTTTCCAAGGGCCGGTTTGGCCTTGCAACTGGAGATTATCCTTATCAAAAAGAAGAGCACGCTGTTCAAAATCACGCCGAAACCTGAGCGGAGGAGGTGGCGGTAAATCCAAATCAAGTGCGGGACCGTGCTTCTCAAGCAGATTCCCCAGACGACGATGGTGATTCTCCCGACGATGCGCTTCCTTGTCTTTATCATGATCGTCCTCATGATGGCGGGAATCAACTGAGCTCAAATCCTCTGTGCCGTCGACCAGTACCACCCAGGAGGTCGCGTCCTCTTGGAGAAAGCCCCAGCTGCCATTGAGCGCATACAGGTTTTGCAGGCTCTGGGCCAGCCCCTGCAACCGTTCTTTTTCCACAGCGTGGATGTAACGAAAGGCTCCCCGCTCAAAACTGACCCTGGTGATGACGAACATACTGATGATGACACAGCAGATCGCCGCAAAAAAGGCAAAAAACAATCGGTAACGAATACCAAGATGCAACGAAAAACGCATAGCAGATCCTCCTGCCCTTCTCCCTACCACATCACCGGACCCGGAATCCACACTTGCGCTTGCATCGCCCTAAATTTCCTTTTTTTCTCCACATTTTTTGCAAAGTCGCAGGGTAGATTGTCCGCATAGAGTCGACAAGCAAGCCTTTACCCATGCACCTAATATCCACTCCAAGCAAGGAGAATCGAATGCAAAAAAAGAAACTGATTGCCAAACTACTCCTCACTGCCCTGCTGATTTCGGCGCCGATCGCTGTTCCGGCCTTTGCCGACAATATCGATATGCTCCCGAAAAAACCTGGACATCGCCAGAAACTGTCTCCTGATTTATTTGAGGCCTGTCAGGATAAAGCGGCCGGTGATACCGTTAACATCGAAACCCCGCGGGGTGATCGGATAGAGGCAGTCTGTGAGCAAAAAGATGATCAGCTCGTTGCCCGCCCACTGAGTCCACCGCCTCAACCATCGGAAAAAGAGTAACTCTTTTCCATGATGGACTCGTAAAAAGTCCCTCACACTCTAAGAGATGGCTAAGTAAAAACACAGATATACAAGGAGGAGTGTATTTTTCGGCGCCATCTTCCATCAACAAGACGAAAACCCGACAACCGCAGACAACCATTGATCTCTGGTTCACTTTTCCATCTGGAGCTATCTATGAACGAAAACACCACCTCAAAGCAAACCCTCTCGCGTAAATGGGTCACCCCCTTTACCTTGGGAGCCTTTCTCCTCTCCGCCGTTACCGGCATCCTCCTTTTTTTCAAGGTCCACAGCGGCCTGATCAAACCAACCCATGAATGGCTCAGCTGGCTGCTGGTGATCGCGGCTGTACTCCATATCGTACTTAATTATCGACCTTTACTCAAAACCCTAACCCAACCGCTGGGCAAGACCCTGATGGTGATCTTTGTTCTCCTCATAGGTGTAAGTTTTTTACCCCTGGGGGATCAGGGGGAACACGGAGGAGAACACGATGACCATGCCCCTTCTAGGGGGAAACAACACCACCGCGAGGAGCATTAATCGGGTATTATGCGATCATAACAAGAGGCTCTTTACAAAAGTTACTCGTAAAATAGGTACATAACCCTAGGCACAGGGTGTATTCTGTTCTATTGTGTGAACGATTTACTGTCTCTTCTCCAGGGAATACATACCCTTTTCAGATGACGACCAAAATGGTCACCAACTGTTGTATTGACGACTTTTTGCGATGCATAAATTGAAAAAAAAATCACGCTGGCGCTGGCTATTGACGCTAGCCCTGCTGACGCTGGTCACTGCCGGGTCCATCTGGTACTTTTTCAGTGGTGACAAGAAGACCGGCACTATGACCGCACCGGTAACCCGCGGCAATATCGAAACCACGGTTCTGGCCAGTGGCGAGATCGAGGCGGATAACCTGGTCAGTGTCGGTGCCCAGGTCTCCGGACAGCTACAATCACTCAAGGTTGAGCTGGGCGACTGGGTCAAGGCCGGACAGTTGGTCGCAGAAATCGATTCCTTACCGCAGCAGAATACCCTGCGCAACAAGAAGGCCGCCCTGGATGCGATCCAGGCGGAAAAGAAGGCCAAGGAAGCCTCACTGGCCCTGGCCGAACTCACTTTTAAGCGCCAACAGCAGATGTTGAAGGGCGATGCCGCCTCCCGTGAGGATTTTGAAACCGCCGAGGCCAACCTCAAGGTTCTGCGGGCGGAAATCGAATCGCTCAATGCGCAGATAGAACAGGCCCGGATCGCGGTGAATACCGCGCAGATCGACTTGGGCTACACCAAGATCACCTCGCCGATCGACGGAGTGGTAGTGGCGATCGTCACCAAGGAGGGCCAGACCGTCAACGCCAACCAGACTGCGCCCACCATTATCAAGGTGGCCGATCTGGAGCGGGTCACGGTCAAGGTGGAGATCTCCGAGGCCGATGTGGTCAAGGTCAAGCCGGGCCAACGGGTCTATTTCACCATACTCGGCGAACCGGACAACCAGATCCCGGCAATACTCAAATCGATTGAGCCGGCCCCGGAATCAATCGCCAGCGAAAGCAGCTCTAGTTCATCGAGTTCGTCCTCTTCTTCAAGCTCTTCCTCAAGCGTGGCCATCTATTACATGGGTGTGCTCGATGTACCCAATCCGGACGGCAAGCTGCGCATCTCCATGACCACCCAGGTGAATATCGTGCTTGCCGAGGCTAAAGATGCGCTGGTCATTCCTTCGGCGGCACTGGGCAACAAGGACCGCAAGGGCCGGTATTCGGTCCAGGTATCCGATGGAGCTGAACAAACGCATGAACAGTGGGTCAAGATTGGCCTCAACAACAATGTTCAGGCCGAGGTGATCGAAGGGCTTAACGAGGGGCAACAAGTGGTTATCGGAGACAAGTCCGCAACTGCTGCCGCGCCCTCAACCAGTACGCGTCGACGCGGACCGCCTCCAGGGATGCTGTGATGCAAGCAACACCGCTTATTCAACTTGAAAACGTTTGCCGCGACTATCCCTCCGGGGATGAGCTACTGACCGTACTCAACGACATCAACCTCACCATCAAGGCCGGGGAGATGGTTGCCATTGTCGGCACCTCGGGTTCAGGCAAATCGACCCTGATGAACATCATTGGCTGCCTAGACCGACCCAGCCGGGGAATCTATCGGGTCAACGGCCAGGAAACCGGTGCCTTGGAACCCGACGAGTTGGCCTATTTGCGCCGGGAATATTTCGGATTCATCTTTCAACGCTACCATCTGCTGGCTAACCTCAATGCCCTGGCTAACGTTGAGATACCCGCAATCTACGCCGGAATGGACAGCAATAGCCGTTTAGAGAGGGCCGCACACCTGCTGGGCCGACTCAACATGGCCGATCGCCTGGAGCATGTCCCCGGGCAGCTGTCCGGTGGTCAGCAACAGCGGGTTTCCATTGCCCGGGCGCTGATGAATGGAGGCTCGGTTATCCTGGCCGACGAACCCACCGGTGCACTCGATACCAACAGCGGCAACGAGGTGATCAAGGTTCTCAAAGAGCTCAACCAGGACGGGCACACCATAATCCTGGTCACCCATGATATGCAGGTGGCCAAACATGCCGACCGGATCATCGAGCTACGAGACGGAGTGATAACCGCCGACCGTCAGGTCCACCCCAACATCGACAAGGTGACCCTGGCCCCACCGAAATCGACCGGCATCCCGGCCTGGCGTGCGCAATGGGACCGGTTCACCGAGGCCTTCCACATGGCCCTGCTGGCCATGGCCTCACACCGACTGCGAACCCTGTTGACCATGCTTGGCATCATCATCGGCATTGCCTCGGTGGTCTCGGTGGTGGCGCTGGGCGAAGGATCGCGGCAAAGGATCCTGAAAGATATCAGCTCAATGGGCACCAACACCATCAATATTTATCCAGGAATAGATTTCGGCGACATGCGTTCGGGCAAGGTCCGGACCCTGATCCCCCGCGATGCCGATGCCTTGGCCCAGCAGCCCTATGTGGACACGGTCACGCCCATGGTTACCAAGTCGGTCACCTTGATCTACCGCAACATCAGCGTAACCGCCCAGGTCAACGGTGTGGGCGAGCACTATTTCCGCGTTAAGGGCTTGGAACTGGCCCAGGGGCAGCGCTTTGACCAATCCAGCGTGCGCACCACCTCCCAGGATGTGGTTATCGATGACAACACAAGAAAATCTCTCTTCACCGACTATCCCGGGCCAATACTCGGCCAGGTGATCATGCTCGGCACCACGCCCTGCCGGATTATCGGGGTAACCAAAAAGAAGGATTCCAGCTTTGGTGACACCGACAGCCTCAACGTCTGGGTGCCTTATACCACCGCCATGACCCGCCTTACCGGTCAGCATTATCTGAAATCTATTATTGTCCGGGTGGCCGATGATGTCAGCACCAGTGTGGCTGAACAGAGTGCGGTCAAGCTGCTGACCCAACGCCATGGCATCAAGGATTTTTTTGTTTCCAATCTGGACGCCATCCGCCAGACCATTGAAAAAACTACCCAGACCATGACCCTACTCATCTCTTCCATTGCCCTGATATCCTTGGTAGTAGGTGGGATAGGCGTCATGAATATCATGCTGGTTTCAGTAACGGAACGAACCCAAGAAATCGGGGTACGCATGGCCGTGGGTGCCCGCCACAGTGACATAATGCAGCAGTTTCTTATCGAGGCGATCCTGGTCTGCCTGCTTGGCGGTTTTCTCGGGGTAAGCCTGGCTCTGGGCGTTGGCCTGGCAGTAAAACTCTCCGGTATTGATTTTAAGATGATCTACTCCACCGGTGCCATTGTCTCTGCCTTTCTCTGCTCCACCTTCATCGGCGTACTGTTCGGTTTTCTACCGGCCCGTAATGCCGCCCACCTGGACCCGGTGGTGGCCCTGGCCAGGGAGTAAGTTATGCATACAACCCAATACACCCTGCCCTTTCTCGCCTTCCTGGGTTTGACCCTTGGCGGTTGCGGCTTGCATAGCAGCTATACCAGCCCCGAGCTTGATCTACCGCAAACTTGGAGCCAAGCGCAGGATCCCCGGCCAGCCGGTGTGGATTTTTGGTGGCGTCGATTTAACGATAGCCAACTCAACCAGCTGATAGATGAGGTTCTCAAACGTAACAACGATCTGGCGGCAGCAGCTCTGCAGCTCCGCAAGGCTCGACTGCAGGCGGAACTGGCGGAAAGCGACCGCTTACCCAGCCTTTCCGTACAGGGAAGTACCCAAATCAGTCGCAGTCTTGGGTCCTCAAGCGCGGAAAAACGCAGCTTTAGCGCA
Source organism: Desulfobulbus sp. (assembly GCA_028684915.1). Next base: position 19,717 of record JAQUEZ010000102.1, read on the forward strand.
TCGGGTTCCGTCAGCTATGAGCTCGACCTGTGGGATAAACTGGGCAGCACTGCCGATGCGGCCCGTTGGGAAGCCATGGCTACGGAGCAAGATCGGCAGAGCACAGCCCTGTCACTGGTTGCCACCGCAGCCTCACTCTA